>NZ_JAAKMV010000013.1:0-146943 GCF_049170575.1 Aeromonas sp. 604282 | reverse complement strand
GGAGAAAACAAGCGACAGCTGTGGATCCCGGAAGGATTTGCGCATGGCTTTGTTACTCTGACAGAGACGGCCGAGTTTTTGTATAAAACAACCAATTACTATTCACCGCAGAGTGAAGGCTCAATCCATTGGGATGACCCACTAGTCGGGATTAGGTGGCCGATGACAAGTAAGGTGAGTTTGTCAAAGAAAGATCAAGATGCTGTTACATTGAATTTGGCGGTTACCTTTTAAATGTAAATAGATGCCCACAAGGTGAATGTTTGTACACGCCTAATTTTGAATACCATATTACAATATTTTGAAAAGTTAGTCCGGCGGTGGCTCAGTGGATATTACTGTAAGATGTATTATTGGCCGCAAGTTTAGGATGTTTGGTGATAGGTGCTTTATTGTATTATCGGTTAAATATTGGAGTTCGATAAGGTGAGTATCGCATTGTATAAGTTGGCAGGAAAATTAGTTTTAAGTTAAATGTGAAGATGAATCAAAAGCTGGTGAGTAAGAACAATTAGTTCCTTTCTCAAATCCTTTAAGCATGTCAGATTTCGTAATCTGGTGAACAGCTACTTAAAAGTGAATTTAAAAGGCTATTGATATGTTAAAAAAGAGAGTGTTGACGGTATTTGGTACCCGGCCAGAAGCAATAAAGATGGCACCTGTGGTACATGCTTTAGCTGCTGATGAACGTTTTGAGGCGAAAGTCTGTGTCACCGCCCAGCATCGTGAAATGCTAGATCAAGTATTATCATTATTTGAGATTAAACCAGATTATGATTTGAATCTTATGAAGGCTGGGCAGACATTAAATGATATTACAGCCCGTATTTTGCTTGAGATAAAACCGGTTCTACAAGAATTTAAACCTGATGTTGTGTTAGTACATGGCGATACTGCAACTACCTTTGCTGCCAGTTTGGCTGCTTATTATGAGCAAATTGCTGTAGGACATGTCGAAGCAGGCTTGCGCACAGGGAACATTTATTCTCCATGGCCTGAAGAAGCAAATCGCAAGCTCACTGGTGCATTGGCAAAATACCATTTTGCACCTACCGAAACATCTAAGCAAAATTTGATTAAAGAAAACTATGCTGAAGATAGCATAATCGTTACCGGAAATACTGTAATTGATGCGCTACTTATGGTAAAAAATAAGATTGAACAAAATAGTGTTCTGCAAGCTACATTAGCCTCTCGGTTCTCATTTTTAGATGAGACAAAAAAGTTAATTTTGGTTACTGGACATCGCCGCGAAAGTTTTGGCGATGGGTTTGAACGAATATGTGAAGCTTTAGCTATCACAGCTAAAGCCAATCCTGATGTGCAGATTCTCTACCCAATGCACCTAAATCCTAATGTACGTGAGCCAGTTAACCGCATTTTAGGTGGTATCGAAAATATTATTTTGATTGAGCCTCAAGAGTATCTGCCATTCATTTATTTAATGATGCGTAGCTATATTATTTTAACTGATTCGGGTGGAATCCAAGAGGAGGCTCCTTCGCTGGGGAAACCTGTATTAGTGATGCGTGATACAACAGAACGCCCCGAAGCTGTTGCTGCAGGTACCGTTAAATTAGTAGGCACAAATGTTGATAAAATCGTAGCTGGGCTTTTGGTATTGCTAAATGATATTGACGTATATACCGAAATGAGTTTTGCCCATAATCCATACGGTGATGGATTATCTTGTGAAAGGATTTTAAATGCATTAGCTGAGTAAGGTTATAGGTAACATAGATAAAAATAGTTTTAATGTCACAAGAAACTGTAATTTATTTAATTTGAATGTGGTTTTTCATTATATATTTAAGTTGCCTATATAGAAAATTTTAAACTATGATATTTCTTAATGGGTGCAATAAAATACACTGATTGCTTATTAAGGATAATAAATGATTTTACCTGTGATCATGGCTGGTGGCTCAGGATCGCGTTTATGGCCGCTTTCACGCCAACAATTCCCCAAACAATTTTTAACACTACTCGGCAGTCATTCTATGCTGCAAACCACCGTGCATCGTTTAAAGGGAATTGAGCATGCACCAGTCATGGTTATTTGTAATGAAGAACATAGATTTAATGTCGCTGAGCAATTTCGTGCCAATGCCATTAAAACTAGTGGCATTGTATTGGAGCCTGTTGGACGTAATACAGCACCAGCAATTGCTCTTGCTGCAATGCAAGCATTGAAAATTGGTGATGATCCTCTGCTTTTAGTGTTGGCTGCTGATCATGTGATTAATGATGAAGTTGCATTTTGTACATCTGTAGCGCAGGCTGTGCCTTTTGCTCAGGCTGACAAGTTAGTGGCGTTTGGTATTGTGCCCACAGCTCCTGAAACAGGCTATGGCTATATTAAACGTGGCGATGTCCAAGGTAATAATTTGGGGTTTTCAGTTGCTAAGTTTGTTGAAAAACCTAATTTAGCCACGGCGAAAGATTACGTGGCTTCGGGTGAGTACTACTGGAACAGTGGTATGTTTTTATTTAAAGCCAGCACATATTTGAAAGAACTAAATGAGCTGTGTCCAGAAATTTTCACAGCTTGTAAGCAAGCGATGGTTGAAACACAGTCTGATTTGGATTTTGTTCGTGTCGATAAAGCTGCTTTTGAAGCATGTCCTGATGATTCGATTGACTATGCGGTAATGGAGAGAACTACCCAAGCTGTGGTTATTCCCATGGATTGTGGTTGGAGTGATGTAGGCAGTTGGTCTGCGTTGTGGGAAGTGTCTGAAAAAGACGAGCTTGGCAACGCTTGCCGCGGAGATGTGATCAATGTCGATACCCGTAACACGTATGTACACGCTTCTGAGAAACTAGTCACGACCATTGGCTTAGATGGTGTTGTTGTTGTCGAAACCAAAGATGCTATTTTAGTGGCGAAACAGTCTGAAGTGCAGCAACTTAAACAAGTTGTAGAGCAGCTTAAAGCAGAGCAGCGCAGCGAATGGCAACATCACCGCGAAGTTTACCGCCCTTGGGGTAAATATGATTCTATTGATCGTGGAGACCGCTTTCAAGTTAAGCGTATTACGGTTAAGCCTGGGGAAAAGTTATCTATCCAGATGCATCATCACCGAGCTGAGCATTGGATTGTGGTAACCGGGACAGCCAAAGTTACCAATGGTGATAAGGAAATGTTACTGACCGAAAACCAATCCACTTATATTCCAGTTGGTGTTGTACATGCACTAGAAAATCCTGGGAAAGTACCATTAGAGTTAATTGAAGTGCAATCAGGGGCTTATTTAGGAGAGGATGATATTGTGCGCTTTGAAGACAGATACGGCAGGTCTGAAAAATGAGTAAACCAATCGTTTCAGATATCATAAAAACTAGTGGCATTTCCTTTGGCACTAGTGGTGCGCGTGGTTTAGTCGTTGATTTTAATCCAGAGGTTTGCGCGGCATTTACTCTGGCTTTTATCAAAGTGATGCGGCAAAGCTTTTGCTTTAACCGTTTGGCGCTAGCTATTGACAATCGCCCAAGCAGCCCTGAAATTGCAACTGCTTGTATTGCTGCTGCAAAATTGGCTGGAGTTGAGGTTGATTATTACGGTGTTATTCCTACGCCTGCTCTAGCGGTTACTTCAATGGCTGACCGTATTCCAGCTATTATGGTAACAGGGAGCCATATTCCATTTGATAGAAATGGCCTTAAATTTTATCGCCCTGACGGTGAAATCAGTAAATCGGATGAAATAGCAATATTAACTGCTGATGTCATATTGCCTGAACTGATTACTGTTGTGTTACCTAAAGTATCTGAACGAGCGGCGAATAATTACTCTGCACGTTACCTAAAAATATTTAATGAGAACACACTAAAGGGAAAGCGTATTGGCATTTATGAGCATTCAAGTGCTGGGCGTGACTTGTATTCAGGTTTGTTTGAGAAGTTAGGAGCTACGGTTATTAGTCTTGGTCGTAGTGATAATTTTGTTCCTATTGATACTGAGGCTGTGAGTCAATCTGATATCGAGCAGGCAATTACTTGGCAAAAAGAGTATGAGCTTGATGCCATTTTTTCAACTGATGGTGATGGTGATAGGCCTCTTTTGTCTGATGAAACGGGCAACTACTTGCGTGGTGATATCCTTTGTTTGCTTGCGGCTAAAAACCTAGGAATTGAAGTATTAGCAGTCCCTATTAGTTGTAACTCTGCGATTGAGGCTTGCGGTTCGTTCAAGCATGTTGAGCGCACGCAAATTGGCTCGCCTTATGTAATTGAGGCATTTGAACGCTTGCAGCAATTAAGTGCCCGAGTTGCGGGATTTGAGGCCAATGGTGGCTTTTTATTGGGGGCTGACATTGATGTTAATGGTGTATCGCTGAGTGCGTTGCCAACTCGTGATGCGGTCTTGCCTGTGTTGGCTGTATTGGCAATGACTAGGACAACGGCTATTTCTGATTTAGTGAAAATGTTACCCGAAATTTACACAGCGAGTGACCGTATAAAAAACTTTGCGCGTGATAATAGTTTGGCTATCCTAGAACGAGGAATAGCTAATCCAAAGGCGTTATTAGTCAGCTTAGGGATGGGGGAGCTTGATGTGGTGAATGTTAATACTACCGATGGTCTTCGTATGACGTTAAATAATGGAGAGGTTGTTCATTTTCGCCCTTCTGGTAATGCGCCAGAACTGCGTTGTTACGCGGAGGCGCATAGTTTTCAAAGAGCGGTTTGGTTAGTGAAGCAATGTTTGATGATGTTAGTCATCAAATAGTATTTTTCTGCTAATGCTTTAAGGTAGTCAAATTGTCCACAATAAAGAAAGATATATATTCGGTTATATTCAGTAATTTCATGGCTGCTGGATTAGGTTTTTTTCTGAATATTGTATTGGCTAGGTTGTTAGACGTTGATGAATACGGTAGAATATTTCTGATTTTTTCTTTGGTAACTGTTTTATATACTATTTTTGACTTTGGGTTTAATTCTTCGCAAGTCATTTTTTATAATAAGGCTAAAGATGAATATGGTGAATATGTTGCTTGTGGATATATAGAATATATATATAAGTATTGGTACTTTGCAACTAATGTTATTTCGCTTTTAGCAATATATTTTCTTGCTAGTAAATATTCACTTGATAGACTTGAGTTAGTCTGTTTATACTCTTCATTCTCACTTTTTACTTTATTTAGGTTCTATATATCTTCATTGCAATCTTTTGGTTGTTGGTTGCTGTATAACAAGTTAAATATCTTGAATAACATTGTAAAGTCTATACTTATATTATCCTTTGTTTTTGCTTTACCTACATTTATTTCTAGTTTTAATATGTATGAATCCGCACTAGTTGGTTTTTGTTTGTATCCATTTGTTCTTCTTATTATTGTTTATTTTATATATCCAAAAGTAAAAAAAGAAAAATGTTCTAAAGAACTCACTAAAGCTTTTCATCATAGTTTCTTCAGAACTTTACTTCCCATAGGTATTATTGCGTTTTTATCAATTGTTATCATGCGAGTAGATCTACTGATAATTGAACACTTTTTAGGGTTTGAGGCATTAGGGATTTATGCGGCATCCAGTAGCCTTGCATTGGCATTTCCGTTAATTACAGCATCTATCATGAATGTGTTTTTAAAGAAAATGTCTGAATCAGGAGTTGATTATTTGGCTGTGATTTTTGACAAACAAAAAAGGCTCATATTCATTCTTCCAATAGTTGCAATTTCAGTTTATTTATTATCGCCATATATATTCAATCTTCTGTATGGGGAGAGATATATTGGAGGTGGTAATGTATTTTCGCTACTTGTTGTTGCTTATCTAGGAGGGATTTACTTTACTCCTTTTGAAAGTTACTTTTACGCCCATAAACCATACATTGTTTTATGTATTCGATTTGTTCAATTATTAGTAATGGTTTTGTTACAGACTCTATTGATCCGCGACATCGGCTTAATTGGTATAGCAATCGGAATCTTCGTTTCAAGGTTAATCAGTTGGTTAGCAATTACAACTCTATCCATAAAGGAGTTAAAATATAGTGCTTCTAGACACAATTAATCGTATATATAAAAATATTGCTTTTAGAGCAAAATGGAAAAGTGTAACTTTTCCCAAGCGTGGTTATTTTGAATTTACAGATAATATACATTTTCGTGGGACTTGTTATATTGGACCTGATGCATACTGGTCTGCCAAGGGGGGGGTGATTATTGGTAATAATGTCATTATTGGTCCAAAATCTGTGTTATGGAGTTCTTCACATAACTATAGATCTATGAATTATATACCATATGGTGAAAATGATGAGGACTTGCTTGGGACAATAACAATAGACGATCATGTTTGGATTGGTCTCGGTGTCACGATCTTGAAAGGTGTTTACATTGGTGAAGGTGCTGTTATTGCTGCACAGTCAGTCGTGACAAAAAATGTGGATGCTTATTCTATTGTTGCAGGGAATCCAGCTAAGATAATAGGTCACAGAGATGTGGAGTTATTCTTAAAATTGAAGAAAGATAATAAGTTATACTTATCTAGGCATTCTTGAGTTAAATTTGGAAATTATATCATAGTGAAAATTACAATTTTTGGGTACTTCGGCAAAGGAAATATTGGTGACGAAGTAATGCTAAGTAGTGCTCTAAATTTTTATTCTCTGGTTGATGAAATCGATGCAATTGATGTTTTCCGTACTGATGATTTAGAAAGTCGAGAGCAAAAAGTTAAGTATATAAACATTTGTGGCCATGTAGGAAAATTAAGACTACTAAAATCAATCTTTACGTCCAGTAAACTTTTGTGGATTGGTGGAACATGTTTGTATGATTCAGAAGGATTATCTGGGCTAGCTTTTATTAAAAAAATAATGAGCTTGTGTTCTTTTTTTAAAGTTGAAGTGCATTTTGTATCAGTTGGCGTTGGTAATATAGTTACGAGTGAAGGTAAGGGATTGGTAAGTTCTATATTAGACAAGTGTACTACAATTTCTTTGAGGGAAAAAAATTCATATAACTACGTGATTGATAATTGTAGTAATATTGACAAAGTATCAAAGGCCGGAGATCTTTTTTTTCTCGCACCTAACTTAGGTATGACCTCAAAAAATAGCAATATAACAAAATCCTATATAACATTTACCGGGCACTATGATTATTCTGCGAACCTACATGTTGTTAGTAAATGCATTGATTTAGTTAACTCGGTGATCAGTAAATATAATGTTGATGTATATTTCATTCCTTTTCATCAAGGTAAGTCTACTGATAATAAGTTTCATGAAAAAGTTATCGAAGGAGTTGTCTTTAAGAATAAGATTAAGATTTATCACGAAGTAAAGGTTGATGATGTGGCCGCTTTAATTTGTGATGCAAAGTTTCATATTGGATTTCGTTTGCACTCAGTTGTGTTATCCGAATTGACTTGTACACCGTATGTTGCTTTATCGTATTCGCCAAAAGTTGAACGATTTGTATCCAAATTCCATCCTGAGTCATCCAAGCAATATATAATTCAACTCAGCGCTGTGGACTATGTAGCTGACTTTGATTCTATAATAGAGAGTTTTTCAAGCAATGCAGAGTTAATCAAGTTAGAAAAAGATTTGGCATTTACTAGCCTTAAGAGTGTCATCGATGGAAAATAATTCTTTTATTCTGATATTTACACCAGCCTTTTTTAGCTATCTAATTATAGACTTTTTTAGTTTAAATTATTCTGGTGTAATAATTAGTATATTGATATTTATTTTTTTGTCTGTTTATAGTGTCTTTTATCTAGCGAGAGCGATTCTGTTTTTTTGGTTTACTTGTGTTTTATTTCCGGAGTTTCCTCGAAACATATTAGACCTTTATGCCTCACTGAATATTGGGGATGTTGAATATAATGTTATCTCCAGCGTGAAAATTGGCCCATTAACGTTAACTAATATTTTTATATTCTATTTCTTGTTTATTGCTATTCTAAAAGTGAAGCATGTACACCGCTATGCAGTTTTAACGATTCCTTTTTTTTTGTTGATGTTTAGTATTTCTTTGATGTCGACTATCTTAGATCTACAGGTTAGAACTTTTTTTTCTTTTCCTCAGTTAATAACTTCCTCTAAATATTATATTTTTACATTAGTTTTTAGCCTTGTATCAATACTTGTTTTAAATGGAAATTATAATAAGGCTATCGTTGTTGACTTGCTTGTTAGATTGATTGCTTTAATACCTCCAATCTTAGGTTTAAGAGCTGTGTTTTTTATTGTTAGTGATTTCGCACTAAAAAATCCATCACTAGATTTAATGACACAGCCTTTGCTTTCTATTTGTGCCATGTATTTCTATGTGCTTACAAAAAATAAGTACTTTGCTATTTATTCTAACCCGTTAATTTTCTCTTTGGTTTTAATATCACTCTTAACTACTTCTCGGAGTGTTATGGCAATTGTCTTATTATCTTTGTTTTTTCTTTTGATATTAGTATTTCTCATTAAAAGTAATGTTGATGATAAGCTAAGTAGCTTAAAGAAGTGTGGGCGAATTGTGATATATTTATCTGTTACTTTGTTGACGTTTTTTGTTTCTATATCGATAACAAATGAACGTTTATATGATTTTATCATGTGGAAAGCATCAGAGTTTACTCTTGATTCCAATTCAACTCCCTCTGGTTCAGCACTTGTTCGTAAACATGAAATTATTAATATTGCAAATGATGCCGATAAGAATTTGTACGTTCTCTTGTTTGGTAAAGGTTTTGGCTCCCACTTTAATTTTGAATATTCTCCACCACCATTGAATGAAAAATTAGATGAAAAAAGTTTTCCATTGAAGGAAATCGAGAACGGTGAATACTACAATCCTCATACTTTTGTCGCTACCTTCTTGCTAAGATACGGGGTTTTAGGTTTAGGACTATATTTAATCATACCGTTCTTTACATCCATATTATTAATGAGGAAGTCGATACCTTTAGCCATTTTATGTGTCTTGCTTATATATAATTACTACTTTAGGTTCGAGTTTCAACTTCTTATGGTTCTGATGTTTTATATCGCGTTGCTGGTTCCTAAGCAGTATTTTAAAAGTGCATAACAGATTTGTCAGATAGTTCATATATATGGAGTTTTATGAAATTTACACTTATAACTACAGTTTTTAATGAAGAAAATAATATTTTGCTTTTTTTAAAAAGTATAAATTCGCAAACGGAGCTGGTTGATGAATTTATTGTAGTCGATGGGGGGTCTACTGATTCTACAGTAAAATTAATTAAAGATAATATTGTCCATGATATCGATTTAAAAATAATAGTTGATGAAACATGTAGTAAGAAATATTGCGTGGGGCCAATAGCAAAAGGTAGAAATGTGGCTATATCAAAAGCCAGCCATGATGTAATACTAGTTACTGATGCAGGATGTATACTTGATTCTAATTGGGTAAAAAACATGAAGAAATCTTTTCTAGCGGGGGCCGATATTGTTTCTGGTAACTACATGGCTCAATCTGGGAACCATTTTCAGACCTATATATCTGATGTATTCTGCCCTGAGGTTAAAGTTGATAATGCTAAGGACTTTTTACCTTCGTCCAGATCTTTAGGATTCAAAAAGTCTTTATGGGAGGCTGTAGGTGGTTATCCAGAAACATCATATACCGCAGAAGATACACTGTTCGATATAAAAATTTTTGAATTAACGGATAATGTTATTTTTTGTAGAGAGGCTATTGTTTATTGGGAATTGCCAAGTGGCTTTAAAGAGACAATGAAAAAGGTCTTTAATTATGGTATCGGTGAAGGGATGCAGAGATTGTTTCTATATAAATATCTTGTTAGGTTTTTTTTAATTATCTTTCCTCTACCATTGCTTATGTTAGTTCTTCTCGGAAGAAAGAAACTCATTACCTATCCTATGTATGTTGCCCAAGTTTGTGGCTTCTTTAATGGTGTGTTATCCTCCTTCAAGGTTAAATTATGAATGTTTTATTTATAACTCGCCCAACGGTCTTTAGTGGACCAGGTGGTGATACAGTTCAACTGAAAAAAACTAAAGAGTATCTTGAGCGATTAGGTGTTGTTGTTGAAATAGCAAATTGTTCTAAACCTAACCTTGATGGCTATGACTTGATCCATTTTTTTAATTTAAGAAATCCACAAGATTTACTTTTTAATGTGAAGCGAGCAAAGAAAAAAGATATACCAATGGTGCTTTCAACAATTTGGGGAAGCTACATTGAATGTGATAGAAAAGAGCGAGAAGGTATTCAGAAATGGATTGCTAATAATGTTTCAGAATACACTTTAGAATATCTTAAAACTACTGCCAGGATTATTCTTAATGGTAATTTCCATTTTGGAATGTTGCTTTATCTATTTAAAGGTCATTATCTGTCACAACAATTTATTGCAAAAAATGTAGATGTACTTTTACCAAATAGTCCTACTGAGCTCGATCGTGTTGTGTCTGATATGAAGCTTGATACATATAACGGTTTATGGGTAGCTAATGCAGTTGATGCATCAGTTTTCGATCATTCAAAAAAATTCTCAGGTAAATATAAAGAGTTTGAAGGCTGTTTGCTTAGTGCTGCTCGTGTTGAAATCAGAAAGTGTCAATTAGACCTTATTAAGGCCGTAAAAGATTTACCCTATAAATTAGTTATCGTGGGCAAGCCAAGTCCCAATAGTAAAGCCTATTATGATGAATGTGTTCGTGAAGCTGGCGCGAATGTGGTGTTTATTAATCATGTAGATCAAGAAGAACTAGCAGAGTTGTACCATGTAGCAAAGGCTCATGCGTTAATATCTTGGATGGAGACTCCTGGTCTATCCTCTCTTGAAGCCGCAATGATGCATTGCAATATTCTGGTTACTGATCGAGGGGATACAAAATTTTATTTTGAGGATTATGCAGAGTATTGTGAACCAGGAGATGTTGAGTCAATAAGGAAGGGGGTTATATCCGTTATGAGCAAGGAATTTAATCCAGATTTAAAAAATAGAATTGCTTCTATGTTTACTTGGCACCACACGGCTAAACAAACATTAGAGGCATATCAACTTGCACTACGGTTAAAAAATAAAGATCAGGGTTAATGCTCTAGGGACTTCCAAACATCTTAAATCGTTCATTTTCTATAAAGTATTCTCTTGTTAGTCAAGATTTCCCTGATTTTATGTTTCTAAACAATCTAAACAATCTAAACAATCTAAACAATCTAAACAATCTAAACAATCTAAACATGAGCAATGGGAGTGAGATATTGCGCAGGGGAGATTACTTATCCAATTATAGATGACAGAATACTCGATATGTCTCTATACAATCAGCGACAACACGTGATCTTTTTATAAGAGTACTAGCCATTACAATTTGTCTATCAAAAACAAATATCTTCTATAAAAATATATCGTCTCCCATTTATGAAGTTCTGAAATATTTCAGATAAAGAATTCGTGGTGATAAATATTTATAATTAGGGCTCGATTTGATGAATAATGTTGCTGTAATTGGTACTGTCGGTATACCGGCTTGCTATGGCGGTTTTGAATCTTTAGTGCAAAATCTTGTCGACTTTCAGTCAGACAGTGTAGAATATCATATATTTTGCTCTTCTCACGCTTATCAAATAAAATCTGATAATTATAAAGATGCTTCGTTGTTATATCTCCCGATCAAGGCTAATGGGGTCTCTAGTATACCCTATGATATATTAAGTCTGATAATTTGCCTTAAGAAAAAACCTGATGTCACATTGATATTGGGGGTCTCTGGTTGTTTGTTCTTACCCATCTATCGGTTGTTTAGTTCGTCACGTATTGTTACGAATATTGATGGACTGGAGTGGCGGCGAGATAAGTGGGGATGGCTGACGAAAAAATTTTTGAAATTTTCGGAAAAACTTGCTGTTCGTTTTTCAGATACTGTCGTATCAGATAATCAGGGTATCGCTGATTATGTAATGGATGAATATGGTGTTGTCAGTGAGGTCATAGCTTATGGTGGAGACCATGCATTACAAGTCGAGCACCAGGAAAATTATGTCAAAGATGATTTTTATCTTTCACTTTGTCGGATAGAGCCTGAGAATAATATTGAATTGATCCTGACTGCCTTTTCTAAATCTAGAGAGAAATTGTGCTTCATTGGTAACTGGGAGGCAAGTGAATATGGACGTGCGCTTAAAAGCAGGTTTTCGCATTATGAAAATATAGAGATTGTTGATCCTATCTATGATATCTCCGTGCTCTATAAGATGAGAAGGCAATGTAAGGGGTACGTGCATGGTCATTCTGCTGGTGGTACCAATCCTTCTTTGGTTGAAGCCATGCAATTTGGCATGCCAATATATGCATTTGATTGTATTTTCAATCGCTATACTACAGATAACAGTGCTCTATATTTTAATAGCATAGAAACGTTGCGCCAGCTTATTGAAAAGTATGATGAACATGTAGTTCATTCTGGGGAGAGGATGAAGCAAATTGCAAGTGATAATTATCAATGGTGTAGTATAGTCGATAAATATGAACAGCTTTTCGTTTAATCGTTTCATTGACACTGATTTTAATTGCTTAATTTATTAGGGGCTGGATTTTATTTTTGATTGAGTTGATTTTATTTCTAACCATATATTTATATCTTTCTTTGGTGGCATAGAATGGAATATGCAACATTTTTCATTACAGCTTTTATATTCTTATTTTTTTTACGAAAGGTGGCTAAAAAAATAAATCTAGTTGATCGACCTAACGAGCGAAAACTACACCAAGGCGCAATTCCTTTGGTTGGTGGCATTTCTATATATTTGACTTTGATGTTGGCGTTATGGTTCAAACCTGACTTATTAACTAGTTCAGATATCTATGTTTTGTGTGCCTCCGTCTTGGTTATCATGGGTGCAATAGACGATAAATATGATGTTGACTATCGTATTCGCTTGGTCGTGCAGATATTAATCTCTTGCGCCATGATCTTTGGTGCTGGACTTTCTCTAAAAAGTTTGGGGGGGTTAGCATTTGGCCATGAAATTGTATTAGGGCCTCTTGGTTATATTGTGACTGTTTTTGCCGTTCTGGGCGCCATCAATGCTTTTAATATGGTTGATGGTATCGATGGCTTGCTAGGCGGGCTAACTCTAGTCACCTTTGGTGGGTTAGCGTACCTTAATTATATTGATGAACAGTTATTATTGGCTCGCTTCTGTTTATTGATGATGATTGTTGTCATCCCCTATGTCATTCTTAATCTGGGATTTCCTTTTGGAACGCGTCGCAAGGTTTTTATGGGGGATGCTGGAAGTATGCTGATAGGCTTTACAGTTATCTGGACCTTGCTACAAGGTACGCAAGGTCCTAAAGCGCAGATGTATCCTGTCACAGCATTATGGTTAATTGCTATACCGTTGATTGATATGGTAGCGATTATGATTAGGCGCATTCGTAAAGGACACTCCCCCTTTAAACCTGACAGAGAACACTTACATCATATATGTATGCGTGCGGGGTTATCTCCTAATCAGGCGTTGTGCTTTATTTGTTTTTTGGCAACAGTATGTGCTGTAATTGGTATTTACTTCGAGTCAATACGAGCTCCTGAATTATTAAGTTTTATTCTTTTTTTATGTTTTTTTATGCTCTATTTGTGGGGGTTGAATTCAATATGGCGTTTTTTAGCTTGGATTAGACGGAAACAATGAGTTTTAGTTAACTGGGCACTCATGTTATTTTAGTCCAGTCCTTGTGCATATATCGAATTGTTTGAGTTGCTACATACTGAAATGCCTGTATCTTTTGTTTTAACCTAACGTGAGACAGTGATGAAAGAAAAAAGTCCAGATGTACCGGCACAGTGGGTAGTACCTGCTGCCTCTGATGAGATTGATTTTCGTGAGCTGATGCTGGTGTTGTGGCGCCAGAAGCTGCTGATAGTGCTTATTGCTGGCGTATTTGCAGTGTGTGGTATCTCTTATGCGTTGTTGGCTCCGCAGCAGTGGTCAGCTTCGGCAGTGATTGCAGAGCCTAAGCCGGAGGACATGACTCCGATGCTGAAAGTGGCAAAGCATGCAACTGCATTGGGTCTTGGCGGTTTTCCCAGTGGCAAAAATCTACACCAGGAATTTATTCTGGAGTTCAACAGTTACGAGAATCGCCGTAACTATCTCAAAGCCAGCCCTTTATTTGCCGAGGTTGTAAAAAACCATGGGTTGGATAGCAAGGCGCAGGTGCGTTGGCTGCGCGACTGGAGTAAATCCGTCACGGCTCAGCCCGTAGATAAGAAGGGGGAGGTGCCGGGTGTTGAGCTCAAGTTTGCGGCCCCCACTTCCGAAAGGTCGCTGGCAATGTTGAAGGGGTATGTTGACTATATTGTCAAGCTGCAACAAAAGCAGTTGATATACCGTCTCACTGAACAGCGTGATCTGCAGTTGGATGGCATGAAAACTGAGTACCTGATCATGCAGGAGGACACTAAACGTGCCCTGCAACAGGAAATAGTAGAATTGGCGATGGCTAACAAAGTAGCCAAAGCGGCTGGAGTCAGTGCTCCATTGGAAAATTATAACGTTCGGGATCGTCTCCTCATTTCTTTGGGTTCGAAAGGTTTGGAGGAAAAACTGTCATTACTGAAATCCATCGACCTTGAGGTTTATCAACCCAAATTGCAGTCTCTGCAGGTAAAGATGGCACGTTTAAAAAGCATATCTTTGGACGGTATTTCATTTCGTCCTTTCTCCTATCTTGATGCTCCAGATGAAGCCCTTAGCCGTGACAAGCCGAAACGTCCCTTGATTGTGGTGTTGGCGACCCTGCTTGGAGGAATGGTTGGTATTGGTATTGTTCTGATTCGCTATGCATTTCGCCGACCAGAAGAGGCATAATAGGAATCGTTGATGTAATCGAGGGGGCAATGTGCCCCCTCTCTTTTTGTCTGTATCTTGTATGCCCTTTCAATAATGGGTGGGCCTAAGGAGCTGGGCTGTGATGTTAACGCGAATCATGATGGTTTTATGTGCGCTCTATTGGTTGCTGGGGATGCATTTTTTTATGCATAACCCGGGAGGCGCTGGGCTCTATCTGCCGTTTAACGCATGGGGATGGATATTTGCCTCGCTGGCAATTGGGTTGGGGTTGTGGCAAGTGACTTTACGCCAACGTTTGGTCTTTTCTCGACTACAAGCGGCTTTATGGATTGGTGCACTTTTGCTTCTGCTTCCCATGTTCTATCCAGGATTTCCACTCAAGGATTATGCTATGCCCAGATTATTGGGGCTATTTGCTGGTCTCTTGTTTTTATTCGGTCTGTATCAATGGCGCTTTAAACGGTTACAGCGTGATCGCTTGCTCTATCTCGTCTTGATTGCGATCGCAATGGAAGCTGCTCTTGGTCTTGTACAGTTCTATTTGTTGACGCCAGGTAACTGGATTGGCTACGACACCAACGCAAATCGTCCATACGGGATCTTTCAACAGCCAAATGTGATGGCGACCTTTATGGCCACCGGGATTGCGTTGGCCATTTGGCTGGTGCTACGTGGCAATGATCATGTTTGGTTGCGAAGGGTTAGCTATGGCGTGATTTTGGCCGCAAGCCTGTTGTTGATTGTGCTGCAGTCTCGGGTGGGGCAGCTTGGGGGATTGCTAGCATTTATCCTGCTTGGACCCCAGTTGCATCGTCAACGTTTATTGGTACGAATGCTTGGCCTGGTCTTGCTGGGAGCAGTTCTTGGATTCGCTTCTCAGTATTGGGTGTCAGGTGTGAGTCGGGGGATGAATGAATATCTTTCGGGTGGTGCCCGGTCAGATATCTGGCCTTTTACGTTTCGTTTACTTTTTCAGAACTGGTTACTGGGAGTCGGATATGGTGGATTTGAATCTGCATTCTTCCACGCATACACAGAGGCTCGGCAGGTAGATCCAAATATTGGAATGGTAATTTACAACCTCGACCACCCCCACAACGAGTTTCTCTATTGGTCTGTTGAGGGGGGCATTGCCCCCATGGTTGGCATAGTGATCATGGGAGGGGCATTGTTGTGGCGTCTGGCGAAGGTTCGTTGGGTAAATGCCATGGCACTGCTTGCCCTGGTTACACCGATATTGCTCCATACCCAGACGGAATATCCCTTTTACCATGCGATCGTGTTGTGGTGGTTGTTGCTGACGCTGATTTATGTCGTTGACAGCGAGATTGAAGAAACCTGTCTTGTGCGTTGTGGTAGATCATCGTGGTGGGATATGGGGTATCGTCCCTGGTTGTTGTTGCGATTTATTGCAATAGCCATTCCTTTATTGGTTGTCCCATTTATGCTGACTGCCCTTCATACCGCTTGGGTCGTCACCAAATACGAGCGAGGAGGTTATAAAGAGCCGACGCTGTTGCTGGAGATTATCAATCCTATGGCATGGCTGACACGAGTAGAGTTTGATGTAAACGCTGTCCGTCTAATGGTCGGTTTGCAGACACACAACAAGGCTGAACTGGAGGCTTATCTGGAGTGGGGGCAGGCCTTTGTACGTCATACTCCACGTGCCAACATATACGCCAATATGGTGATCGCACTTAACGCACTAGGTCGCAAAGAGGCTGCTAATGCGATGCGTCTAGAAGCTCTCAAACTCTATCCTTCTGAGCCTCTTCTCACTGGTTCTGTAGCGACATCGGTGACCAGTAGTGTTGAGCAATCGGTACAAAGTAATGCTCTCTCTAATTAGCGTAATCTAACAAAAGGTTAAAGCCTGTTATGTTCAAATGCAGGCTTTTCATGTTTCTTCAGACATATGAAATCATTATCGAAAGCATTCTAACACTATGATTTCAATGGTTAAATTTTATGGTTGCTTGAGTTTTTTCTGCAAACAAGTTACTTGCTAGTTTTAGTATTTCACCTGATGAATATCAAGGTTGCTGTGGTTTGACATATTTGGACCTACTATAACGGGAGTCTTCTGATAGAGCGTAATGGGGTATTAATGAGCCCTATGATATTTGAGGTCATAATCCATCAGAGGGAGGGGGGATTGCGATCACAACGGAGCATTGATTTGTTATCACGCTTCGTGTCAAGAGAGCATAGAGAGTACAAAATAAAAAATAATACAAATACAGAAAAACAGTATGTTGTTATCAATTGTCCATGCTATTCTGACACGGTAATCCCTGTGATCGATTTTTTGTGAGGAAATAATGAACGAGTTTCTGAAAGTTCTGCTGAACATTCGCAGTCTGCGTGCGGCTATTCGTGAGCTGCCGTTTGAGCAACTGCTGGAAGCTAAAGAGAAGTTTGACCTGGTTTACCAAGAGCGCGCCGATTCTGTCGAACAGGAGCGTGCTGAACAGGAAGAGCGTCAGCGCAAGCTGAATGAATTCACCGAAATGTTGCAGCAGGCTGGTATTGATCCTCGCGAGCTGCTGGCGACTGCTGCTGCTCCGGCTGCTGCGGCTGGCGCTGCCAAGAGCAAGCGTGCTCCCCGTCCGGCTAAATACAAGTACGAAGAAGATGGCCAGGAAAAAACCTGGACCGGTCAAGGCCGTATGCCGAAAGCCATTGCTGCTCAAGTCGCTCTGGGTAAAGACCTGAACGATTTCCTGATCTAATTCGTCAGGTTCAGAGATTGAATAATGCCGCCCTTGGGCGGCATTATTTTTGCCGTTTTACCCGTGGTTATCCAATCCGCTTTCCCGCCCCATTACTATCTACATCCTCGCTTGTATCCTTTTACCATCGTTTCCCTGCACTGTTACTTATCTCAATATCACTCGTTGTTTGCGATTAATTTCGTCGTATGGCTCACCGGCACGATATCGCTATTTGTATAGGTCGTGCAGATACGTGTTTCGAAAATGCCTCTCACGATTAACGTGGCATCATCCGGTAAAATGGGCCCTGGCCCTCTACAGATGGAATATCCGGTAATCGTTATCTCTGATCAGGGGGCGTGAGGTACAGGGATAGCTGCAATGGCCGGGATATTCAGGGTCGCCGATGCATGGAATTGGTTGTGACGACACTATTGCCCCTTGATGATGAACAGTGGAGTTCGGCTGCAGCGTGGGAGAGGATATTCTGTATGGTCTATGACGATGATATTCCCCACTCTGCAAGGCAGAGTGGGGAATATCGGTGTGAGGCGTTATCGGGGCGCTACGCTATCGCTGCCACCCAGGGCGCGATAGATTTTGGCTGTGGTGGTGAGCTGCTCTTTTTGCTGGGCCAACAGGCTTTGCTGGGCATCCCACAGTCGGTTCTGCTCATCGAGCCAGGCTTGCACGCCGGTCGCACCCGCCTGAAAGCGAGCTTTGGCCAGCCGTTCGGCCTCCCGGGCATAACTCAGCTGCTCCTGCAGATAATCGAGTCGCTGCTGGCCATAGTGGCGGGCGGCCAGATTGTCTTCCACTTCCACCAGTGCGGTGTAGAGCTGTTTGCGAAACTCGGTTTCAGCGATTTGGTAATCCAGCTCTGAGCTTGCGATGGCGAGCTGGGTGCGGTTGTATTCAAGGAAGGGGAGGGCGAGGCTGGCTCCCAGCGTACCAACCGGATTTTGCAGCACCTGCGCCAATCTATCGGATGCGGTGCTGGCGCTGCCGGTCAGGGTCAGGCTGGGGTAGAAGCTGGTGCGGATCTCGTCCCCTTTTGCCAGCGTCTTGCGCAGCCGCAATTCGGCCGCTTTGACATCGGGGCGCCGAGCCAGCACATCAGCCGGAATACCCACCGCAAGTTCAGGAATGGTCTGGGTTGCAAGGGAAGCGGGTGCATACTCCAGTGGCCCGTTGCTGCGGCCCAGCAACAGACGCAGGGCATTGCGAGCCTGCTCCTGCTGCGCTTTGAGGGAGGCCAGCTCAGCCTGTTTTCCGGCCAACAGTTGTCGTGCCTGCGCCAGATCCAGCCGAGTAATGGCGCCAGCCTGGTATTTGGTCTGGGTTAGCTGCTCGGTTCGGGACAGGTTGGCCAACTGCTGTTCTCCGAGCGCGATGGCAGAGCCGAGATAGCCGAGCTGCCAATACTGCTCCAGAGTATTGCCGATCAGCAGTAGTCGGGTGCTGGCCAGATCCTGCTCGCTTGCCGCCGCTTCCCAGCTTGCCTGATCTCGCACCGAGGCAAGCTTGCCCCACAAATCCACTTCGTAACTGAGGCTCAGCGAGGGGCCCAGACTGTTGGTGTCTTTGCCGGTTTTCAGATCCTTGTTGCCACTGGCTGCGATAGTGCCATTGACCGAGGGGGTGAGGTTGGTATCGGCCTGCTCGGCGCCCAGACGGGCGCTTTTGAGCTTGAGGGCCGCCACATGCATGTCCGGGTTGGCGGCCAGTACCGCCTCGACCAATTTGTCGAGCTGGGGATCATGAAATTCCCGCCACCAGGGGCCAGCCTGCGTAGCCAGTTGGGCGCCCTCTGCCTGTTGCCATGCAGGGGCGATCGCCAGCTCGGGTCTTTGATAGGTGCTGTGCTGACTACAGCCGCTGAGGGCCATAGAGAGAGCCAGCCAGGAGAGTTTGTGCATTGTTATTCCCTCGCCAGTGCGACAACAGGGTCGAGCCGCGCCGCATTGCGTGCCGGCAGGTAACCAAACAGGATCCCGATGAGTGACGAGCAGCCAAAGGCCATCAGGATGGAGAAGAGCGAGAACTGCATCTTGATGGAGTCCACCAGCAGTGAAAAGAGCGCGCCAATACCGAGCGAGAGGCCGACGCCGAAGATCCCCCCCAGCAGGCTCACCATCACAGCCTCAATCAGAAACTGCTGCAGAATATCCGACTGGCGGGCGCCCACGGCCATGCGAATGCCGATCTCGCGGGTACGCTCCACCACCGACACCAGCATGATGTTCATCACGCCCACCCCACCGACGATCAGCGAGATCACCGCGATGGCCGAGACCATCAAGGTCATGGTGGCGGTGGTTTTTTCCACCGATTTGATGATGCTGTCGCTGCTGAAGGTGAAGAAATCCTTCACCCCGTGGCGCTTGGTGATCAGCTCGATCACCGCCTGCTCGGCCAGTGCCGGTTGTACCCCGTCTTTGACCCGGATGGTGATCTGGCTGAAGTGGTGCTGCGAGATGAGGCGACTCATCACCGCGCTGTAGGGCAGCCAGATATTGACCGACTGGCTGGTGGGGCCAAAGCCGGTCTCCTGCGAAACCACACCGACAATCCGCACCGGCAAGGTGCCGACCAGTACCACCTTGCCGACCGGTTCCTCTTTGCCAAGCAGGCTGGTGATGCTCTTCTTGTCCACTACGGCAACGGCTGCCCGCTGCTGGATATCTTGCCACTCCAGTAAGCGACCACTGACCAGCGTCATCCCCTTCACCTTGAAATAGTCGTTACCAACCCCGGTCACATTGCCGCTGTTGGTCTTGTTGCGATAGCGCAACTGGCCGGAGCTGCCAATCTCGGGGCTGGCGCCCGCAAGATAGGGTTGCCCCAGCAGAGCATCGAGATCCCCCTTGTTGAGGGTCTGGATGCTGGCCATCTTCTCATCGCCCCATCCCTTGCCCGGGAAGATTTCGATGGTGTTGGTGCCCATCGCATTGATCTGGTCGATCACCTTGGCGCGCGCCCCTTGCCCCAGCGCCACCACGCTCACCACGGCGGCGATGCCGATGATGATGCCGAGCATGGTGAGGAAGGTGCGCATCCGGTGGGCGAGCATGGCATGCATCGCCATCCGTCCCGCTTCCCGATAGCGATCCCAGTCGTGACCCATGGCACCTTTAGTGGACACTATTTTTTGAGGGGGTGTGGCGGTGGCTGGAGCCAACACGGCCGTTTGGCTGGGGCCACTATCTTGTTCAATCCGACCATCTTTGAGAGTGATGATCCGGTCGGCATGGCTGGCCACGTTCATATCGTGGGTGACCAGAATGATGGTGTGGCCCTGAGCGTGCAGCTCCTTGAGGATTGCCATCACCTCCTTGCCGCTCTGGCTATCCAGTGCGCCGGTCGGTTCATCGGCGAGGATCACTTCGCCGCCATTGGCCAGCGCCCGGGCGATACTGACCCGCTGCTGCTGACCGCCGGAGAGCTGGCCCGGGGTATGGTGGCTGCGATCGGCCAGACCCAGTCTACCCAGCAGCTGACGC
This sequence comes from Aeromonas sp. 604282, assembly GCF_049170575.1. Taxonomy (NCBI): domain Bacteria; kingdom Pseudomonadati; phylum Pseudomonadota; class Gammaproteobacteria; order Aeromonadales; family Aeromonadaceae; genus Aeromonas; species Aeromonas sp. 604282. The sequence goes on along the minus strand of NZ_JAAKMV010000013.1, from coordinate 125,910 downwards.
GCACGCGCCTGGCGATCCGGGCGAGTGGTGCCGGCATAGACGGCCGGGATCTCCACGTTGGCGGCGGCATCGAGGTGGGGCAGCAGGTGGTAGCGCTGAAAGATAAAGCCGAAGTGGTGGCAGCGTAGTCGGGCCAGCGCCAACGCATCCATGGTGGCGGTGTCCTGACCGCGAAACAGGTACTGGCCGCTGCTCGGGCTATCGAGACAACCCAGCAGGTTCATCAGGGTCGACTTGCCGGAGCCGGACGCGCCGACAATGGCGATCATCTCTCCTGCCGAGATGGTGAGATCAATAGGGTGGAGCACGGTGACTTCGCTGTCGCCGCTCTGGTAGCGTCGCTCGACCCCTTTCAGCTGGATCAACGGCAGCTGGTTCAGGGGCTCACTCATAGCATCACCGCCATCTCATCATTGTCGGCGGGGGCTCCGTGATTGAGCTGCACCTCCTCCTTCTCGCTTAGCCCGCTGATCACCTCAATGCGGATCTCGTCCTTCATACCAGTCTTGATATGGCGGGTTTCGGTTGTTTCATCGTCCTTGATCACGGTGACTTCATACTCGTTGTCACCCAGCGACTTGCCGAGGGCGGTTTGCGGCACAGTGAGCACCTGCTTGCGCTCGCCGAGCACTATGGTCACCTGGGTGGTCATTGCCACCCGCAGGGTATGGTCGGGATTGGGCACATCGAACAGGGCGTAGTAGTAGACAGCCGCATTGTTGGTGGTGGTGCCTGTGGTGGCCTGATCGTTGATGTTGGTAGGCGCTAACTCCACGGCGCGAAGCGTACCCTGATAGCGGGTATCCGGATCGCCGATCAGGGTGAAGTAGACCGGCATGCCGGCTTTTACCTTGGTGACATCGGCTTCGGAGATCTGCGCCTTGACCGTCATGGTCTCGAGGTTGGCCAGCTTGAGCACGGTCGGCACCGTCTGGCTGGCAGCCAGGGTCTGGCCCTGACGGGTCACAATGCTGATGACGGTGCCATCCATCGGCGCCAGGATCTTGGTGTAGCCCAGCTCGGTCTTGGCCCTATCAACCTTGATCAGGGCGTTGTCGATATTGGCCTGGCTGTTTTGCAGTTCGGCGCGGGTGACTGCCAGCAGTGCCTCGGCACTTTCCAGATCGGCCCGTGAGCTCGCCTCCTGTTTGAACATCTGCTGCTGGCGCCGCCAGGCGAGCTCGTTCTGTTTGAGTTGTGCCTGCTTGATCTTGAGCTGGGCGCGGTTGCTGGCAAGCTCCGCCTCGGCCGTCTTGAGGTTGTTCTGGGCAATCAGGGGATCGATCTCGGCCAGCAGGTCTCCCTGCTTGACCTGATCTCCGGCCTCGACGGCCAGCTTGGTAACCTGACCGGAGACTTGGGCCCCCACATCCACCTGCTCTACGGCCTGCAGCACACCACTGGCCAGCACGGTCTGGGCAATATCCTCGCGGGTCACCTGAGCGGTCAGCATCGCCTTGGGTGGTTGACTGGGCCAGAGCAGCCAGCCGAGGAGCACCACGGCGATCAGCATGGTGATGGCCAGTGTTCTCTGCTTGGGGGTTATGTTCATCGATCACCTGAATGGAAACGGAAAAGGTTGTGCGCGGCGATTATCCTGCAGCAAAGCCCTGATAAATAACAGCCGCAAATATGTAAGCAAAGTTATGGCGTTAACTGTCAATAAGCCGAGAAAGGAGTAAGCGAGAGGCCGCAGTCGTGAGCAACATGATCAGCAAGAGGGGGGAGTGCGGCTGGCGGTGGCGATGAAAAAGCCCTGCGCAGAGGCAGGGCTTTGGAATAGGTTATGGCGAGGGAAGGTCAGGCCTTGGCCAGCAGATCCATCACCCAGGGCAGCCCCTGCTTCTTGCGGCTGACAAAGCCCGGGTGGTAGCTGGACTCTGCCGGTACTTTGGCGTGTTCGGTAAAGTAGATTCGGCTGGCAGCCGCAGTCAGGTCAGTCACCATCAACACGAAGAAGTCGAGCCCTTCGCTCGCCACGCGCTGGGCCATCTCCTGCTGCAGGGCTGGCAGGTGCTCGGCCAGCTGCTGTTCGCTGCCCACTTCGATCTGGCTCATGATGAAGCTGCAACCTTCCGCCTGGAACGCTTTCTCATCCTGCTGCAGCAGTTGAGCCGGAGTCAGGCCGCTCAGGTCGGTTTTCGCCATCAGCAGTTTTTGGCCGAATTCGGCCAGCGGTACTTCGGCCAGCGGTGCCAGACGCTCACAGGCGATTTTGTCCTGCTCGGTGGTGGTCGGCGAGGTGAGACAGAGGGTGTCGCTCATGATAGCACCCAGCATCAGGCGAGCCTGGCTGCGGGTCACGGTGCCTTGCTGGCTCAGCAGATCGAAGGCGATGGTGCAGGTGCAGCCGACGGCCCGGATCCAGGCATCCAGCGGAGACTGGGTGACCAGGGTACCGAGACGGTGGTGATCCACCAGACCCAATACATTGGCTTGTGCCAGTGTGGCGGGGCCCTGTTCCAGATCACTGAAATCCACCAGCCAGACATCTTCACCGGTCAGATCTTTGGTCAGCAACTCGGGTTCGCTGACGCCAGCCTGCTCCAGAATAAAACGGGTTTCGGTGCGCAGGTCACCCAGACGCCATGGGGTGGCCTGACGGCCCTGGCCATTGAGCCAGTCGGTGATAACCAGCGCACTGCAGATACTGTCGCTATCAGGATTCTTGTGACCAAAAACGTGGATCATAGACAAAGCCTCACAATTGGATACCCATAAAGGGGGGCAACACTATGCGAAATCCGCCACATGAAGGCAACCGGATCCACGCCCATGTTGCTGCCAGCTTCGCCTAACTCGCCATTTTATTGATCTGGGTCGGTAATCCTGACGCGAGTTCAGTTATCACAGTTGGCTATTGGCTATTGGCTATTGGCTATTGGCTATTGGCTATTGGCTATTGGCTATTGGCTATTGGCTATTGGCTATTGCTGACTGTGCAGGCCATGGCACTCGTCCGTACCTGCGAAGTCAGCATGTTCTGTCAGCGCTATCAGTCGCCATCGCTGCAAATCGGCTTTATCACCTGATTCATCGACGCAGCAGCTCGCGGGCATTGGCCAAAGTGTTGTCGGTGATCTGGTCGCCTCCAAGCAGGCGTGCCAGCTCATTGAGACGGGCAGCCTCATCAAGGGCACTCATTTGGGTTTCGGTGGTTTTGCCATCGGTATGCTTGCTCACCACCATATGCTGGTGGCCGTTGCCTGCCACCTGAGGCAAGTGAGTGACCACCATCACCTGAGTGGACTCGCCGAGCTGGCGCAGCAGGCGACCCACCACGGCGGCAGTCGGGCCGCTGATCCCCACATCCACTTCATCGAAAATCAGGGTCGGAGTGGAGACCTTGCGAGCGCTGATCACCACGATGGCAAGGCTGATACGCGACAGTTCACCGCCCGAAGCTACCTTGCCAAGCGGCTGGATGGGCTGACCTGGGTTGGTGGTGACCATAAATTCGACCCGATCTATACCCAGCGGAGAGAGGCTGCTCTGGGCATCGGGGCGCACCTCGATGGCAAAGCGGCCATCGGGCATCGCCAGTTCGTGCATGCTGCTGGTTACCTTGGCGCCCAGCTCCTGGGCGTAACGCTGACGGCTCTGGCTCAGGGCCTCGGCGGCCTGGACAAAAGCCTGACGAGCCTCGGCCAGCTCATCTTCCATCCCCTCTAACCGCTCCTCATCGGAGTTGAGGCGGGCGAGATCAGAGGCAAGCTCCTGATGGTGTTGGGCCAGATCCGCCGGTTTAACGTGGTGCTTGCGTGCCAGATTGATGGCTTTGGAGAGGCGGGCTTCCAGCTCGTTGAAACGTTCGGGATCGAGCTCCAGCCGATCGAGGTAGCTGCGCAGTTCGCTGTGGCTCTCCTGCACCCCGATCAGCGCTTCATTCAGCATCTCCAGTACCGGGTTGAGGCGGCTGTCCATGCTGACCAGCCCCTCGGCCCGATCGACGGCCGATTGCAGCAGCCCTGCGATAGTGGTCTCTTCGTTGTCATAGAGCAGATCGAGGCAAGCGCCGCACTCCTGCATCAGCTCTGTGCCGTTGGCGAGACGCTGGTGCTCCTCTTCTATCTCTTCGAACTCCCCTGGTTGCAGGGCAAATTCGTCCAGCTCCTGCACCTGGTACTCGATCAGCTGGCGGCGGGCCTCCCGCTGTTGCTGCTCGGCCTTGAGCCGGTTCAGCTCGTTTTGCAGTTGGCGCCATTGCTGATAGTGCTGGCGCACCTCGTCGAGCAGCAGATGGTGACCGGCATAACCGTCGAGCAGAGCGAGCTGGTAGTCGGGTTTGAGCAGCATCTGGTGGGCATGTTGACCGTGCACGTTGACCAGCAGCTGGCCCAGATTCTTGAGCTGGGTAAGAGGGACGGGCACGCCGTTGATATAGCTGCGGGAGCGACCCTCGGCGGAGATGACTCGCCGCACGATACACTCACCTTCGTTTTCCAGTTCGTTGGTGGCGAGCCAGGCGCGGGCGGCCGGGTTGTTGTCCAGCAGGAAGCGGGCGCTGACCTCGCTTTTATCGCTATCGGGTCGCACCATGCCCGCTTCGGCCCGTTCTCCGAGGCAGAGACCGAGAGCGTCGATGGCGATGGATTTACCGGCGCCGGTCTCACCTGTGATGCAGGTCATGCCCGGTTGCAGATCGAGTTCGAGAAACTTGACGATGGCGAAGTTGTTGACGGTCAGCTGGGTCAGCATGGTCTCATCCTGTATAGGTCAACATTACTGTTTATGTATCCAGTATATACTGGTCTTATATACAGTAAAGAGGGCGCCGCCATTTTTAACAAAGGAAAGCCGCGCCAGTGCGCCATGGCTATGAGAATGCGGTACTGACTATTGGGACGCGGTACGGATATGAGAGTGCAGGGGACGTTGCTAAGACAGAAATGAGAAAGGCGCCAATTCAGGCGCCCTCTCTGGCAATGCCGTTGTCGGTCAAAGCTGATTAGAACAGCTTGCTGCCCCAGCCGAGCTTGTTGCGCAGCACGTGGAAGTAGCTGTAGTCGAGGGGATGCACCAGATGAAGCTGGTGGTGGCTCTTCTTGATGAGGATCTCGTCCCCCGGGTGGACCGCCAGGGTCACCTGACCGTCACAGCTGACCTGCATGGCATCGTCCTGATTATCCGGCGAGACCAGCAGCCGCACTTCGCTGTCGGCATCGAGTACGATGGGGCGACTGCTCAGGGTGTGCGGAAACATGGGCACCAGCGTGATGGCGTTGAGCTTGGGGGTGAGGATGGCGCCACCTGCCGACAGTGAGTAGGCGGTGGAGCCGGTCGGAGTGGCCACAATGATGCCGTCCGAGCGCTGGCTATACATAAAGCTGCCATCGATATAGACCTCGAACTCGATCATGTGGGCGATCTTGCCCGGGTGCAGTACAGCCTCGTTGACCGCCAGATTGCTCGACTTGCGCTCGCCGTGGCGATAGACCGAGGCTTCCAGCAGGAAGCGGTGTTCGCTCTTGTAGTGGCCGGAGAGCACCTGCTCCAGCGGCAGCAGGTAATCTTGTGGCGAGAGATCGGTCAGAAAGCCGAGGTTGCCCCGGTTTACCCCGATCACCGCCACATCAAAGCGTGACAGTACCCGCGCCGCCCCCAGCATGTTGCCGTCACCGCCGACCACGATGGCGAGATCGGCCTGCTGGCCCAGTTGCACCAGATCCATCACGTTTTCATCGAGGATGCTCAGGGTCTGGGCGACCCGGCTCTCCACCAGTACCCGAAAGCCGCGGGCGGTCAGGTATTGATGCAGGCCGGTCAGCGTCTGGTTGGCCCCCTCATGGTGGGGTTTGCCAATCAGGGCGATGGTTTTGAACGGAGAATCCATAGTCAGTCAGATCTGGGATGGGTATTGCGGGCCAGTATACAGTGCTTTGCTGCGCTTGTGACGCTCTCCCGTGTGACGGGGCCGGCTATCCCCTTGAGGTTACTGGTTAAACGGTGAGCGGCAACCCGGATAAACCGCCGGTTGCGGCTATTCAGCAACCCTGATTGCCCTTTACCCCTTGAAAGCCGGGGATGCATCCCCATAATAGCGCCAACATAGTCGGTCTGTTGTCGTCCGGTCGCTCAACCAGACGTCAGGGCCCTCATAAGTAACCCCGGAATTGGAGATGTCATGAACCACGAAGAGCAAAAGGTTGAAGCGATGGAGCAAGTGGAAGCCCAGCCAGTCGAGCCGACCGATGTAGACAGTGAAGTGACAGCCGAGCAGGCCCGCATTGCCGAACTGGAAGCGCAGCTGGAAACCGCCATCCAAAAAGCGGCGGAAGAGCGTGAACGCGCCCTGCGTACCGCCGCCGAGATGGAGAACCTGCGCCGTCGTACCGAGCTGGATGTGGAGAAGGCGCACAAATTCGCTCTGGAGAAGTTCGCCAATGAACTGCTGCCGGTGCTGGACAACCTTGAGCGTGCCATCGAACTGGCCGACAAGGAGAACGAAGCCCTCAAGCCGATGATCGAAGGTGTCGAGCTGACTCTGAAATCCATGCAGAGCGGCGTGGCCAAGTTTGGTCTGGTGGCGCTCGATCCGATCAACCAGCCGTTTGACCCCAACGCCCATCAGGCGATGAGCATGGTGCCGAGTGCCGATGTGGCGCCGAACACCGTCATTGCAGTGATGCAGAAGGGCTATGACCTCAACGGTCGGGTGATCCGTCCTGCCATGGTGATGATCGCCAAAGCGGTTGACTGATTGGCTGTGGGTGCCCGAGCCCGCCCCGTGGCGGGCTTTTTGTTTCGTAGTGCAGCCCCTGTTCATCTTGCCCGGTTTACGGCTCAACGTGACCGCGCAACCATGACAAAGGGTGTGGTTTTTTAGGGTTGGGGCTTGAAGCTGCGTCTGGCGACCCCATATAGGTAGCAAGGCCACGGCGGCACAAAAAAATTGATGCCGGGAGCTTGAAAGCCAGATTGGCAGCCCCCACCTAGCCGTTAACGCATTAAGGCGAGTTCCTCGCCAGTTTATTCAAAGTATTTGGAGATTCGTCAAATGGGTAAAATCATCGGTATTGACCTGGGTACTACCAACTCCTGCGTCGCTATTCTGGATGGCGACACTGCTCGCGTGATCGAGAACGCAGAAGGCGATCGTACTACTCCGTCCATCATTGCCTATGCCGATGATGGCGAGATCCTGGTTGGTCAGCCGGCCAAGCGTCAGGCCATCACCAACCCGAAAAACACCCTGTTCGCCATCAAGCGTCTGATCGGTCGTCGTTTTGAAGATGAAGAAGTGCAGCGTGACCTGAAAATCATGCCGTACGCCATCGCCAAAGCTGACAACGGCGACGCCTGGGTTGAAGTGAAGGGCAAGAAAATGGCACCGCCGCAGATCTCTGCCGAAGTGCTGAAGAAGATGAAGAAGACCGCCGAAGACTACCTGGGCGAGCCGGTAACCGAAGCCGTTATCACTGTTCCGGCCTACTTCAACGACGCCCAGCGTCAGGCTACCAAGGATGCCGGTCGCATCGCCGGTCTGGATGTAAAACGCATCATCAACGAACCGACTGCTGCTGCATTCGCTTACGGCGTGAACAAGGTCAAGGGCGAGCGCAAGGTTGCCGTATATGACTTGGGTGGCGGTACTTTCGATATCTCCATCATCGAGATCGATGAAGTGGAAGGCGAAACCACCTTCGAAGTTCTGGCGACCAACGGTAACACCCACCTGGGTGGTGAAGACTTCGACAACCGCGTCATCAACTATCTGGTAGACGAGTTCAAGCGTGAGCAGGGCATCGACCTGCGCAACGACCAGCTGGCTCTGCAGCGTCTGAAAGATGCCGCCGAGAAAGCCAAAATCGAGCTCTCTTCTGCCCAGCAGACCGACGTCAACCTGCCGTACATCACTGCAGATGCCACCGGTCCGAAGCACATGAACATCAAGGTGACCCGCGCCAAGCTGGAATCCCTGGTAGAAGACATGGTGAAAGACTCTCTGGAGCCGGTTCGTGTCGCCCTGAAAGACTCCGGTCTGGCAGTTGGCGAGATCGACGACGTGATTCTGGTCGGTGGTCAGACCCGTATGCCGCTGGTTCAGAAGACCGTTGCCGAGTTCTTTGGCAAAGAGCCGCGTAAAGACGTCAACCCGGACGAAGCCGTGGCCATGGGTGCTGCCATCCAGGGCGCCGTACTGTCCGGTGACAAGACCGACGTACTGCTGCTGGACGTTACCCCGCTCTCCCTGGGTATCGAAACCATGGGTAGCGTGATGACTGCGCTGATCGAGAAGAACACCACCATTCCGACCAAGAAGTCCCAGGTGTTCTCCACTGCCGAAGACAACCAGTCTGCCGTGACCATTCACGTGCTGCAGGGTGAGCGCAAGCGCGCCAGCGACAACAAGTCTCTGGGCCAGTTCAACCTGGAAGGCATCCGTCCGGCACCGCGTGGTCTGCCGCAGATCGAAGTGACCTTCGACATCGATGCCAACGGTATCCTGCACGTCTCTGCGAAAGACAAAGAGACCAACAAAGAGCAGAAGATCACCATCCAGGCCTCCTCTGGTCTGTCTGATGACGAGATCGAGCGCATGGTACGCGAAGCCGAAGCCAACGCGGCCGAGGACAAGAAGTTTGAAGAGCTGGTACAGGCTCGCAACCAGGCTGATGGTCTGGTCCACTCCGTACGCAAGCAGATCACCGAAGCCGGTGAGGCCCTGCCTGCCGACGACAAGACCAAGATCGAAGCCGCGCTGAGCGAGCTGGAAGTTGCCATCAAGGGTGACGACAAGGCTGCTATCGAAGCCAAACAGCAGGCTCTGCTGGAAGCGTCCCAGAAGCTGATGGAAATTGCCCAGCAGCAGGCTCAGGCCCAGGGTGGTGCAGCCGGTGCTGATGCCGGTCAGTCCTCCTCTTCTGCCAAGGCTGACGACGACGTAGTCGACGCCGAGTTCGAAGAAGTGAAAGACGACAAGAAGTAAGCCCTACCCAGATGGGCGGAGTCCGCTTCGCCCATCGGCTTGGTCAATGAATTCACGGGCGTTGGGTAACCAACGCCCGTCTGCGTAACCACAGGATGAGTATGTCGAAGCGCGATTTCTACGAAGTACTGGGTGTGGCGAAAGATGCCGACGATCGCGAGATCAAGAAGGCGTACAAGCGCCTGGCCATGAAGTATCACCCGGATCGTAACCAGGGTGATGCCGCATCCGAAGAGAAGTTCAAAGAGGTCAAGGAAGCCTACGAGGTCCTGACCGATGCCAACCTGCGTGCCCGTTACGACCAGTACGGCCATGCCGGTGTCGACCCGAGCCAGGGTGGCGGTGGCCACGGTGGCTTTGGCGGCGGTGCCGACTTCGCCGACATGTTTGGTGACGTATTCGGTGACATCTTCGGCGGTGGCCGTGGTGGTGCCCGTCGTGGCCCGGCCCGTGGCTCCGACCTGCGTTACACCATGGAGCTGACGCTGGAAGAGGCGGTACGCGGGGTCTCCAAGGAGATCAAGGTGCCGACTCTGGTTCACTGCGAAGTCTGTAACGGCTCCGGTGCCCACACCGGCAGCAGTGCCCAGACCTGCCCGACCTGCCACGGCTCCGGCCAGGTGCAGATGCGTCAGGGCTTCTTCGCGGTGCAGCAGGCGTGTCCGCACTGTCACGGTCGCGGCAAGATCATCAAGGATCCGTGCCGCAAGTGCCACGGTGAAGGTCGCTACCAGCGCACCAAGACCCTGTCGGTGAAAATTCCGGCGGGCGTCGATACCGGCGATCGCATCCGTCTCTCCGGTGAAGGGGAAGCGGGGGAAGCGGGAGCTCCGGCAGGGGATCTCTACGTACAGGTGCACGTCAAAGAGCACGAGATCTTTGTGCGTGACGGCAACAACCTCTACTGCGAAGTGCCTATCAGCTTCACCGCAGCAGCCCTCGGTGGCGAGATTGAAGTACCGACCCTGGATGGCCGCGTCAAGCTCAAGGTCACTCCGGAGACCCAGACCGGCAAGATGTTCCGCATGCGCGGCAAGGGCGTGAAGTCCGTGCGCTCCGGCCAGGTAGGGGATCTGATGTGCAAGGTGGTGATCGAGACTCCGGTCAATCTCACCGAGCAGCAGAAAGAGCTGTTGCGCCAGCTGGACGAGTCGTTCAGCGGTGCCGCTGCCAAGACCCACAAGCCGAAATCGGAAGGCTTCTTCGAAGGGGTGAAACGCTTCTTCGACGATCTGACCAGCTGATTTCAGCGACCCGAATAAACAGAGCCGGCCTTGTGCCGGCTCTTTTTTTGCCCGCCGTTTAGCCAAGAGCCGCCCTATTGAGTGGATCCTGATGAGGGATCCTCCTCACAACTCCCGCCAATTCCTGCTGTACAAATGTTATCCCGCTCACACTGTTGCTGAAACGGTTTAGTTGTCATATTGAGTTAGCTAAATTGGTTTAGCTATGCTCTGGCTGTCGATAACAACAGCGCCCGTCCGGGCCACAGATGACAGGTGAGGAAGATGATGATGTTCAAGAGCAAGTTGGCGCTGGCGGTAGCGCTGGGATTGGGGATGAGCAGCCCGCTGTGGGCGGCGCAGGCGAGTATTGCAGGTGAGAGTGTCGAGGCCAGATTGGCGGCGCTGGAGGCGCGGGTACAGGCAGCCGAAGCGAGAGCCGAGGCGGCAGAGAGCCGTGCCAGTCAGGCGGAAGTGAAGGCGAGCGCGGCGAGCGAGCAGGCTCAGGTGGCCGACAACCGCAGCCAGCAGGTGGATGAGAAGACCGCTGGTGCCCAGGGCTTCGAGTTTCACGGCTACGCCCGCTCGGGCCTGTTGGTCAACGGCAATGGCAACGGCGGGCGCGGCGGCCCCTACATCACGCCAGCCGGTTCGGTGGGCGGGGCCGTCGGTCGCCTTGGCAATGAGGATGACACCTATATGGAGGCCAACCTGCTGAAAACCCAGACCTTCGAGGATGGCAGCTGGGCCCGCTACAAGCTGATGCTGGCAGACGGGGTGGAGACCAGCAACGACTGGACCGCCAGCGATTCGAGCCTCAATACCCGTCAGGTGTTTGCCGAGATCGGCAATCTGGCGAGCTTCGACGGCCCCTTCAAGAATGCGGTGCTGTGGGCGGGCAAGCGCTTTGATCGCGACAACTTCGACATCCACTGGCTCGATTCCGACGTGGTGTTCCTGGCCGGTACCGGCGGCGGCGTTTACGACGTGCAACTGGCCGACAGCTGGAAGGCCAACTTCTCTCTCTATGGCCGCGATTACGGCGACATCAGCGCCAGCGGTCTTTCCGATATCGAGAGCTACATCCTCACCATGAACAACCGCGTCGGCAACTGGCAGTGGATGGTGAACGGTCTCTCGGCAAAGGACAATGACGCCCGCATCAATGACAAGGGGGCGGGCAGCGAGGCGGCGGACAAGGGGGCCCACACCCTGCTGGCCTACCACGGCGAGAGCTTCTTTGGCCTCAACCCCGGTTTTGTCAAGGCGGCGGTGCTGTACGGTCATGGGCTGGGGGCCGAGGTCAAGGGGCTGGGCTCTGACAGCGAGCTGTTGCCGGACGCCGATGCGGTGCGGGTCGCCGTGTTTGGCGCTACCGATCTTAATCCGCGCTGGCGTTTTGCCCCGGCCCTGCTGGCCGAGCAGAGTCAGGATCGCTACGTGAAAGGGGACGAGTACCGCTGGCTCACCTTCAATACCCGGGTGGCGCAGGTGCTGAGTCAGAACGTCGAGCTGGTCTACGAGGTGGCCTGGCAGTACATGGATCTCGATCCCAAGGGTTACAAGGGACGCCAGGCGGTGAACGGCAACTTCACCAAACTCACCTTCGCCCCCACCTTCAAGGCGCAGACCGCCGGATTCTTCGAGCGGCCTGAGCTTAGGGTGTTCGCCAGCTGGATGGACTGGTCCTCCGAGCTTGACAACTACGCCAGCGACGATGCCATGGGTCAGAGCAACTTCACCGCCGGTGGCGAGTGGAACTTTGGCGTACAGATGGAAACCTGGTTCTAGTTCGTTATCCCGATCACAAAAATGGCAGCCGGTGCCGAGATCTGTTGGTTGGCTAAAACGGTTTAGCTGATAATGTCAGCCACCAGAACAGAGTTCGGGTTTGACCGTGGATCCGATGCAGCAGTGGAGTAGCAAGGTGACGAATCGTGTGTGGGTAATGGGGGATGCGGTGGTGGACTTGATCCCGGAAGGGGCGTTGCACTACCTCAAGTGTCCGGGTGGCGCCCCCGCCAATGTGGCGGTTGGTGTGGCACGGCTGGGTGGCGATGCGGCCTTTATCGGCCGGGTTGGTGCCGATCCGTTCGGCCGCTTTATGGCCGACACCTTGAGCGGGGAGGGGGTGGATATCGGTGCGCTGCGGCTCGATCCAGACCATCGCACCTCTACCGTGCTGGTGGCACTGGATGATGAGGGGGAGCGCAGCTTCACCTTTATGGTGCGCCCCAGTGCCGACCAGTTCCTCACCCCAAATGAGTTGCCCCGCTTCGACGCCGGTCAGTGGCTGCTCACCTGCTCCATCGCGCTCGCCAACGAACCGGTGCGCACCAGCTGCCTGCAGGCCATGGCAGCCATCAAGGCGGCAGGCGGGCGGGTCTGCTTCGACCCCAACCTGCGCCCAGAGGTGTGGGGCAACCCCGCCGAGATGCTGCCGCTGGTGCGTCAGGCTATTGCGCAGGCGGATGTGGTCAAGCTCTCCATTGAGGAGCTGCAACTGCTGAGTGGCGAGGATGAACTGGTCGCCGGGCTTGCAACTCTCTCTGGCCCGGCGCTGGTGCTGGTGACCCGGGGCGCGGCCGGGGTGGTGGCGCGTCTGGGTGGCGAGCTGTTGGAGTGGGTGGGGCAGAAAGTGACCCCGCTCGACACCACGGGGGCGGGGGATGCCTTCGTCGCCGGTCTGCTGGCGGCGCTGGCCGGGCGCTCGTCGCTGCCGACGCTGGCCGAGCTACCCGTCATCCTGGCTCAGGCCCACGGCTGTGGGGCGCTCGCTACCACCGCCAAGGGGGCGATGACGGCGCTGCCGACCCGCTCCGAACTGGATGCCTTTTTGCGATCAGACACAAGCGGCTGTTGATCTGCGGCTAGAAGCCCGGCTCGACAGCCCCTACTCTCATGTGACAAGGGCCCGCCAGCGTGGCGGGTCATAAGAGGAAGAATATGAATATCAGTGCGATAGCCAAGGATCTGGTGCCCCTGCTCGGGGGCAAGGAGAACATCGTCAGCGCTGCCCACTGCGCCACCCGGCTGCGGCTGGTGCTGGCCGATGACAGCAAGGTAAACAAGGCCGCCATCGACAAGCTGGAGGGGGTCAAGGGGTGCTTTAGCAACGCGGGCCAAATTCAGGTGATCTTCGGCACCGGTCTGGTCAACAAGGTCTATGCGGAGTTTGTGGCGCTGACCGGTACCGGCACCGCCAGCAAGGCGGAGCTGACCGACATGGCGGCGGCCAAGCTCAACGTGGCCCAGCGGTTGGCGCGAACCCTCTCCAACATCTTCGTGCCGATCATTCCGGCCATCGTCGCCTCGGGCCTGCTGATGGGGCTGCTCGGCATGGTGCGCACCTACGGTTGGGTCAATGCCGACAGCGCCCTGTTTGTGATGCTCGACATGTTCAGCTCGGCGGCCTTTATCATACTGCCGATCCTCATCGGCTTTACGGCGGCGCGGGAGTTTGGTGGCAATCCGTACCTCGGGGCGACCCTTGGCGGCATCCTCACCCACCCGGCGTTGACCAACGCCTGGGGCGTGGCCGGTGGCTTCAAGACCATGGATTTCTTCGGGCTCGATGTCGCCATGATCGGCTATCAGGGCACCGTCTTCCCGGTGCTCTTGGCGGTCTGGTTTATGTCCCATCTGGAGAAACAGCTGCGCAAGCGCATTCCGGACGCGCTGGATCTGATCCTCACGCCGTTTCTCACCGTCATCATCACCGGTTTCGTGGCGCTGCTCTTTATCGGCCCGGCGGGTCGGGTGCTGGGGGATGGCATCTCGTTCGGTCTGAGTGCCCTCTATGAGCAGGCGGGCTGGTTGGCGGGGCTGGTGTTTGGCGGCACTTACTCGCTTATCGTCATCACCGGCATCCATCACAGCTTCCACGCCATCGAGGCGGGGCTGCTGGCGAATCCGCAAATTGGCGTCAACTTCCTGCTGCCCATCTGGGCCATGGCCAACGTGGCACAGGGCGGGGCTTGCCTCGCGGTCTACTTCAAGACCCGTGATGTGAAGATCAAGGCCATCACAGTGCCGGCTGCCATGTCCTGTCTGCTGGGCATCACGGAAGCGGCGATCTTTGGGGTGAACCTGCGCTATATCAAACCCTTCCTCGCCGGTCTGTTTGGCGGGGCCTGCGGCGGCGCCTACGTGGTGGCGGCCAAGGTGGGGATGACGGCGGTGGGGCTGACCGGTATTCCCGGCATGGCCATCGTCCAGCCCATGAGCCTGATTCATTACATCATCGGGCTGGTGATCGCCTTTGGCGCCGCCTTCGCCGCTTCCTACCTGCTCAAGTACAAGGTGGAGTGATGAAGGAAAGCGATCTTCTCAACCAGATTGTCCGGTCGTTGCTGGCCGGACAGCTCAAGGCGGCGGCCGATCCCCATCGGCCCCGCTGGCATCTGGCAGCCCCGGTGGGGCTGCTTAACGATCCCAACGGCTTTATCGAGCACGACGGGCGCTACCACCTCTTCTACCAGTGGAACCCGCTGGGCTGCGAGCACCGCAACAAGGGCTGGGGCCATGTCACCTCCACCGATCTGCTGCATTGGCAGCACGAGCCGGTGGCGCTGTTGCCCACCGAAGCCTATGAGAGCCACGGCTGCTATTCGGGTTCTGCGGTGAGCGATGAGCAGGGGCGTCTGACCCTTATCTACACAGGCAACGTCAAATACCCGGACGGCAGCCGCACCGCCTACCAGTGTCTGGCCCGCGCCGACGGTGAGGGGGGCTTTGCCAAGCTGGGACCCATGCTGGACCTGCCCGCAGGCTACAGCGGCCATGTGCGCGACCCCAAGGTGTGGCACGACGGGCGGCAGTGGCTGATGGTGCTGGGTGCTCGCACCCTGGATGACAAGGGCGAAGTGCTGCTCTATCGCGGCGAGACCCTGCAAAGCTGGCAGCGGGTGGGCCCCATCGCCGGTAGCGGGCGAGGGGGGCTGGGTGAGTTTGGCTATATGTGGGAGTGCCCGGATCTCTTCCCGCTGGGGGAGCACCATGTGCTGATCAGCTGCCCGCAGGGGATTGCCCCGGTGGGCGAGGATTATCGCAACCTCTACCAGTGCGGCTGGCTGGCTGGCAACTTCGACGGCAAGCGCTTCGAGCACGGGGCTGTCCACGAGCTGGACCGGGGCTTCGAGTTCTATGCGCCGCAAACTACCCTGGACAGTCAGGGGCGCCGCCTCTTGTTCGGCTGGCTGGGGCTGCCGGAGGAGAACGAGATGAGCCAGCCTACGGTCGCTCACGGCTGGATCCACCAGATGAGCTGCCCGCGGGAGCTGTTCTGGCAGGATGAGTGGCTCTGCCAGCGGCCTGTGGCGGAGCTCGCGGCATTGAAGGGAGAGTTGACCCGTTTCGAGGGGACGCTTGGCGAGTTTCCGGGGCTGGCCATCGACTCGGCCTGGCTCGATCTGGATCTCTGCGGTGAGGGGAGTTTCTGGTTCGGTGCCGTGGCCGAGTTAGTGTGGCAGCCGGACCGCATCACCTTGCGGCGCCAGAACTGGCAGAGCGGAGCGTGGGAGACTCGCAGCAGCCCATGGGCTGGCGGGCGGATCACCGTCCTGTGTGATCGCTCCAGTCTGGAGTGTTTCATCGATGAGGGGCGTCACAGCCTGTCGGCGCGCTACTTCCCCGGGGAAAAGCCGCAACTATCATCAGGTAACGGCGATGATGGCTGCAAAATTTGCCTCAATCACTGGCCGCTGTCGGCGTGCCTAGTACAATAGCCCGGTTCTAGTCAGCCGGGAGGCCAGGTGGAGAAGAAGAAACGGATCACGATTGCCCAGATCGCCGAACTGGCGGGGGTGTCCAAGGCGACCGCCAGTCTGGTGCTCAACGGGAAGAGTGCGGAGTACCGGATTGCCGACGATACCCGCAAGCGCATTCAGGCGGTGGCGGAGGAGTGTCACTACCTGCCGAGCTTTCATGCCCGCTCCCTGCGCGAGACCCGCAGCTACACTTGGGGGTTGGTGATCCCCGATCTCACCAACTTCGGTTTTGCCCGCATCGCCCGCGCCCTCGAGGCGCACTGCCGGGAGGCGGGCATCCAGCTGCTGATCGCCTGCTCCGAGGATGATCCCGCCCTTGAGCAGCGGGTGGTGGACAACCTCATCAGCCGTCAGGTGGATGGGCTGATTGTCGCCTCCAGTGGCCACAGTGATGACATCTATGCCCGTATCCACGATCGTCTGCCGGTAGTGCAGCTCGACCGCCACATCGGCGAGTCGCGCCTGCCCATGGTGATCTCCGATGCCTGCAAGGCGACCGCCGAGCTGGTGCGGGACATGGCCAGCGAGTGCGGCGAGCAGATCTACTACTTCGGCGGCCTGCTGGATCTCTCCCCCAGCCGCCACCGGCTGGCGGGCTATGAGCTGGGGCTCCATCGCGCCGGTTTTGAAGCCGATGCAGCTCGGGTACGCCATCGTGACTACCAGCCGATCTCCGGTTATCAGCTGATGGCCGAGCTGGTGGCCGAACTGGGGGCGCCCCCCAAGGGGCTCTTTACCGCCTCCTTTACCCTGCTGGAAGGGGTGCTGCGCTACCTCAACGAGGCGGGGTTGATGGAGACGGGGATGCGGCTGTGCACCTTCGATGATCACGACCTGCTCGACTGCATTCCCATGCGCATCGACTCGGTGGCGCAGGATTGTCCGGCGCTGGCCCACGCCGCTTTCGAGCTGATGCAGCAACTGATTGCGGGTAATCCCCCTGCGCAGACTGCCCAGGTGATCGCCCCCAGGGTGCGCTGGCGCAGTCGTCGCTAGCCACTCTTCGCTCATCCATATGAGAAAGCCCCGCCATTGCTGGCGGGGCTTTTTGCCGTTGGTTGATGGAGCCATTCCTCTGACCGACAACTCAATCCGTAGTGCTGGCGCGCCAGAATATCTGCTTGATATGGGGATGAATGCCGAGCTTCACCATCAGGGCGTCGAGCTCGTCACCATCGATGGAGGTTGCCAGCAGCACTGCCGAGATCTCCAGATCCCTCTCGCCAAATGGCTCGATGTCGAGCTCGCTCATGGGATAGTTGGCCTGCTCCAGCATCTCTTCGAGCCAGTGCAGCACCTCCTTTTGATGCTCACGGGGGGTCAGGGCAGTCACCTTGTAGGTGACTTCAGTATCCAGATTGTCTACCGGGCGACGGTTGATCTGGTTGACCAGTGGTCGCAGCAGGGTGTTGGCGGCGAGCACGAACAGGGCGCCCAGAATTGCCTCCATGGCGAGCCCGGCGCCACAGGCGGCGCCGACCGCTGCCACGCCCCAGAGGGTGGCGGCGGTGTTGATGCCGCGGATATTGCCTGACTCGCGCATGATGACACCGGCGCCGAGAAAGCCGATGCCGGAGACAATATAGGCCACCACATGGACCACGTTGTAGTTGCCGCCGTGCAGGTCATAGATTCGCTGGGCCAAGCTGACGAACAGGGCTGCCCCCACGGCGACCAGCACGTTGGTGCGAAGGCCCGCGGTACGTTGGCGGTACTGGCGCTCCAGCCCGACCAGACTGCCGAGCACAAAGGCGAGCAGCAGGCTGGCCAGAGTGTCGAGCAGGGAGATTATGTCTAGTTGTTGCCACATCTTCATGGCGTACTCCTTCTTATGAAGGCTGGCTTGGCACAATCCATGATGAAACGCCTGATGGCGGATGGATCAGAGGGGGATTGAGCGGATGACCAGCAGGAAAAAACGCAGCGTCCCGGGTTTGGCTTCCGGGGCGCGGGCATCATCAGATGCCCTGACGCTCGGAGAGGACGCAACAAGCGGGGCCAGCGTGACTGGCCCCTTGAACGGTTGTTAGTGCAGCAGGATGTGCGTCAGTTGAGCTCGGGAGCCGTGTCGATGCGCGGATGCAGCTCCCAGCGTACCGGATGTGCTACCCCGACCTGATGGACAAACTGCACCAGATAGCGGCGTTGGGGTGGAGAGCAGTGCACATTGAGTACCAGCTCACGCCCGCCGCTGCGACCCGGTTTCATCGATTGCATCGGTTGTAGCCCGGCCGGTTGCAGGGTGTGGTTCACCATATCCAGCACCTGTTCCATATCTGCACGATCCTCGCAGCGGATCTGCAGCCGGTAGTGGTGCTGGCGCGGTTTGCCGCCCAGCCAGCGTGGCAACATGCCGCGCCCCAGCTTGCTCAGCAGGGGATAAGTCCGGTTGGATACGGACAGAGTTGAAATAAAACGCATAGCAGCCTCCTTGTGGGAAGCAGAAACTATGCAGGCAAGGTGTTATGGCAAAGCCAGATCACCTGACGTCAAGTGTGAAATAAAGAGAAGAGGGGAGTGGATTTCCGCTTCTCGCAGGGCTGCGAGTTGCGGCAGAAGAAGACCTGCGGCTAGCTCGCAACCTTGGTACCGACGATGAGGGTCGGTCTACAACTGTCACTTGATGAGTTGCCCACTGATGGTCTCCGCTGTGTTAAGAACGGCAAAATGGTACTCATCCAGAGCGGTGAGGTAAAGCCTTATCGCCCTTTCAGCAACATTTAGATACAAGTTTGTCAATAATGGTGCCGACTGGTTATCTCCATAAGCATCACGGAGCGACGATAGCCATCGCTGCGCGATGACGCCCCGCTAGCAGAACCTATGCCCGATAGCAGGAGTTCCCCTGTCTTGCGCGACCTGTTACTTCAGCCCCAAGCGCTTCAGGATCAGGGCTGCCGGGCAGAACCCAGTGAACGCACTCTGGATCAGGTTGACCCCGACAAAGACGCTTAGCCAGACAAAGCCCGGATGCACCCAGGTGGTAAGGATCAGCGAGAGCAGCAACATGCAACCCGCGACGATTCTGACTCCGTTATCTACTGTCATGGTCTTTCTCCCTCTCTACTTTAGATGTTGCTAATTTAGTGTTGTTTTATACAATAGAACAAATATCAGCAATTGCTAATTTACTCTTATGAGCCAATTCGACGAGATGAACAGACATGCGACAGCCGCCGCCTCCCTGCTCAAGGCGTTGGCTCATCCCGAACGCCTGATGGTGCTCTGCCAGCTGGTGGAGGGGGAGAAGGGGGTCGGGGAGCTGCTGGCCCATAGCCAACTCGGGCAGTCGGCCTTCTCCCAGCAACTTTCGGTATTGAAGCGCTACGGCCTGATCCGTTCACGCAAGGTCTCCCAGCAGATCTACTACTCGCTGGTGAGCGAGGCGGCCGCCGATGTGTTGGGCGCGCTGCAAACCCATTTTTGTCACTCAGAAAATAAGGAATCTTGATGATGGAAAGCCAATGGCTGCTCTCTTTGGGCGGTGGCATGCTGGCGGGGCTGTCGGCCCTGATCCTGATGTTGTTCAACGGCCGGGTTGCCGGGATCAGCGGCATTCTGGCCGGTGCGCTGCAACAGCGTACGCCGTGGCGGGTGCTATTTCTGCTGGGGCTCGGGGCGGGCGCCTGGTTGGCGCTGACCCTGGGTTGGTCCACCATGCCCGCATTCACCACCTTGCCCGGCTGGCCTGTAGTGCTGCTGGCCGGTCTGCTGGTCGGCATCGGTACCCGTCTTGGCAATGGCTGCACCAGCGGCCACGGCATCTGTGGCATGGGGCGGCTCTCCCTGCGCTCCATTGTCGCCACCCTGACCTTTATGGCGGCTGGCTTTATCACCGTCTTCGTCACTCATCATCTGCTGTAAGGGGCTGATCGCCATGAAGTTGCTGACAAGTTTGTTTGCGGGTGTGTTGTTCGGACTGGGGATGGCCATCTCCGGCATGGTGGATCCCGCTCGGGTCACCGGTTTTCTCGATCTGGCTGGCGCCTGGGATCCCAGCCTCGCCTTCGTGATGGGAGGCGCCCTGCTGGTCTTTATGCCGGGTTACTTCTTGCTGGTGAAACCCCGTCGCCAGAGTGTGCTGGGGGAGCCCATCGCCGCCGTACCAGCTCCTCGGCTCGAGCGCAGGCTGATCGGCGGGGCTGCGCTGTTTGGCATCGGCTGGGGATTGGTGGGTATCTGCCCGGGGCCTGCTCTGAGTCTCATTTCCAGCGGGCAGCCCATGATAATGTTGTTTATAGCGGCCATGGTGGCCGGGATCTTGCTGTTTGACAAAGGACTGGCCAGGGTGCTGGCCAAGGCGCCAGCTCGGGGGAAGGATAAGGTGCGCCAGTCCCATACCGCCTGATCCCGTGAAGTGACAGATTACGCCAGGGAAGGAGAGTGATGATGGAAAAGATCCGGTTGCTGGGGATCACCATGTTGGTGATGACATCGCAGGCCATGACATCCCCCCAGGCCCTTGCCGCAGACGGGGAGTCTATTGCCCCACTGACAGTGACCCTGTTGACAGTGGCGCCACAGGCGGTGACCGACTGGCTGACGCTGGATGGCACCGTCAGTGCCATCAATCAGGGGACGGTGGCGGCCCAGACCAGCGGCCGGGTCTCCCGCATGCTGGTGGATGTGAACGATCAGGTGCAGGCGGGGCAACCGCTGCTGGAGATCAGCGGCAAAGAGCAGTTTGCCGCCGTCACGGGTGCCGAGGCGCGGCTGGCGCGGGCGCAGGCCCAGCAAGTGGAAGCCGAGCGCCAGCTTGCCCGCTTTCAGGCGCTGATTGCCAAGGGGGTGATCACCCGCGCCCAGCTCGATAATGCCCAGGCGACGGATCGCGCCGCCCGCGCCGAGGTGAACGCTGCCGATGCGGCCCTCACTCAGGCCCGCGAGGCCTACGGTTATACCCGCATTCTGGCCCCTTACGCCGGAGTCGTGACCAAACGGCTGGTAGAGCTGGGGGAGACTGTCGCCCCCGGTACCCCGCTGCTCTCCGGCTTCTCTCTCGACACCTTGCGGGTGGAGGTGGAGTTGCCCCAATCCGCCCTGACGCTGGCTCGTGAGCCTGCGGATGTGCAGGTGCTGCTGCCGGATGGCAAGTCTGTTACCCCGGTCAAATTGACCCGCTTTAACTATGCCGACAGCCAGAGCCACGCCTTCAGGTTGCGTCTCGACTTGCCGCCGCAAACCGCCGGGGTATTGCCCGGCATGTGGCTCAAGGTGCAGCTCAAGCAGGGTGAGCGTCAGGTGTTGCAGGTGCCGGATCGCGCCCTGCTGCGGCAAGGGGAGTTCAACGGCGTCTATCTGCAGCAGCCCGCTGGCTGGGCCCTGACGCCGGTGCGGGTCGGCCATTGCTTTGAAGGGCAGTGCGAGATCCTGGCCGGGCTGCAAGCCGGTGACAAGCTGGCTCCCGATGCCTGGGCGCAGCAGCAGGAGGTGGCCCATGAGTAGCGAGCTGAACGGCAACAAGGAGAGGCTGGGGCCTGCCGGTCGGCTGGCCGCGCTGTTTCAGGGCTCGGCCATCACGCCGCTGCTGGCGCTGGTGGGGCTCTTACTCGGCCTGTTTGCTGTGCTGGTGACCCCCAAGGAGGAGGAGCCGCAGATCGATGTCACCTTCGCCGATGTCTACATCCCCTTCCCGGGAGCCACCCCGGCAGAGGTGGAGTCTCTTGTCACCACCCCTGCCGAGCAGGTGGTCTCCCAGATAAAGGGCATTGATACCCTCTACTCTTTCTCCCAGCCCGATGGCGCCCTGCTGGTGGTGGTGTTCAAGGTGGGGGTGAGCCGCGAGCAGGCCATCGTCGATCTCAACAACCAGCTCGACTCCAACCGCGACTGGTTGCCACAGGGGATCGGAGTCGGTCAGCCGCTGGTGAAACCCCGGGGGATCGATGATGTCCCCATCGTCAGTTTGACCTTATGGAGCAAAGAGGGGAGCAAACAACTGGGGGCTCCCGAGCTGACCCGGGTCGCCCATGAGCTGGAGACTGAACTCAAGCGCATTCCCGGTACCCGCGATATCTACACGCTGGGCAGCCAGAGCGCCGTGTTGCGGGTGATGCCGGATCCGGCGGCCCTCAGCGCCCACGGCATCAGCTGGGGCGAGCTGAGCCAACGACTGGCTGCCACCAATCAGGTAGGCACCACACAGGCTATCGAGCAGAACAACAGTGAGATCAAGGTGCAGGTGGGGCAGTTCCTGCAAAGCGAGCAGGAGGCTAGAGAGCTGGTAGTGGGGCTGCACGACGGCAAGCCGGTCTATCTGGGGGAGGTGGCCAGGGTCTCTCTGGGTCAGGAGACCCCGACCAAGCGCAGCTGGATGGGGATGGGGCAAGCCAGTTATCCGGCGGTGACCCTGGCCATCGGCAAGCAGCCGGGCCAGAACGCGGTCGATGTGGCCAAGCGGGTGGAGGCGCGGGTCGAGAGTTTGCAGAACCGACTGATCCCGGCTGGCGTCGAGGTGACGGTGACCCGGGACTACGGCGTCACCGCCGAGACCAAATCCAACACCCTGATCGGCAAGCTGATTTTTGCCACCACGGCGGTGGTGCTGCTGGTGCTGGTGAGCATGGGCTGGCGTGAGGCGCTGGTGGTGGGGGTGGCCATCGTTATCACCCTGGCACTGACTCTCTTCGCCAGCTGGGCCTGGGGCTTTACCCTCAACCGGGTGTCGCTGTTTGCGCTGATCTTCTCCATCGGCATTCTGGTGGATGACGCTATCGTGGTGGTGGAGAACATCCACCGCCATCGCGGTTTGGGCAAGGGGGCGCTAAAGGATCTGATTCCGGGGGCGGTGGACGAGGTGGGGGGGCCGACCATACTGGCGACCCTGACCGTGATCGCGGCCCTGCTGCCGATGGCCTTTGTCAGCGGTCTGATGGGCCCCTACATGAGCCCTATCCCCATCAATGCCAGCATGGGGATGCTCATCTCCCTGCTGGTGGCCTTTATCTTCTCCCCCTGGCTGGCGAGCCATTTGCTCAAGGATTCGGTGCACGGTACCCACGGCGAGGCCAGGGCCGGCCTCTTCCAGCGGCTGATGACCCCTTTCCTGATTGGCGCTGGCGCCAGGAGAGCGAGGCACAAGCTCTGGCTGGCTATCCTGCTGCTGGTGGCGGGAGCCGCTGCCATGCCCATGGTGCAGTGGGTAGTGCTCAAGATGCTTCCCTTCGACAACAAATCGGAATTTCAGCTGGTGCTCGATATGCCGGAGGGGGCGACTCTGGAGCAGACCGAGCGCACTCTGCTGGCGGTCGGGCGGGAGCTTGCCAAGGTGCCCGAGGTGAAGGATTACCAGATCTACGCCGGCAGTGCCGCCCCCATCAACTTCAACGGGCTGGTGCGTCACTACTTTATCCGCAGCGGTGCCAACGTGGGGGATATTCAGGTCAATCTGGTGGACAAGCATGAGCGCCATCGCAGCAGTCACCAGATTGCCCAGTCGGTTCGGGCCCCGCTGCAGGCCATCGCCAGCGCGGTGGGTGGCAACCTGAAAGTCGTTGAGGTGCCCCCCGGTCCTCCGGTCTGGTCACCCATCGTTGCCGAGATCTATGGCCCGACTCAGGCTGCCCGAGAAGCTGCGGCGCGCGCCGTAGAGGCCCGCTTTGTAGCCACCGCGGATCTGGTGGATGTGGATATCTATCTGACCGACCCGCAGCCCAAGTGGCGGCTGGTGGTGGATCGCAGCAAGGCGGCCCTGATCGGGGTCGATCTCGGCGATCTGGTGAACACCCTCAATGGCGGGGTGGGTTATCAGGATGCCAGCTGGCTGCAGGGGCACGGCGCCAAGTATCCGGTGCCGATCCGCATCGAGCTGGCTCCCGGTGACAAACGGGATCTGGCGGGCGTATTAGCGCTCAAGGTGCGCAGCCAGAGCGGCCAGCTGGTGCGGGTCTCCGAGCTGGTGAGTCGCCGCGATGAGGTGGCCCCCAGCTATATCATGCACAAGAATATGCAGCCCATGGTGATGGTGGTGGCCGACATGGGCGGTCACACCGACAGCCCGCTCTACGGCATGTTTGCCGCCGGTGCCGACATCAACCTGCCCCAATATTACGTGCAGCAGCCCGACAAACTGGGAGCGGTGGCGCTGTTGTGGGACGGGGAGTGGAAGATCACCTACGAGACCTTCCGCGATATGGGCATCGCCTACGGGATGGGGATGATCCTCATCTACCTGCTGGTGGTGGCCCAGTTTCGCTCCTATCTGGTGCCGCTCATCATCATGGCCCCCATTCCGCTCACCCTCATCGGGGTGATGCCGGGCCACGCCCTGCTGGGGGCCCAGTTTACCGCCACCTCGATGATCGGGATGATTGCGCTAGCCGGGATCATCGTACGCAACAGCATCCTGCTGGTGGACTTTATCGAGCAGCAGCGCAGCGCCGGAGTGGCGTTCGAGCAGGCGGTGATCGAAGCGGCGCAGGTGCGGGCCAAACCCATCATGCTGACGGCGCTGGCGGCGATGATCGGGGCCCTGTTTATCCTTGATGATCCCATCTTCAACGGACTGGCCATCAGCCTGATTTTCGGGATCCTGGTCTCCACTTTGCTCACCCTGGTGGTGATACCCTTGCTCTATTATGCCCTGCTCTCCCGACGCACATGACGGGAGTCACTAGCGAAAGGATGCGCGATGAAGAGAGGTTGGTTGTGGTGGGGAAGTGGCGCTGTGGTAGCGGCGGCTGCTGTGGCATGGTGGTGGCAACCGCAGCCGACGCCGATCAGGCTGGCTGAGGTCGGGCGGGGTGATGTGCTGGTCACTGTGGTCAACACCCGGGCTGGCACCATCAAGTCGTGCCAGCGGGCCGGACTCAGTCTGCCCGGAGGCGGCGTGGTGGAGCAGATCGCCGTCAAGGCCGGGGAGCGGGTAGCCCGGGGAGATCTGCTGCTGACCCTCTGGAGTGACGATATTCACGCCGATCTTGCCCGTGCCCGTGCCCAGCAGGCCCTTGGCAAGACCCAGCGCGAGGAGCGTTGCAGCGAGGCGGCCTACTACGAGCGGGAGGCCAACCGGCTGGCCACCTTGCTGGCCAAAAACCTCACCTCCCGCACCCTCGCCGAGCAGGCCCAGAATCTGGCCGATACCCGCCGCTATGTCTGTCAGGCATCCCGTCAGCAGGAGCGGGTTGACGAGGCGCAGGTCGCCCAGGTGGAGGCTCGCTTGAGCGAGCGCCGCCTGCAGGCGCCGTTTGCCGGTGTGGTGGCAGAGGTCAACAGCAAGCTGGGCGAATACATGACCCCCTCACCGCCCGGAGTGGCCATGCCTCCGGTGATCGATCTTATCGATGATAAGTGTCTGTATGTCTCAGCCCCCATCGATGAGGTGGATGCCGCCCGCCTCAAGGTGGGCCAGTCTGCCCGGGTACTGCTCGATGCTATGCCCGGGCGCGATTTTGCCGCCACCGTCACCCGCATCGCCCCCTATGTGAAGGAGCTGGAGAAGCAGGCCCGCACCGTGGAGGTGGAGGCGGCGCTCACCGCTGTGCCCACCGATGTACCCCTGCTTATCGGCTACAGTGCCGACCTTGAGGTCGAGGTGACCCGCGCCACCGATGTGCTGCGGGTAGCGGCCAGCAGCCGGGCCGACGATGGCAGTGTGCTGCGGCTGGAAGGGGATAAGCTGGTGCGGGTGGTGCCCCGTTGGGGCGTGGAGAACTGGAACTGGATTGAAGTCGCCGAGGGGCTCGCCGCCGGTGATCGGCTGGCCGCCCAGCCCGGACAGATTGTCGGGGAGGGCCCTTTTGGCGCCGCTACGGAGCAGGCGGATGAGTGATCTCATTCGCCTTGATGCCGTCAGCCGTCGTTTCACTCTGGGGGGGAGCGAAGTGGCCGCCCTCGATCGCGTTTCCCTGCGGGTTGCCGAGGGGGAGTATCTGGCGGTGATGGGCCCCTCGGGCTCCGGCAAATCGACCCTGCTCAATGTGCTGGGGCTGCTGGATCGGCCCGATGAGGGGCGTTACTGGCTGGGAGGGGAGGATACCGCCACCCTGTCAGAGCCGGCGTTGGCCCAGCTGCGCGGCCATCGCATCGGTTTTGTGTTCCAGTCGTTTCACCTCATCTCCCGCCTCACCGCCCGTGAAAACGTCGAGCTGCCGCTGATGCTGTGCGGGATCGCCCCCGCCGAGCGCCATCGCCGCAGCCAGCAGTTACTGGGGGAGCTGGGGCTGGAGAACCGGGCCGGACACCGCCCTGCCGAGCTTTCCGGCGGTCAGCGTCAGCGGGTAGCCATCGCCCGGGCCATGGCAATGGCGCCGCGGCTGATCCTTGCCGACGAGCCCACCGGCAATCTCGACTCCCGCTCCGGGGAGGAGGTGATTACCCTGCTGGAGGAGCTCAACCGGGAGCAGGGGATCACGCTGGTGGTGGTAACCCACGACTCGCGCCTCGGTGATCGGGCGGGCAGGCGGATCCTGATGAACGATGGCCGCATCAACATTGATAGCGGCGGTGGCTGAATGCGGCGCCCCGATGTGATCCGCTTTGCCGCCGTGGCCTTGTTGCGTCAGCGTTCACGGGCGCTGGTCTTGATCCTGGCGGTGAGTCTGAGCGTCACCTCGGTGCTGCTGCTCACCGCGCTGGGAGAGGGGGCGAGGCGCTATGTGGCCGACCAGTTCAGTTCCCTTGGCAAGGATCTGCTGGTGATGTTCCCGGGCCGCAAGGAGACCACCGGCGGGCTGCCGCCGGTCACCGGAAACAGTCTGCGGCAGATCACTCTCGATGATATGCACTACCTTGGCCAGCACCAGCCAAACGTGCGGCTGGTGCCGCTGGTGATGGGCTTTGCCGAGGCCAAGCAGGGGGCGCGGCTGCGCCAGACCATGCTGCTTGGCAGCAGCAACGGGCTGCGTGATACCCACGGGCTGGAGCTGCTCTCCGGCCGCTGGCTGCCGGGGGATGCCGCAGAGGATCGCCCGGCCGTCCTGCTCGGGGCCAAGGTGGCCCGTGAGCTGTTCGGTCAGGTCGATCCGGTCGGCCAGTGGCTGCGTTTTGACAATCGCCGCTTTCGGGTGGTGGGGGTCTTCACCAGCCAGAGCAGCAATCTGGGGATGGATATGGCCGAGGCGGCGCTGATCCCGGCCGGTAGCGCCATGCGGCTGTTCAACACCGAGGGGCTGTTTCGGCTGCTGATCCAGCCGCTGGCGGGGCAAGCCGTGCCCCCGCTGGTCACGCGACTGGAGCAGCTGATGCAGGGGCGCCACGGGGTGCTCGATGTGACCGTGGTGCGCCGTGACGCCATGCTGGCCACCTTCTCCACCATTCTCTCGACTCTCACCCTGGCAGTTGCCGGCATCGGTGCCATCAGCTTGCTGGTCTCGGGCATCATGATGATGAATCTGGCGCTGATCAGCACCCGCCAGCGCACCGGCGAGATCGGCCTGCTCAAGGCGCTGGGGGCCGACAGCCGCCAGATCCGCCAGCTGTTTTTGTGGGAGGCGCTGCTGCTGAGCGGCAGTGGCGCGCTGTTTGGCACTGTGTTGGGCTATGCCCTGGTTGCCCTCGCCGGAGTGATTTGGCCCGGATTTCCGGCGGCGGTTCCTCTGCTTGCTACTTTCTGCACCATACCGGCGGCCCTGCTGACCGGGCTGTTTTTTAGCTGGCTGCCCGCCTCCCGGGCGGCACGGCAAGATCCGGTCAGTAGCCTGCGCAGCGGGCAGTGGATCGGTGGTTGATGCGCGCCGCCGATCTGCTGTTCTGGCTCTGGCGCGCCTTGCTGGCGGGGCGCAGTCGCAGCCTGCTGTCGGCGCTCGGCATTGCCATCGGGATCGCCTCTGTGACCCTGCTCACCGGCATCGGCGAGGGGCTCAGGCTCTATCTGCTCGACAGCTTCTCCCAATTTGGTACCCGGCTGATCGCCGTAACCCCGGGCAAGACCGAAACCGCCGGCGGCCCGCCCGGCATCCTCTCCAGCAGCCGTCCCCTGCTGCTGGAGGATGCCGATGCCCTCGCCAGATTGGCAGGGGTAGAGGCGGCGCTGCCGGTGGTGCAGGGGCAGGGGGAGGTGCGCAGCCGCGGATTGACCCGCAGCACCGCCATTCTGGGCACAGGTCCGGCTGCGCTCTCAGGCTGGCGGCTCACCCTGGTGCAGGGACGTTTTCTGCCCGCGGATGACAGTGCCATGCCCCGTGCCTATGCGGTGCTGGGTGCCAAGGTGGCAGCAGAGCTGTTTCCCGGCGGCGATGCGCCTGGCAGTCTGCTGCGCGCCGGTGATCGCCGTTTTCGGGTGGCCGGGGTATTGGCCCCCAAAGGGCAATTTCTCGGCTTTGATCTGGACGACATGATCTATCTGCCCGCCGCTCACGCCCAGGCGCTGTTCAACAAGGAGGGGTTGCAGGAGATCGATGTCATCTATCGCGCCGGGCAGACGGAGGCCGACATTACAGCCCAGATCCGGCGGGTGCTGATCGCCCGCCACGGCGCCGAGGATTTCACCCTCACCTCCCAGCAGGACATGCTGACCAGCCTCGACAAGATCCTCTCTATCATCAAGCTGGTGGTTGGCGGGCTCGGCATTATCTCGCTGCTGATCGGGGCGGTCGGCATCTTCAGCATCATGAGCATCGCCCAGCAGGAGCGGATCCCCGAGGTGGGTCTGCTGATGGCGCTGGGCTGTCCGCGGCGGCGTATTCTATTGCTGTTCCTACTCGAAGCCGTGGTGCTGGCGCTGCTGGGCGGGGCCATGGGACTGGCCCTGCTCGGCGGGCTCAAGCTGCTGCTCACCCTGCTGGCGGCCGGCTTGCCGCTCACCCTCCATCCTCTCTATCTGCTGCTGGCGCTCGGTTGCAGCGCTCTGGTTGGCCTGCTGGCCGGGGTCGCTCCCGCCTTGCGGGCGGTACGCCTCGATCCCGTGGTCGCCCTGCGGGGAGACTAGGCGGTCCCTTCCGCAATAGGCAAGCAGCGTTCTGGTCTGAACTGGGGGAAGTAACGACGATCCGCCTGACTCATGTGTCCGACCACCAGCTCCTGAATGATGAAGTTGAGCAGCTCGTCGTTGCCCAGCGTCCCCGCTTTGGCGGCGAGGAGCAACTGGCTTGCCTTGTTGAGCAGGCGCAGGTGATCCTGACGGTGACTGGCGAGTTCCCGATAGTCGATCTCCACCAGCATCTGCTCTTCAAAAGCGAAGTGATGGCGGGCCATCTCTAACAGTCTCTCAAGACTATCCAAAAACGGAGCAGGGTTGTCGTGCTGAGCTTTCATCCGCTCCAGCAGCCGATTGGTCAGCACGAACAGCTGACGATGCTCGGCATCGATACGCGGGTGACCGCATTCGTGGCCGGGTTGCCACTGCAGGGCACCCTGTTCCGGATCAAGGCCCGGGGTAAAGAGGCAGACCCGGCCGCGGCCGCGATGCTTCGCCTGATACATAGCCTGATCGGCGTGGTGCATCAGGGTTTTGGCATCCTCCCCGTGCTCGGGATAGAGCGCCAGCCCGATACTGCTGGAGATAAGCAGCTTCTGCTCCTCCAGTTGGAATGGATGGCGCAACTGCTGGTGCAGCTTGTCGGCCACCGCCAGCACTTCGTCGCCAGTCTCCGGCAGCAAGATAACGAACTCGTCGCCCCCCAGCCGTGCTACCAGGTCCTGTTTGCGCACGCAGTGGCTCATCCGCTCGGCCACCAGATTGAGCAAGATATCCCCGGTTTCATGGCCGAAGGTATCGTTTATCGGCTTGAAGTGATCGAGATCGATAAACATCACAGCCAATGGACGAGGCGTCTCCTGCTCCAGCAGCTCCTTGAGTCGTTGTTGCAGCAAGCGGCGATTGGGTAGGCCAGTGAGGGAGTCATAGAAGGCGAGGCGGCGCATCATCTCCTCCCGCGCCGCCCGCTCGGTGATATCCCGGGTGACCCCGAGGATCGCCTCCGGTTGGGTCTTGTGGTTACCATGAAGGGTAGTAATGGTCTCGGTCGCTACCAGATGGCCGTCCTTGTGGCGCAACTGGGTGCGAATGACGCGGCGGGTCTGGTCATGCTCTCCCCGTAACCATGCCTCCAGGGTGGCAGAGATCTCTTCGCGCAGCAGTTGTCTTGAAGCATCCGGCAGCAGCTGTTTGAGGGGCAGGGCAAACAGCTCTGGGGCCTCGTAGCCGCTCAGGGAGGCGATGGCCGGACTGATATAGCGAAAGCGCAAGCTGGCGGCATCCATGGTCCAGATCACATCGGCGCTGTTCTCCGCTACGAAGCGGTAGTGTTGCTCACTCTGGGCTAGCTCGCGGGTTAGCCGTTGGCGATCCAGCGCCTCCTGACGCAGGCGCAGGTAGAGGTGCAAGAAGATGCCGAGCAGGGTCATCAGGGTAAAGGTGATAAGCATGGCCACCGCCACGCTCTTGTCGAGCAGTTGCCGTTGCTGGCGCAGCCGCTCCTGCGTGGGGTCGTAGATAAAGCGGTCGAGGTTTGGCAATACCGTGAGCATGCCTGCCTCCAGATAGGTTTTGGCGATCTGCTGCCAGCGCTCCTGTTGCATATACCCGGGTTCGATAAGGTCCGGTTGCATCAATTCTCTGGTTTCGCGGGCCTCGAACTCAAGCTGTTCACGACTTGCAGCGTTGGGATACAGCGCCATGATCAGGTTGATCATCTCTTCGGGGTGTTCCATTGCATAGCGCCACCCCTTGAGGCTGGCCTGCTGGAAGGCGTATACCCGATCCTGTCGGGTGATCAGCTCCCGCTCGGAGGTAAACAGGTTGTCGCCGTAGAAGTCGAAGTCGATGGTGCGCGGACTGAAGACCCGATAGGGGATCCCTTTTTGTTGCAGATAGAAGGGCTCGGTAGTGCTGTAGGCGCTGATGGCATCCACCTTGCCCGCCAGCAGTGCTTGTATCCCCTCTTTGTAGGGGAGGGTGACCCAGTCGCGGCTGCGGGTCTGGTGGGAAAGGTAGGTCAGCAGCTCGTTGGAGCCTGGCTCCAGCATCAGTCGCTTGTTGGCCAGATCGGCCGGGTTGCGAATATCTGGCCGATCCCGCGTGAGCAGAACCAGAGGCGAGTGCTGCAGCAGTGCGGCGAGCACCACTACCGGACGACCGGCTGCCCGATCCAGCAGCAGATCACTGCCGCTGATGCCAAAATGGGCCTTTCCCGAGATCACCTCGCTGACCACATCGGTGCGGGAATCCGCTTCGCGCAGGGTCACTTGCAGACCGGCCTCCCGATAAAACCCCTTGGCGATGGCCGCATAGTAACCAGCAAACTGGAACTGGTGTTGCCATGGCAACTGGACGATGACTTGCTCCCGGGCTCGCACGGGGATTGAAGTCAGAGTGGCGATAACCATACCGACCAGCATTGGCAGAAACCAGCTGAGGTGCTGGCGAGGGGCTGCGTTCTCCGTCATACAATGTTTCTCTCGGGAGCTGTGTCCAGGGTCTGTTGATGTCTCTGCACTAGCCACACAGCCCGCAGGGCCGGGGCTGTGGTGTCGCGCATTGCCGTGATTGGCGCGATTATCGGGTGAACTCCACTTTTGGGGAGCGATCAACCTTACCTCTCGTGCCTCGCTGCGCGTTAGAACGGACCATGGTCGCGGTCGTGGTGAAACAGCAGCAGATTCTAAGCTGGACTCAAGCACTTCTTTGTAACCTGCAAGGGGAGAACAAGTCTCTGCAACGAGGCATCGGTGGGTTGGGTAGTCATTTTGTTGTCATTCATCACACTGGATATATACATGCTGTTTCTCGTAAGCCAGGTGATTAATAAGAGATCCATATGGCTTATCTCTGTGGTCGCATTCTAGCCATTTTCTCCCGTTTTTATTGTTTCGATTGCGGCTTAACCGCGATTCCTCGGTGGTTGCACGTCAGGCTGTGTCGTTATATCAATAGATACTTTTATGGGGCGGTCAGGTGTGACGCAAATGTATCGCGGCTGCTGCGCATCGGTTAATGTGCGATGGCTCAGTGATGGTACCCCGTCAGTGTTATCATGCTGCCCCCAGTTCCGGATAAGGTCTTTTTATGTCCCGCTTGCGTCTGCTTGTCTCCGACTCTCACGATCCCCTGTTCAATCTGGCCGTTGAGGAGTGCATCTTCCGCCAGATGGACCCCGGCCAGCGGGTGCTGTTCCTCTGGCGCAATGCCAATACCGTGGTGATCGGTCGTGCCCAGAACCCGTGGAAGGAGTGCAATACCCGCCGCATGGAAGAAGACGGGGTCACCCTGGCGCGTCGCAGCAGCGGTGGTGGCGCCGTGTTCCACGACCTTGGCAACAGCTGCTTCACCTTCATGGCGGGCAAGCCGGAGTATGACAAGAGCGTCTCCACCGCCATCGTGCTGGACGGGCTCAAGCGATTGGGGATCGAGGCGTTTGCCTCCGGTCGCAACGATCTGCTGGTGGTCACCCCGGACGGGGAGCGCAAGGTATCGGGGTCGGCCTATCGGGAGACTCTGGATCGCGGGTTCCACCACGGCACCCTGCTGCTGGATGCCGATCTCGGCCGCCTTGCCAACTACCTCAACCCCGACCCCAAGAAGCTGGCGGCCAAGGGGATCACCTCGGTGCGCAGCCGGGTGGCCAATCTGTGCGAACTGCAGCCGGGGATCGACCATCAACAGGTGAGCGAGGCGCTGCAGGAGGCCTTTTTCCATCATTACGGCGCGCGAGTTGAGCCCGAGCATATCTCCCCGGAGCAGATGCCGGATCTGCCGGGCTTTGCCGAGACCTTCGCTCGCCAGCGCAGTTGGGAGTGGAACTATGGCCACGCGCCCGCCTTCACCCATCTGCTGGAGGAGCGGTTCAGCTGGGGCGGGGTGGAGCTGCACTTTGATGTGGAGAAAGGGGTCATCACCCGGGCGCAGCTCTTTAGCGATACTCTGGAGCCGGCCCCGTTTGATCGGCTGGCGGCCGAACTGGCGGGTTGCGGCTATCGAGCGGAGGCTGTTTCCGCTCGCCTGCAGCCCTGGCTGGCGGCCTTTCCGCAGCAGCAGAGTGAGCTGACGGAGTTTGCCGAGTGGCTGTTGGCCTCCCTGCGTTGAGGGCTGCGCTGATGGCGGTCCGGTAGTGAGGGCGCTGTCAGCCAGGATGGGAGCAAGATCACGAAATATAAAGAGGCGCCTCAAAGGCGCCTTTTTGCCAGCCCTTGTGATGGCTGATACATGACAAAAAGTAGGGTAGGCCATTAGATATTGTCACTGTTGGCCCCGCTGACACAGGGGTATAACGGCCGCACACTTGCTGTACTAATGGTATAAAAATGAGTGACTTAGTTTATCTTAAAGACGACAGCGTCAATGCCGTCCACCCCGAT
This sequence comes from Aeromonas sp. 604282, assembly GCF_049170575.1. Classification (NCBI taxonomy): domain Bacteria; kingdom Pseudomonadati; phylum Pseudomonadota; class Gammaproteobacteria; order Aeromonadales; family Aeromonadaceae; genus Aeromonas; species Aeromonas sp. 604282. The sequence goes on along the minus strand of NZ_JAAKMV010000013.1, from coordinate 92,758 downwards.
TTCTCCGCCCGTTTCGCCACCGTCAAAGCCAACTTTTTCTCGCGTAATCCCGATCTCTGGCCCGTTTTTCGCGAACCCGGATTTGCCACCCTCAACGAATTTCGGGCCCGTGGCCTGGCGCCGGATGCCCGCCTGAACGCCTGGCCTGATGGCCGTGCCCGCCTGGCCGATCTCTGCGAGACCATGCCGGTGCCCGCCACCATGCGCACCCCGGGCGAGCCGATGGCCGAGTTGCTGTTTGCCGCTGCTCTATCGAAGGATTGGGAGAACCCCTCCAGCGTCGAGAACGTCATCACCATGTCAGCGGATCCCGCCATTTACGGTGCCCAGTTGGGCATTCTGGCCAACCCCAATCTGGTCTACTCCGAATATGCCGGGGTCGCCGAGGAGCTGGAGAAGAAGGTGGTGCGCCAGATTGCCCTGCTGGCGGGTTATGACCCCGAGCGTGCCACCGGCATCTTCACCCAGGGGGGGACCTTCTGTAACCTCTACGGCTACCTGCTCGGCATTCGCAAAACCTTGCCCGAAGCCAAGCACAAGGGGCTCGGCCACTATCAGGATTACCGCATCATCAACTCCCAGGGCGGTCACTACTCCAACATCACCAACCTCTCCCTGCTCGGGGTCGACATCGAGAACAAGACCATCCGCATTCAGGTGGGGGAGAACAATGACATCGATCTCGACCACCTCGAACGCACCCTGACCGCCTGTTTTGCCCTGAAACACGTGGTGCCCACCATCATGCTCACCATGGGCACCACCGACACCTTCGGGGTAGATCAGGTGAAACCCGTGTTCGAGCTGCGCAATCGCCTCTGCGAGCAGTTCGAGGTGGCGGTCAAGCCCCATATCCACGTCGATGCCGCCATCGGCTGGTCGATGATCTTCTTCCTGGGTTACGACTTTGCCGCCAACCCGCTCGCCATCAACAGCGCCACTCTGGCGGGGATCGAGCGCAACGTGGCGCGCTTTGCCGAGCTCAAATATGCCGACTCCTTCACCGTCGACTTCCAGAAGTGGGGCTATGTACCCTACACCTCCAGTCTGGTGATGATTAAAGAGCAGGATGACCTCAAGGCGATGGAGAATGACCCGGAGAACTTCTCCTACTTCGAGCGGGATATTCAGGGCCAGACCCACCTGCAATCCACCATCGAGTGCTCCCGCGGCGCGAGTGGTCTGTTCGGTGCCTATGCGGCGCTCAACTATATGGGGGTGGAGGGGTATCGCACCGTGCTGGCCCACTGCCTGCAAAATGCCAACTACTTCCGCTTCCGGTTAAGCCAGCTGGGCAACGTCATGCTGGTGGCGCAGGAGAATCAGGGGCCGAGCGTCGGCTTCAAGATCTACAACCCCGAGTGGGTGAGCGATCCGGAGGCCGAATTTGCCTTCGAGCTGGCCCGCTCCAGTGACCCTGCCTACAAGGTGCGACTGCAGCGCAATACCGATTACCACCGCAGCCTGTTCAAGGGGCGCGGCAAGGTGGGGCTCTACACCAACTGGGTGGAGGCGGTGGCCCATTCCGACTATGACGCCCGTGGCAAGTACTCCTACATCGCTGGGGAAAAGGCAGTCTTTATGAACCCTGCCTGCACTCGCGAGCAGATCGACGCCTTTATCGACCATATTCGCGGTTGATGGATGTTGCCCTGACAGTCGAGCGCGGCCTGTGATGGCAAGAGGCGGTCAGGGGACCTCGCCAACAGATAGACAAAGGGCAAGCCAATTGGCTTGCCCTGCTGTTTTTGCGGCTCTGTTTTTGCAGCACTGTGCGTAAGTAGTAGGGAAGGCCTAGTTCAGAGGGTCAGCAGTTGCTCGTTCTCGACAATCTCGCACCCGGCGGGCAGTTTCGAGAGGGCGATCATGGCGCGGGCCACCTGACGGGCCTCGATGGCGCGCCAGCGGGCGAGCTTGCCCACCAGCAGTGGCCGAAACAGTGGGTAGATGGTCTGAAAGATCTGCTCGGAGAGGCGCGGTGGCTGGCGATCCCCGAGCAGCATAGCGGGCCGTACGATGGCGAGCCGTGGCCAGGATTGGGCCAGCAGGGCCTGCTCCATCTCCCCCTTGGTTCGCGGATAGAGAGCCGGGGACGATGCACTGGCCCCCATGCTTGAGACCACGATGAGCCGTTGACAACCGTGGCGGCGGGCCAGATCGGCAAAGGCGACCACATAGTCGAGATCGACCCGGCGAAACGCCTCGGCAGAGCCCGCCTCCTTGCGGGTGGTGCCGAGGGCACAGAAGGCGATATCCACCGGGCGGGAGAGTGTGACGCTGGCCAGATCATCAAAATTGACCGGTAGCCAGTGGTGCGCCTCCTTGCCCGGCTTGCGACAGAGCAGGGTCAGTTCATGTTCGGCAGGCAGTTGCTGCACCAGTTCGCGACCGATCAGGCCGCTGGCTCCGGCAATCAGGATCCGGCTCATGGTGTTCTCCCGGTTTCATTCGATGATGGTTCTGATCAGCATCAGCCAATTTGCAGGCAGCTGCAATGGGAGGATATGACACGACATTCCCTGACAGGATAACGGGCAGGATACATAGTGCGGAGGCTGGATAAAACAAAACCGGCACGAGGCCGGTTTTGCGGTATATCAGAGCGGGGTATTGAAAGCTGCTGGCAGCGGGAAGTCACCCGTCACTGTGGTCAGCCTGTCATTGGCGAAGGTGACGGTGAGCTCCTTGCGCTCTTTCTCACCGCGCCCCGGCTGGAACTCATAGAGGTAGTACCAGGTGTTGGGATCAAAGCCGTCACGCAGCATGGGGGTTCCCAGTACATAGCTGACCTGCTCGCGGGTCATCCCCTGGCGCAGTTTGTCGACCTGTTTTTGTTCCACATAGTTGCCCTGGGGAATATCGATACGATAGACCAGGCTGCAACCGGAGAGGGTGAGGGCGGTCAAGGCCGCGGCAATCAGGTGTTTCATCCGCATATCGAGTTCAGATCATCCATACAGTCTTTTTTGGCTCGGCAAATCATACCGACTCCCTCCACGGAAGTAAAAAGCCATTGATCCATCAGCCAATAAAAAGGGTCGCACTGCGACCCTTTCTGGCAATCAGGCAACAATCACATTGCAGCGCGGAAGATGGCGACGATCTCTTCGTGGCTCGCCTGTTTCGGGTTGGTGAAGCCGCAGGCATCTTTCAGGGCGTTGCTGGCCAGGGTATCGAAGTCATCGGCCTTGACGCCGAGTTGCTCCAGACCGGCCGGGATCTTCACATCCAGCGCCAGCTGCTTGATGGCGGCAATGGCAGCGGCGGCGCCCTGTTCGTCGCTCATGGCGCTCACGTCCACCCCCATGTAGCGGGCGACATCCTTCAGACGAGCCGCGCTCACCTGGGCGTTGAACGCCTGAACGTGGGGCAGCAGCACGGCGTTGCAGACACCGTGGGGCAGGTCATAGAAACCGCCCAGCTGGTGGGCCATGGCGTGCACATAGCCCAGGCTTGCGTTGTTGAAGGCCATGCCGGCCAGGAACTGGGCGTAGGCCATCTGCTCGCGGGCATGCAGGTCATCGCCATGGTGAACGGCGGTGCGCAGGTGCTTGGCAATCAGTTCGATAGCCATCACGGCGCTGGCATCGGTCACCGGGGTGGCGATGGTGGAGACATAGGCCTCGATGGCGTGGGTCAGGGCATCCATACCGGTGGCTGCGGTGAGACCAGCCGGCTTGGCCAGCATCAACTCGGGATCGTTGACCGACATCAGCGGGGTAACGTGCTTGTCGATGATGGCCATTTTCACGTGGCGCGCTTCGTCGGTGATGATGCAGAAGCGGGTCATCTCGGAAGCGGTACCGGCGGTGGTGTTGATGGCGATAAGCGGCAACTGCGGCTTGGCGGAGCGATCCACCCCTTCGTAATCCTTGATGCTGCCACCGTTGGCGGCGACCAGCGCGATGCCCTTGGCGCAGTCGTGGGGCGAGCCGCCACCCAGCGAGATGACGCAATCACAGCCGTTGGCCTTGATCATCGCCAGACCCGCTTCGACGTTGCTGGTAGTGGGGTTGGGTTTGGTCTCATCGAAAACAGCGCTTTCAATGCCATGTTCAGCCAACAGGGTGGTGAGCTTGGTGACCACGCCGATCTGGTTGAGGATCTTGTCGGTGACGATCAGCGCCTTGCGATAGCCGTAACCCTTGATATCGGCGGCGGCCTCTTGCAGACAGCCGGCACCCATCAGGTTAATAGCGGGAATATAGAACTTGAATGTAGCCATGATGGACTTCCTATAGTTAGCCATTAAGTGGTATTTGAGAGCTAGGCTACCATCTAGAAAGGGATACAAAAGCATCTTGTTTACAACTTTACGGGGTCGATCACGAGTCGTTAATTAAGCGCTGAACCAGGCTTGACTTTCCCGCATCTGACTCGATTTGCAGAAAAACGTTTGTCAATTATTTCATTGAGTTAGCAAACGTTTTGCGCAATGTTTGTCACTGTCAATGCGTGGAAGTGTGAGGCGCTTCAAGGAATTGGAAAGCGCTTTCGACCATAGTTGGCGCCTCCCCGAAGAGGGGGGTAAAGGCTTGAAAGTATCATAAAGAATCATCTTAACTTGTGCCCTGACCATGCTGGCAGGGGACAACCAGGAGTCCAATATGTCTGATGTATTTCACTTGGGTTTGAAGAAAGCGGATCTGCAAGGCGCCACCCTGGCGATCGTCCCCGGTGACCCCGAGCGCGTGAAGCGTATCGCAGAGCTGTTGGATAACCCGGTGCACCTGGCCAGCCATCGTGAATTCACTACCTGGCGCGGCGAGATGGACGGCAAGGCCGTGATCATCTGCTCTACCGGTATTGGTGGCCCGTCCACCTCCATCGCGGTAGAAGAGCTGGCCCAGCTGGGTATCAACACCTTCCTGCGTATCGGCACCACCGGCGCCATCCAGCCGCACCTGAACGTGGGTGACGTGATCGTCACTACCGGTTCCGTGCGCCTCGACGGTGCCAGCCTGCACTTTGCACCGATGGAGTTCCCGGCGGTTGCCGACTTCGACTGCACCACCGCGCTGGTCAACACCGCCAAAGAGATGGGCTCCAAGCTGCACATCGGTGTGACTGCCTCTTCCGATACCTTCTACCCGGGTCAGGAGCGTTACGACACCGTATCCGGCCGCGTAGTGAGCCGTTTCCAGGGTTCCATGAAAGAGTGGCAAGCCATGGGCGTGCTGAACTATGAGATGGAATCTGCAACCCTGCTGACCATGTGCTCCAGCCAGGGCCTGCGTGCCGGTATGGTAGCTGGCGTTATCGTCAACCGTACCCAGCAAGAGATCCCGAACGCCGAAACCATGGCGAAGACCGAATCTGATGCCATCAAGATCGTACTGGGCGCTGCCCGCAAGCTGATCTGATAGCACCACAAAGAGTGGGGGGTGGGGGCCGTTGCGAAAGCACGGCCCCTATCTTTATCCGCCGTTTACCGCTTTTCCTCTCCCGTCACCCCTTTCACTGATCCCGTCGCACTCGCGCTGGTTGTCTCTACTCATTACCTCTAAAAAGGGGGCGAGCAGCGGATCTGCATCGGCTCGCCGCTCACCGGATGTGCAAAATCCAGCTCGCTGGCATGCAGCATCAGCCGCGGCGCCAGTTCGCAGCCGGGCGGCAGCAGGCCGCCATAGAGATCGCAACCGAGGATAGGGTGGCCCAGCAGCTGGCTGTGGATGCGCAGCTGATGGGTGCGGCCGGTCTCCGGCACCAGTCGCACCCGGGTTAATGGCACAATTTGCCCCTGCATCTGCAACTCCAGCCGCCCAATCACCTGATAGCGGGAGCGGGCGGGTTTGCCGCTGGCGGCGCAGATTTTCATCAGCGGAAAGAGGGCCGGATCCTTGGCGATGGGGGCGTCGATAACCCCTTCGTCGTCAATCAGATGACCGCACAGCAGGGCGCTGTAGGCCTTGCTCACAGCCCGCTGACTGAACTGCTGGCAGAGCAGGGCATTGATGGCCTTGTTTCTGGCCACCACCATGATGCCTGAGGTGCCAAAATCTAGGCGGTGCACCAGGGTGCAGCCGGGGAAATCCTGCACCAGTCGATAGTGAACCGAGTCGAGGTTCTGCGGGTTCTTGCCTGACAGACTCAGCAGGCCGCTCGGCTTGTTGATGAGCAGCAGGTGTTCATCCTCGAACAGGATCTCGATGGAGGCCTTGCAGGGCGGGGCGATAAAGGTGTCGACGATAACGGACATAGGTGGCACAGGCTGGAAACAGGGTGCGATCATACCCGAACCGGCGCGGCCGGGCGAATGGGTGGTGCGCAGCCTCGGAAAATGAACGGAATGACGTCATGCAATCTTTTGATAATGAGCCGCGTTGAGAGAGGCGGTGTGCCGTGCAAACCGCCCTGGTCAGCAACAAGGCCCCGTTTTGTGACCCCTTCCCGAGTTCATCCGAGGCTTGCTTGTTAAGGTATGGCTCCCTGTTATGTTGTAAGGACTCATCCCATGGCACTGCCCGTTATTCTCGATTGTGATCCCGGCCACGACGACGCCATCGCCCTCATTCTGGCGCTTGCCAGCCCTGAACTTGACGTGTTGGCAGTTACCACCAGCGCGGGCAACCAGACGCCGGACAAGACCCTCAACAATGCCCTGCGCATCCTCACCCTGCTGGGGCGGGACGATATTCCGGTGGCGGCTGGGGCACCGAAACCGCTGGCCCGCGAGCTGATCATCGCCGACAACGTTCACGGCGAATCGGGTCTCGATGGCCCCAAACTGCCGGATCCCGCCTTTGCACCGCAGGGGATGACGGGGATCGCGCTGATGGCCAGATGTCTGCGCGAGAGCCCGGAGCCCGTGACTTTGGTGCCGACCGGCCCGCTCACCAACATCGCCCTGCTGCTGGCTGCTCACCCCGAGCTAAAGAGCAAGATTGCCCGCATCGTGCTGATGGGGGGCGCCGCAGGGGCCGGCAACTGGACACCAGCAGCGGAATTCAATATTTATGTGGACCCGGAAGCTGCCGATATGGTGTTCAAGTCGGGCATTCCCATCACCATGTGCGGCCTCGATGTGACCCACGAGGCGCAGGTGATGGACGAGGATATCGAGCGGGTGCGCGCCATCACCAATCCGGTGGCCCAGTGCGTGGCCGGGCTGCTCGACTTTTTCATGATCTACCATCGGGATCCCAAGTGGGGATTTGCTGGCGCGCCGCTGCACGACCCCTGTACCATTGCCTGGTTGCTGGCTCCCGAGCTGTTCCACGGGGTCGAGTGCCGGGTCGATATCGAGACCCGGGGGGAGCATACCGTGGGGATGACGGTGGTGGATCGTTATGGTCTGACCGGCAAGCCAGCCAATGCGCTGGTATTGTTGGGGCTGGATCGTCCGGGCTTTATCGATCTGCTGGTGACGCGGCTGCGGGCGTTTGACTGAGCGCCGGTTCATTTTTGCAAGAAGGGGCGGGGAATGTGGAAGAGAGGCTTGGCGCTGCTGGCCGGGTTGCAACTGACAGGCTGTGCGACGCCATTCGAGCGGATGTGGCAGGGGCTGGCGACCTGTGAATTTACCGATCTCTATGTGAATGAGACGGGCAGGGCCGCCAATCTACAACTGGCCAATTACACCCCCTACAAGGTGAGCGACGGCTTTGCCTGGTACAAGGTGCACGAGGAGCTGCACGGCCTGCCGGTGGTCGGTTTTATCGTGCCCGCCTCCAGCTTCGAAGTGCACGCCCTGTTTGTCGATACCCCCATCGCCAACGCCCGCCGCTTGACCCATAACGCCTACGGCAGCGAGTTTGGCGACGAGCAGAAGCATGACGAGGGTGTGGCGCCCCTGCTGCTGCGCGACCCCAACAACCCCAAGCGATCCATCATCGACTGCACCCGTGGCGAGTCTGACGGGGAGCTGGAGGATTCGGCATTGCCCGAGTAGGGCAACCTACCACACCATCGGCCTGAAAAAAGAGGGGCCAGCCTTGCCGGCTGGCCCCTCTTTAATTCAACGCTGGGTGTGATTGCAGAGCAGTTCCCGGATCAGGGATAGCTCAGCGTCTCTTTGATAAGCGGCAGCTGGGCCTTGATCCACGCCGGATTGATGGGGCCCCAGTCGCTGATGCGGTAGTGCCCCTGCAGGTGGCGCGCCCCCTCGGTCTGCTCGAAGGCGCAGCTGATATCGAGTTCGGCCAGCGCGCTTAGAGTATCCTGCGCGGTGCGGCGTGGCATGCCGGTCGCCTCCATGATGGCGGGCACCGTATCCGTGCCCTGGCTGATCAGCCAGGCCACGTAGAGCCGCCGGTAGAAGCTGGTGCGGGTCTTGCTCGGCTCGCTCATATCTCGTCCTCAAGACGATCGAAGTAGCGCCAGGTTGCGATGGCGGCTTTGCCCATCACCAGTGCCCAGAGACCGAACCAGAACCAGCGGAAGAAGCTCCAGGTGGAAGCATCAGGCTCGGTACTCTCAATCTTGGTGACGTTGGGGAACATGGAGAACATGTTGATGCGCCAGCCGTAGGAAGTAATGATGGCCAGACGCTTTTCAAACTCCATCGACTTGGCCTTGGCCTGCACGTCGGCGGCGTTGAACTTGAAGTAGAAGGGCCAGCCCCACTCGGTATCCTCATTTCTGAACACCCGGATCTTCTCGCCGGGGCGTTCGGTATAGATGTAGTAGACGTCGGTGGTCGGGCCGTCAGCCGGGTTCTTCTGGCTGATGGGACCATCCTTGTCGGTGCGCTTCACCTCGACCCCGGTGATGGTGGCGATGGTGTGCTCTGGCAGGTAGTAGTCGAGCCAGGCGGCAGAAATGAGGGCGATGAGCCCAAGGGCAATAAAGGCGGGTTTCTTGAATCTCAGGCTCATGGTGTTCTCACGTGAGGGGAAGTGACGTGCCTCTACCATACTCACATTTGCCCCCTCAGCCCAGCCCCTTATGGCTCCGCAAGCCAAAAAATGGCGTTTAAAACAGAGACAAAGCCATTGCACCATCAACAAGAAAGGCCCTTGCGGGCCTTTTTGTCTGATCCACGTTGTGCGCTTACAGCTGGAATTGGGCCAGCTGCTTGCGTTGCTGTTCGGCGAGCTGCGAGAGTTCGTTGCTGGCACAGGCGCTCTGGCTGATGCCGGCGGAGCTCTGGCTCACGATCTCGTGAATATTGGTGATGTTGCGGTTGATGTCGGCAGTGACGCAGGACTGCTCCTCGGCGGCAGTGGCGACCTGGGCGTTGGCGTCGTTGATCTGGCGTACTGCACCGGTAATGCCGCTCAGCAGATCCTGCACCTGAGCTGACAGGCGTTGGTTATGACCGAGGATCTCCAGGGTTTCCTGCACGCCGTTGTTGGCGGATTGGGACTGGCTCTGCAGCCGCTCGATGATGGCCTGGATCTCCTTGGTGGAGTCCTGGGTACGGGCTGCCAGCATTCTCACTTCGTCGGCGACGACGGCAAAACCGCGTCCGGTTTCGCCGGCACGGGCCGCTTCGATGGCAGCATTGAGCGCCAGCAGGTTGGTCTGCTCGGAGATCCCCTGGATCACTTCAATCACCTTGCCGATCTGCTCGGACTGGGATTTGAGCTGGGCTACGATGGCGGCGGCATCTTCCAGGCTGCCTGCCATCCGGCTGTTGGCTGCGATGCTTTCGGTAAAGAGGGCGAGCCCCTGTTCAACCCTGCCATTGGCCTCCCGCGCCAGCTCATCGGCGATAGCGGCGTTGTGGTTGACGTTGTCAGCGGTGCTGGAGAGTTCGGTCACGGCGGAGGCGACCTGTTCGATCTCGCTGTGCTGCTGCTTTGCATTGGCCTCGGACTGGGTCATCACGGCGGCCAGCTCGGTGGCGGCGGAGGCGACGCTGTTGCTGATCCCGGTCAGGTTCTCGATGGTGCTACCAAGTTGCCCCAGAGTGAGGTTGATATCTTTGGCCAGACGGGTCAGCTCGTTGTTGCCCTCCGCTTTGGCGCGCACGTTGAAGCGCCCTTGCGCCACGGCGTGCATCACCTCTTGCAGCTGACCGATGGGGCTGACGATGCGACCGGAGAGGACCCAGCCGCAGATCAGCGCCGCCAGCAGGGTACCAGCGGTGAGCAGCAGGGTACGTAGCAGGGTGGCGTCATAGTGAGCCTGCTCTTCGGCCAGCTCTTGCTGGATCAATTGGTTGATGTGGGCGGACATACTGTCGATCTGTTTGATCAGCTGCTCACCCAGTTCGCGGAAATGGAGGCGGGCCGCCTCGTAGGCGACCGGATCGCCACCTCCCTGATGCTTTTCTGCCAGTAACGGCAGCATATTATTTCGGGTGTGGCTGAGGTAGGCCTGCAGGGCAGCAGCGACCTGACGGTTATCCTGCTCGGCACCGGGGACAACCAAGCGACCGAGGATGGCATTGATCTCCTGCTCGGCGCTGTTGAGGTTCGCGGGCAGTGCGGCAAACAGCTTGGCATCGTACAGGCCATAGATGGCGCTGGTGCGCAGCCGGTAGGTGGTGTGGATCAATGTGGCAATATCGTCCTTGTGCCGGACTACGCTCTGGGTCGTCTCATCTATGTCACGGATGGCATCGTCCAGCCCCTGTTTACTGATGGCGATCATTACCATCATCAGCAGGCTGGCCAGCAGCAGCGGTATCAGGACCTGGACACGTATTGATAGATTATTCAATGACATAAATGGCTCTAATCCGAAATGGGAGGAGCTGACATATTACACATCTACGTCAGGAGCTGTCACAGTCTTTTATTGCTGAAATTTGCTGAAGAAAAGGTTTTTCCTTGTGCGAAAGGCACCATATAGGCATGATTGAGCGCTTAATCCCCTGAATATGTGGTACAACTGGCCGGGTTGTGTCAACCCTGTCCCGTTTTCGTGATTTCTCGCTCTCGTCATATGGAGGTGTGCTGTGTCCAGCTGGATCGATCCGGCCATTCTGGCTCTGTTTATTCCGACCTTTTTCTTTGTCTCGGTGACCCCCGGCATGTGCATGACCCTGTCGATGACGCTGGGGATGAGCCTGGGTGTGCGTCGCACCCTGCACATGATGTGGGGGGAGCTGATCGGCGTCGGCCTGGTCTCGGTGCTGTCGGTGATCGGGGTTGCTGCCATCATGCTCAACTATCCGGGGATCTTCGCCGCCTTTAAATACGTAGGGGGCGCCTATCTGGTGTGGCTAGGTATCCAGATGTGGCAGGCCAAGGGGAAGATGGCCATTCCGGCGGATCTCTCGGCCGGTCAGCAGACCAGCGCCATGGGGCTGGCGGTGCAGGGCTTTGTCACCGCCATTGCCAACCCAAAGGGATGGGCCTTTATGATCTCCTTGCTGCCCCCCTTTATCTCCGCCGACAAGCCGATGGCGCCGCAGATCAGCGCGCTGGTGGCGCTGATCCTGGTCATCGAATTCTCCTGCCTGCTGCTCTACGCCAGCGGCGGTCGTACCCTGCGCCACTTCCTCGCCAAGAGCGGCAACGTCACCCTGATGAACCGCATCGCCGGTACCCTGATGTTGGGAGTGGGGGTCTGGCTGGCGCTCGGTTAAGAGCCGTCAGTGACCCATGCCACCAAAGAAAAATGCCACCGGTCGGTGGCATTTTTAATGGGCGCAGGGTAGCTCAGCGCGGTTTGAAACGCTCGACCCAGGGGTTGGCGGTGAGGCCGTGCAGGACGACGCTCAATATGATGGTGCAGAGCACAGTGGCGATGATGGGCCGCTGGCCGATAAGGGCAGGCTGGTTTTGCAGCACCATCACCGCAAAGACGATGCTGGCAAGGCCCCGCGGCCCGAACCAGCCGATAAAGAGCTTGAGCTCGGGCTTGAGGCCGGTGCCGATGAGGCTCAGCCAGACCGGCACCATCCGCAGCAGGGTGAGGCTGGCAATGGCATAGAGCCAGTATTGCCAGTGCAGCAGCTCGGGCAGGATGGGCATCAGGGTGGCACCAAACACCATCCAGATCACCACGGAGAGCAGGTCGCCGTAGCCTTCGCAGCTGTCCATATAGGCGTGCTTGTGCTCGCCCAGGCGGCGTCCCATTAGCAGGCCACCAACGAAGGCGGCGATAAAGCCGCTCCCTCCGAGAGTCTGGGCCAGCGCAAAGCAGAGCAGGGCCAGCCCCGGCATGGTGAGCTGGCGCCAGAGCGGCAGTTGCCAGCCGTTGAGATAGGAGATTTTCAGCAGCCGGATAGTGAGGCTGGTCAGTACATAAGCGACCAGGAGACCAATGCCGATCTCCTCCAGCATCAGGGTGAGGGCCAGAGTGGCGGTGCCTGCATGCTGTTCGGTGGGGGCAATAAGAGCCAGCAGCAGAAGCAGCACCGGTACGCAGATGCCGTCGTTGAGGCCACTCTCCTGATTGAGCCCTTCACGCACCGGTGCCGGTACGGCCGGGTTGCTTACCACCGCCTTGCCGAGCGCCGCATCCGTGGGGGCAAGAATGGTGGAGAGGATAGCCATCTCCAGCAGTGGCAGGTCGGGGAAGATCCAGTGACCAAATAGGGCGCCACAGAGCAGGGTAAGAGGCAGGCCGATCATCAGCAGCCGGATGGGGAGCTGCCGGTTGGCCAGCAATACTTGCCAGTTGGTGTTGGCGGCATCGTTGAACAGCACGATAACCAGCGTCAGCTCGGCCAGCAGCTTGATGCCGTCACTGTCGATAGAGAGGGAGAGCAGCTCCAGCCCGCCAGGCCCCAGCAACCAGCCGGTCAGCAGAAAGAGCAGGGGGCCGTTGACCAGTTTTGATTCGAAGCGCCCCGCGATCAGGCTGTAGATCAGCAAGAAGGCGGCGATCACCGCCAGATTCTGGTAAAGCAGATGTGTATCCATACAAGCTCCCTTGAAACCATCTTGTCAGGGCTGTTTAACTGCCATCCTGGCCCCGGGTTATGCCCGATATTCTCAGTGATTAACTCTTCGTTGCCGTAACTGTGCGCACACCTTGTCCAGAGTGGCTGTGCCCATCACGCCTGCCGAGGCAGATCAATCGGTCAGACAGTCGGGGTCGAACACATACTCCCCGTCCAGCCAGCGCACGATTTCGTCGACACAGGATTGGTCGCGAAACGGCAGGTAGCGGGCCTTGAGATGGGCCACCTGCTCAGGGGTCAGCTGGGCCAGCCCTATGTCCTGAAACAGCGGCAGGTCGGCCTCGAACATCGCCGAGATCTGCGGGCCACAGGTGGCGTTGAGGGCGGCGTGCAACGCCTTGCCGGGGTCGTACTGCTTGCCGAGTCGGTAGCTCATTGGCAGGGTGGCGAGGGGCAGGGCGGAGAGCGCCGCCTGCTTCATCGGGTTGACCGCATGGCCAGAGACCAGCTCCGCCAGCTCGGCGGGGCGGTTCTCGAAAGCGCGCAGGTGCAGGTAGCTGCTCGCCTTGCTGCCATCGTTAACCGGGTAGTTGTCCCAAAGGAAGGGCTTGCGGCCGAGCAGGTCGGTCACCTGCTTGAGGTGGCTGGCCGGATATTCGCTGGAGCAGACCTTGGGGCCGGTCCAGAAGATCTCGAAACGGCGGTCGAGTTGCTCGCCAAGCTCCTCCAGATAGCGGGGAGGCATGGCGCCAAACACCTTCTCCAGCACCGGATCGGTCGAGTAGTAGCTGGGACAGAAGATGAGGCGGGTCGCCTTGCTGTGGGCCGCGATATCGTGGGCGATGGTGAGCTGGTGACGGGCCAGATCCGGGGTATCCCCCTTCATGTCGTCAAACAGCACCGCCAGGATATCGGGCTGGAGCATCTCGTCGATGAAGCGCACTTTCTCAAGCAGCGCCGGGCGTTTGCGATCGTAGTCGTGATGGGCCCCCATGGGGCTTAAGCCCACCCCGAAGGCGAGCCCGTTGGCGCGGCACTGGCGCGCCAGCTCGGCGAGATCCGCCAGCTGCTGCTCGGGCCAGGGGAGGGCCCAGTGCTTGCGCAGATAGCCATCCTCTTTCGGTGCATAGATATAGAAGCCGTAACCGTGGCGTGGCAGCCACTGTGCGTAGCGGGCGCGGGCCTGCCAGCTCCATCCCTTGCCAAAAAAACCTTCAATGACCCCCAGATTGGCAGCTGGGGGGAGGGGGCCGGACAGCAAACTTTGATATGGCATAACGCTCTCCCTTCTTGCTGGGGACTTGATACGGGACGGTCGGTCAGACCGGGTCCTCTTCCTGAAAGCGCACCCCGATTTTGCTCGGCACGCTCTCGTCCATTTCGGCCACGGTCCAGATCAGGCCCTGCCATTCGATGTTGTCACCGACCACCAGATTATCGCCCAACTGGCTGGCAATAAAATCACCCAGTGTCTGATCCGCCACCTCGCTCACATCCAGCCCGTAGAGAGGGGCGAGATCCACCAGCCGTGCCGCTGCTTCCAGCAGGAAGTCACCGAAGAAGCGGGGGCCGAGATCTTGCTCCGGCGCCTGACTGAACAGCTGGCCGAGGGCGGGGAGGTCACGTTCGTGACCGATCACGCAGAGAATGTCATCGGCCTGCAGACAGGTACTGCCCGAGGGGTGGAGCAGCTCGCGGCCACGAAACAGGGCACAGATCCGGGTGCCGGCAGGCATCTGCAGATCCCGCAGCGGCGAGCCGATACACCACTTCTCTTCCCCCAGCTGGTAGACGAAGGTCTCCCACTGGCTGTCGAGATCGATCTCGAGCCCTGAGCGATTGATGGGTGACGGTGGTGCCGGGACTTCGACCCGTGCCAGTTTTGATGCCAGCGGCAGCGAGCTACCCTGCAAAATCAGCGAGACCAGCACCACGAAGAAGGCGACGTTGAAGTAGAGCTGGGCATTGGGCAGTCCTGCCATCATGGGGAACACCGCCAGAATGATCGGCACGGCGCCGCGCAAGCCAACCCAGGAGATAAACCAGCGCTCGCGCGGGGCGAAGTTCTTGAACGGCAATAGCCCAATCCAGACCGACACCGGGCGGGCAAACAGGATCATCCAGGCTGCCAGCGCCAGTGCGGGCAGGGCGATGGGTAGCAGCTTGTGGGGCGAGGCGAGCAGCCCCAGCACCAGAAACATGCCGATTTGGCTCAGCCAGGTGAGTCCATCCAGTACCGACAGGGTTGTGCTACGGCTGCGCAGGGAGAGGTTGCCGAGCAACAGACCTGTGAGGTAGATGGCAAGAATGCCGCTGCCGCCTACGGCAGTAGTGAGGGCAAAAATGAGCAGGCCGCCGCTGACGGTGAGCAGCGGATAGAGCCCCGGGGCCAGGCGGGCGGTGTTGATGAGGCGCCACAGCAGCCAGCCGCCGCCAAGGCCGATCCCGGCACCAAGGCCAAACTGCTTGACCAGTTGTAGCAGCAGGAAGCCCGCATCCAGCCCCTGCTGGGCGGTTGCAAGTACCTCAATCAGGGTGACGGTGAGAAACACCGCCATGGGGTCGTTGCTGCCTGACTCTATCTCCAGGGTGGCGCTCACCCGCTCGTTGAGACTGCGCCCGCCGAGCAGGGAGAAGACCGCCGCCGCATCGGTGGAGCCGACGATGGCTCCGATCAGCATCCCCTGCATCAGGTTGAGGTCAAACAGCCAGGCGGCGGCCAGGCCCGTCAGGCCGGTGGTGATGGCCACCCCGACCGTGGCCAGCGACAAGGCTGGCCAGAGTGCCACCCGAAACGAGGAGACCCGGGTGCGCATGCCGCCGTCAAGCAGAATGATGGCTAGCGCCAGGTTGCCTACCAGATAGGCGACGGAGTAGTCGGCGAAGTGGATGCCACCTGGACCATCTTCACCCGCCAGCATGCCGACGGCGAGGAAAATGACCAGAATGGGAATGCCGAGGCGGGAAGAGAGTGCGCTCAACAGTACGCTGGCTCCCACCAACAGGGCAGCGACAAGAAAGAAACTGTTGATGGTAGCGGCATCCAAGGGCGAACTCCTTCTTGGTAATGTGCAAAGTAGGCACATTATATGCAGTTAGGTCCCCTTTGTGTGGCTTATTTGTGCATCAATTTGCACTTTTTTACATTTTTTGCCTCATGGCTACGCCATATTCTGACTGTGACGGGGTTAACGAAAGCAGTGTAAAAGGTGCATCGATATCGGGATGCGCAGAGAGGAGCGGGCGGGGAAAAGCGAAATGACACGGCAGAGAAAGAGGGGAGCACAAGGGCGCTCCCCACGGGATGGAGCGGGACTCAGTCGTCCTCGTCATCCTTTACTTCGCGGATCTTGTCCTTGTAGTTGGGCAACTGCTTCTCCAGCCGTTTCATGTCTTTGATGGCATTGAGAAACAGCCCGAGCAGGAACAGCAGCGGCAACCCTATCCACAGCCAGAGATTCATGGGATTTTCCTTTCGTCAGGACTGGTGGTGACATAACGGTCCAAAATTTCATCAAGGTTGGCCAATATGGTCGCCTTGCCTTCAATATCCGCCTGTTGCAGGCAAAGTGCCAGCGTCGTCGGGTCGAGCCGTTGCGCACGGGACTCGGGCCCGAAGCTGATATGCCAGGGCTCGTAAGCGACCCCGCTCCCCGCCCCGACCGGTTTGGCATAAGGGAGGAAGAAGCCAAAGTCGCTCATATGGTCGTTTAGCCACTCGCTGAGATCTGCAAACCAGCCCCCGGCCTCATACTCCCAGGGTTCCAGCGCCAGCTTGGTGTCGGCGGGCAGGCAGTCCGGGTCGTAGATGTCGAGATCGGTACCCCAGTGGTGGCGACTGGTGCCCGGTAGGGCGCTCCAGCGCAGAATGGCGTGCAGCCGCGCCTCGTCACTCAGTTGCAGGGCATCGATGGGCTGGCTGTTGGCATCGAGCAGTGGCCGTTCGCCGCGCCACTTGCCGTTCCAGATGGCGAGCTGGCGATCAAAGCTGCGCCAGCTGGAGGCCGGTTGCAGATTGAAGCCAGCGTGGGCGGCGGCTACCTGCATGTCGTTGAAGACCGCCGCGGTGGCGGCGGTCAGACGATGAGGGCCTTGCCCCACCAGAATAAGGTGGCTCTCGTCGAGCCCCAGCAGTTGTTCCTGGGTCATGCCAGCAATCTCTCGAGCACCCCTTGGTACATGTCCGCCAGCAGATCCAGATCATCCGCCTTCACACACTCGTTAACCTTGTGGATGGTAGCGTTGACCGGGCCGAGCTCGATCACTTCGGCGCCGGTGGGGGCGATAAAGCGCCCATCCGAGGTGCCGCCGGTGGTGAGCAGGGCTGGCTGCTGGCCATTGACCGCCTCGATGGCGGAGACCGCCGCTGCCAACAGTTTGCCGGTGTCGGTGAGGAACGGCTGGCCGGAGAGGGTCCAACTCAGCTGATAATCGAGGCCATGTTTATCCAGCAGCGCCTCGACCCGCTCGCGGATATCCAGGTCGGTCAGTTCGGTACTGAAGCGGAAGTTAAACTGCACCTGCAATTCGCCCGGAATGACGTTGGAGGCGCCGGTGCCGGCCGAGATGTTGGCGATCTGGAAGCTGGTGGGGGGGAAGTAGGCGTTACCCTCATCCCACACGGTCGCGGCAAGCTCGGCCAGCGCTGGCGCCGCCTTGTGGATCGGGTTGTCAGCCAGATGGGGATAGGCCACATGCCCCTGCACCCCGCGTACAAGCAGATCGCCGGTGATGGAGCCGCGGCGGCCGTTCTTCACCACATCCCCTACCACGGCGGTAGAGGAGGGCTCGCCGACGATGCACCAGCGGATCTTCTCGTTGCGGGCCTCCAGGGTGTCGATCACCCGGGTGGTGCCATTGATAAAGGGCCCCTCCTCATCGGAGGTGATGAGAAAAGCGATGGACCCGGTGTGATCCGGATGCTCGGCCACGAAGCGTTCGACCGCCACCACCATGGAAGCCAGCGAGCCCTTCATGTCGGCGGCGCCGCGCCCGTAGAGCACACCATCCTTTATGGTCGGCTCGAACGGCGGGGTGTGCCATTTGTCCAGCGGCCCGGCGGGCACCACGTCGGTGTGACCGGCGAAGCAGAACAGCGGCCCCTCGCTGCCACGGCGGGCCCAGAGATTGGTGGTGTCCTCAAACACCATGGGCTCGATAACAAAGCCGAGTTTGGCGAGGCGCTCCGCCATCAGGGTCTGACACCCTTCATCGAGGGGGGTAACGGAGGGGCGGCGGATCAGATCCTTGGCCAGTGCGATGACATCCGACATCAGTTGTCCTTAGTTGTCCTTAACGGGAGAAGAGGGATTGGTAGTGATCGGCCTTGAAACCCAGAGTCAGTTCGCCGTCACGGTCGAGCAGCGGGCGCTTGATCATGGCCGGATGTTCCAGCAGCAGGGCACGCGCTTTGGCGGTATCGAGTCCATGTTTGGCCTCGTCCGGCAGGGCGCGGAAGGTGGTGCCGCGGCTGTTGAGCAGGGCTTCCCAGCCGAGTTGTGCTAGCCAGCTGTCCAGATCGTCCGGGTTCAGGCCGTCGGCGCGGTGGTCGTGAAAGCGGTAGTCGATACCGGCCTCATCCAGCCACTTGCGGGCTTTTTTGATGGTGTCGCAGTTCTTGATGCCATAGAGGGTGATGGCCATGGGGAGTCCTTCTCTTGTGGGCGCTGGCCGTGGCCGTGCCCGAAAATCCGAATCAACAGAGTGCAAGGGCTCGATTCTGGCATTGTGGCAATCCCATGGCAACGCCGATGGTCCGGCTCGCGGGTTTTACCGGAACTGGTCACACCTGAACGGCGATTTTGAGATCAAGATCAAGATCAGAAGCAGTGCGGCGGGTATGCCCGATGGGGCGGGTATTGCGGGAGAAGAGCCGCTATCGCAGGAGAAAAAGAGAAAGGGCAAACGCCAGATAGCCAAAACGCGCCAGCGGGCGCGTCTTGGTTGGCATCATCAAGCACCTCAATCAGTGCAGGGGGGCCCACTCATGGTCAAAGACCCGGGCCCGTTCCCAGGGTGCATCAGGCAGGCTGGAAGAGAGGCCAGTGTATTTGCCCACGTCGTCCACGACGATGGCGGAGAGGATCGGCAGGTTGTTTTCTGTGCAGTACATGCGAATGCGCTGCAGCAGGGTGCGCAGTTCATCCTGGCACTGTTCCAGCCCGGCCTGCTTGGCCAGTTTGGAATAACGAATGGTAGTGCGTTCCTTTGCAGACTCGACGAGGATGTCCCACAGCTTGTAGTCGCAGGTCGAGACACCTGCGGTGGCTTGGCTTGTCATAACTCTCTCCGGCGCGAAATGGTCGCTATATGTCGAAGCGCATCTTCGCCACTTCGGCGCTGTCGTATGTTGATCCAACGCAAAAAAGAGGGGAGTCGCGTCAGACAATTCTCTTTCCGAGAATGGTAAAGGTTTTTCTGTGGGTGAAAAAACGAAAATTTGGCACTTGGCTAACATATTGTGCTGTCAAAGCCCAATGTCGTCACCTTTATTGATGGGGATCAAAGGCAAACAGTAGTCAGATCACTAGATTTCGCTCCTCGATAAATTTATCAGGAGTGAATATTGGAACTTTTATTCGTCTTGCTCGTTCTGGTCGCCGTGGTCTACGGCATCATCAAGGATTACAACCCGCAGGCGGTGCTGGCGCTGGCGGGCATGGCCATTTTTGCAGTGGCCTACTGGTTGGGGCTGCACCCCATTCTCCCCGCTGACAAGAGCACCGGCTTCGCCCTGTTCGACCTGTTCGAAGTGTTCAGGGGGATCTTCTCCTACCGCGCGGCGGGCCTCGGCCTCACCATCATGGCGGTGGCGGGTTTTGCCACTTACATGTCCCATATCGGGGCCTCTCAGGCGCTGGTGCGGGTGGCGGTCAAGCCGGTGGCGGGCATCCAGTCCAGCTACCTGATGCTTGCCATCTGTTATCTGGTGGCGGTCTTTGTCTCCCTGTTCGTCACCTCCGCCACCGGCCTTGGCCTGTTGTTGATGGTCACCATGTATCCGGTGATGCGCAACCTCGGCATCAGCCCGGCCTCCGCCTGTGGTGTCATCGCCACCTCCCAGGCGTTTGAAATTGGCCCGACCCAGACCAACGCCATCTTCTCCGCCGGTCAATCCGGCATGGATCCGACCAGCTATTTCGTTGACTACCAGATCTGGCTGGTGGCCCCCATGCTGCTGGTGACCATGGTGCTGCACTTCTTCTGGCAGCGTCACTGCGATCGCAAGGATGGCTGGGATCCTGCGCTCCATCGCGGCGATCACGCCGAGCTGGACGAGCAGGGCACCGAGAGCGTGCAGGCGCCCACCTGGTATGCCCTGCTGCCGATAATCCCCTTCGTGCTGATGATGACCTTCTCCAAGCTGCTGGTGAGCGACATCAAGATGAGCGTGGAGGTGGCCATGCTGCTGTCGGTCTTTATCGGCATGCTGTGCGAGCTGCTGCGTAGCCGCTCGGTGCGAACCGCATTCGCGGGGCTGTCGAGCTTCCTCGATGGCATGGGCAAGGTGTTTGGCCCTGTGGTGGCGCTCATCGTCTGTGCCGAGCTGTTTGCCGAATCTCTCAAGGCCATCGGCGCCATCGATACCCTGCTGCACTCTGCCAGCAATGCCGGTATCGGCAGCGGCCTGATGACCCTGGTGATGGTGGGCCTCATCATGGTGGCGGCGGTCATCATGGGCTCCGGCAACGCGGCGTTCCTGAGCTTCTCGACCCTGGCACCGGCGGTGGCGGCCAAGTTTGGCGTGCCTGCGGTGACCATGTTGCTGCCGATGCAGCTCGCTTCCAGTATCGGCCGCACCATCTCTCCCATCGCGGCGGTGCTGATCGCTTGTGCGGGGATTGCCAAGGTGTCGCCCTTTACCGTGGTCAAACGGACCAGCGTGCCGATGGCGGGGGCGCTGGTGACGGCGCTGACCCTCAACTATCTGCTGTTTATGTAAGCGGGTGGCGGACGGCACGAGCTGTCCGCCCCTTTCACTCGGCTGTCGGACGGGAGGCCTGCCCTCCCGTCCCAGGAGATGACAATGACAGACTCTCGCAACGCTTTTTCTCTGGATGCCTACCTGGCAGATCTGGCCCCGCTCATCAACCTCGATTGCGGTACTCGCACCCCGGCCGGGGTGGCCAAAGTGGCCGACATCATGACCGAGAAATATGAGGCCATCGGCTGGCAGGTGACCCGCCACCAGTTTGCTGCCGAGTGCGGCCCCTGCCTCGAGGCAACCAATGCACCGGGTGCCGCTCACTACGACGTGATGCTGGTGGGCCACATGGACACCGTCTTCCCCGAGGGAACAGCGGCCAAGCGCCCGTTGAAAATCGAAGGCAATCAAGCCTTTGGCCCCGGTGTCTCGGACATGAAGAGTGGCCTGCTCTCTATCTGCTATGCACTTAAAGAGATGGATCCGGTGCAGCTGGCCAAGCTCAAGGTGCTGGTCTGCTGCAACTGCGACGAAGAGATTGGCTCCCCCTGGTCGAAAGATTGGCTGGTGGAGAAGGCCAAACAGAGCGGCTGCGTGCTGGTGGCCGAAGCGGCGCGCCCCAACGGGGATCTCATCAGCGCCCGCAAGGGCAATGCCAAGTACCGCATCACTTTTCACGGCAAGGCGTCCCATGCCGGTTCGGCTCTGACCGAAGGGGTCTCTGCAATTACCGAACTGGCGCACTGGGTGCTGGCCATTAACGAGCAGGTCAACATGACCACGGGCACCACCATGAACGTCGGCGTGGTACAGGGCGGCACCGGCGTTAACGTGGTGCCCGACTTTGCCGAGGCAATCGTCGATCTGCGTTTCTGGAGTAACGAAGAGGCCGCTGCGGTGCACGAGCGGCTCACCTTTATGGCCAACAACCCCTTCCTTGCGGGCTGTCGGGTCGAGGTGGATCGCCAGACCTTCAAGCCGGCGATGCGCCCGAGCGGCGATACAGAAGCTGTGATGGCGCTGGTGGAGGCGGCTGCGAAAGAGGAGGGGATCTCCTTCAACTGGCTGGAGGCCGGTGGCGGTTCGGATGCCAACTTTACCGCCGCCGCGGGGGTGCCGTCCCTCGATGGTTTCGGCCCCATGGGGGGCGGTTTTCACTCGGAGGCGGAATTCCTGCTGCTGGACAGCATCGAGCCGCGCATCCGCCTGCTGCAGCGGGTGCTGGGCAAGCTGGCGAAATAAGCCGGTTTATCCCTTGTTCGGGTCATCATGGCCCGCTCAAAATTGGTCCGCTCCACTCCAAACGGGAGGCTGTTGCCTCCCTTTTTTTATCTCGATTTTTCGCGCGTCCCTGAACGAGCGCGCCAGATGGCTTGAGGCCGTTACCCCTGTGGCTCAGCCAGATAGGCCAGATGATCCTGCCGTGCTACCTGCCAGCCATCGAGGCGCAGCGGGGCGGCAAAGCCCGGGCCGTCAGTCACCATGGTGTGGTACTCCCCCTGCTCGCCGCAGGCATCGAAGCCCTCGCGCTCGGCCAGTTGCTGCAACTCGGTCAGGGTGGCCGCATCCAGCATTCGCCCGGCCCATTCCGGCGCCAGCACCCGGGTATCGATGCAGGAGAGGTGGGCGACGATGCCGCGGGCCAGCATATCCGCCAGCAAGGCTTGGCGAGATTGCTGCCAGAGCGGGGTGTGGACGGTGAGCCCGAGCGGGCGGCAGCGTTCTCGGATCCAGTGTGGTGCGCCCCCCACGCTGTCGATATCGCCGGTCACTACCCCGTCGAGGTTCCACTCCTGCTGCAAGTGGCTCAGCGCCGTCTCATAGCTCTGCTCGAACGGCGCTTCGATGGTGACCAGCAGATGGGGCAGCCCGAGGGCTTCCGCCTGACGGCGCACCAGCGGCAAGGGGTGAGCGAGAAATCGGGGCTCTGGCGGCGCAAAGGTGGCCAGTGCCACCACCTGATGGCCCGCTTGACGGGCATGACAGAGAGCCAGCATGGCATCTTTGCCACCGCTCCAGAGCAGGATGACGCGAGACATGGATGAGATTCCGGTGGTGAACGAGGGGGCATGCTACCCAGCGGCGGGGGCAGAGGTAAAGGCATAGTGTCCGGAAATGGCGGCGGGGAAGTGGTTGAGGTAACGGAGCTGGAAAAAAGCAGGCCCCCGAAGCGGGGGCCTGTATTGCAATAGCGTGGTAAACACCGCTGCGATTAGAGCAGGATGCTGGTGAGGATAAAGCCCAGCGAGCAGGAGGTCACCACCCCGATCAGCCCTGGAATGATGAAGCTGTGGTTGATGATGAACTTGCCGATGCGGGTGGTGCCGGAGCGGTCGAAACCGATACAGGCCAGATCGCTCGGGTAGGTCGGCAGCACGAAGTAGCCGTAGCTTGCTGGCAGGAAGGCAATCAGCAGCTTGGGCTCGACACCCAGCGCCAGACCCATGGGGGCGATAGCGGTGAGGGCTGCGGCTTGGCTGTTCACCAGCTTGGAGATGAGGAACAGCACCAGGGCGTAGGTCCAGGGCTGGGCCTGTACCACGTGGGCCAGGGTCTCTTTGAGCAGCGGCATGTGAGCTTGGAAGAAGGTCTCACTCATCCATGCCACCCCGAATACGGAGAAGATGGCGACCATACCCGCCTTGAAGACGGCACCGTTGGCGATCTCGCCTGGCTTGACCTTGCAGCGCATCAGGATGATGGCACCGGCGATCAGCATCATCATCTGGATCACCAGGTTCATGGAGAGCGGGCCAGTTTTGTCCTTGATGGTGAACACCGGACGCAGACCTTCGTTGGCACCGAGCAATACCACGGCGGCGATGGCGGCGAAGAAGATCCAGGTAGACCAGTAGGCCTCTTTCGGGAACTTGGTGTTGAGCAGGGTTTCACCACCGCCGTAGATGAAGGCGCGCTGCTCCGGGTCTTTGATCTTGGCCTGGAACTCTTCGTCCTTGTCCAGATCCTTGCCGCGACGCAGGCTCCACAGGGCTGCCACGATGACACCGGTCAGGGAGGAGGGGATGGCGATCATCAGGATGTCGAGCAGGCCGTAAGCCTGACCGATACCGTGACCAGCCGCCAGAATGGAGACCATGGAGACCACAGCAACGGAGACCGGGGAGGCGCAGATGGCCATCTGGGAGGCAACGGAGGCGACAGCCATCGGGCGCTCGGGACGGATGTTCTTTTGCAGCGCGATGTCAGCGATGATGGGGAACATGGTGTAGACCACGTGGCCGGTACCGCACAGGAAGGTGAGGGTCCAGGTCGTGAGCGGTGCCAGGATAGTGATGTATTGCGGGTGACGGCGCAGCAGGCGCTCGGCCACTTGCATCATCAGGTTGAGGCCACCGGCAGTCTGCAGTGTGGCGGCACAACCGATCACCGCCAGAATGGTCAGCATTACCTGCACCGGCGGTTCGCCCGGAACCAGACCGAAGACGAAGGTCAGCAGGAAGAGACCGATACCACTGATGAGACCAAGCCCCATGCCACCAAAGCGGGTACCCAGCAGCAAGCAGCCGAGTACCACCAAAAATTCCATCAAGATCATTCCATTACCTCGTGTGATTCAACCCTTATTGCCGTGGGTCACCTGAACCATGAATTGTCATTGTCTGTTTTATTTAGCCCAAAAGGGTTAGTTGCTATTCTGCTCCCCTGAAAAAGTGAAAAAATTGAGTTACTTCAATAACTCGATGAATTTCAGATTAAACCACTTAAAAACCACGTACTGATAAAGGCATTACTTATTCTGGCGAGTTGTATCATTCGGGGCTTAACCATCCGCGCGCACCAGAAGCGCCATTATGGGAAATGAGTCTGTAAGGAAGGGGTGGAAAAAGGTCCGAAACAGGATAGAAAAGGCTGTAAAAACGCAGGCTCAAGCCATCTTTTCCGCCAAAAGGGGTGTTTTGCCACTCTGTTCATCGGGGGGCGGGGGCTGATAGCAGATAGCGACGTTGATACTGTTCGCTAAGCTTCTTGATATCGAGTCTGGCGAGTGCATTGTTCACTTGCTGCTGCAACTGTTGTTGATCGGGACGGAACATGATGTGCAGGCTCTTGTACCCGAGGGTCTTCGGATTGAACTGCAGCTCTTCGGGGTGGAGCTTGTCATCGTGATAGGTGAGCCAGTAGAAAACATCACGGTCGATCACGGCCAGATCGAGCCGGTTGCGCTGCAGTTTCCTCAGGTTTAGGTGATCGCCACCAACGGCAAAAGTGTTGAGGCGCTTGCTGGCCATCAGGGCATCAAATTCACGGGTATTGATATAACCTGCGACGACCCCAATCCGGTAGGAAGCGAGATCTTCGAGTCGCTGCCAGTGGATAGGGGGGCCGGCTTGCTGCGCCATGCCCAGCACACTACTGCCCACGCTGGTGGAGATATGCCACCGTTTATCCAGATCATCGGCGAAGTATTTGGGGAAGTAGCCGCTGTAGTGCTGGGCGGGATCGGATGCCAGCAACATGGCTCGCTGCCAGGGGTAGAAGTCAAACTGAACCTCCAGCCCCGCTTCGGCAAATGCACGTTTGACGATATGGCCGGTGAGGCCACCATCAGGGAGATGCTGGCTGGTATAGGGGGGCCACTCCAGGGTGGTCAGGTGCACGGGTTCTGCCCGCAATTGCAGGGGGAGCCAGAGCAGCAAGAGTGTCAGAAGCTGACGATATCCCATGAACGACCCATTCCTTGTGTCGATTGGTTCTGAGTATTACCCATAACGGGGGTAATAAAAAAGCCGACCCTGAGGACGGCTTTTGCAATGTAGTGGCAATATGCCGCTGATCAGAACTCGGCGGTACGCGGAGTACGCGGGAACGGGATTACGTCGCGGACGTTGCCCATACCGGTTACGTAAACCACCAGACGCTCGAAGCCCAGACCGAAGCCGGAGTGCGGGACTGTGCCGTAGCGGCGCAGATCGCGATACCACCAGTAGTCTTCCTGCTTCAGCCCCATCTCGGCCAGGCGGGCATCCAGCACCTCCAAACGCTCTTCACGTTGGGAGCCACCGATGATCTCGCCGATCCCCGGAGCCAGTACGTCCATCGCGGCAACGGTCTTGCCGTCGTCGTTGAGGCGCATGTAGAAGGCCTTGATATCTTTCGGGTAGTTCTTCACCACTACCGGAGACTTGAAGTGCTCCTCGGCCAGATAGCGTTCGTGTTCGGAGGAGAGATCGATGCCCCAGGAGACCGGGAACTCGAACTTCTTGCCGCAGTTTTTCAGCACTTCGATGGCATCAGTGTAATCAATCTGGGCGAAGTCGGAGGCGACGAAACGCTCCAGACGGCCGATAGCATCCTTGTCCACGTGCTGGGCAAAGAACTCCAGATCGTCGCGACGCTCGGTCAGGACGGCGTTGAAGACGTACTTCAGCATGGCTTCAGCCAGCGCGGCGTTATCTTCCAGATTGTTGAAGGCCACTTCCGGCTCCACCATCCAGAACTCTGCCAGGTGACGACTGGTGTTGGAGTTTTCGGCGCGGAAGGTCGGACCGAAGGTGTAGACCTTGGAGAGGGCACAGGCATAGGTTTCGGCGTTCAGCTGGCCGGATACGGTCAGGAAGGCCTCTTTGCCGAAGAAATCTTCGTTGTAGTCCACCTTGCCAGCGTCGGTGCGCGGCAGGTTTTCCATATCCAGGGTAGAGACGCGGAACATCTCGCCGGCACCTTCGGTGTCAGAGGCGGTGATGAGCGGGGTCGCTACCCAGACAAAACCCTCTTCGTGGAAGAAGCGGTGGATGGCCTGAGCCAGGCAGTGACGAACCCGGGTCACGGCGCCAACGATGTTGGTGCGCGGGCGCAGGTGAGCCTGTTCACGCAGGTACTCGATGCTGTGGCGCTTGGCGGCCATCGGGTAGGTGTCCGGATCTTCGACCCAGCCGACAACCTTCACATCGGTCGCTTGCAGTTCGAAAGCCTGGCCGCTGCCCTGGGATTCGGCGATGATGCCAGTCACTTCCACGGAGCAGGCGGTGGTCAGACGCAGCACTTCATTCTCGTAATTGGCCAGGGTATTGGGGACGACGGCCTGTACCGGATGGAAACAGGAGCCATCGGAAATGGCCAAAAATGAGATCCCCGCCTTGGAATCACGGCGAGTCCGGATCCACCCTCGTACAGTCAGGGTGGTGCCAACCGCATATTTACCGGTCAGCACATCAACTACGGATGCGTGCGTCATCGAAATATTGTCTCCAGCTTGTTCTTGCAGCGCTATTTGCAACACTAGGGAGTCTGGCCCGGGCACAGATGGCCCACCATGGCAGACTAAGCCGTCAATCTTACCCGCGCGGGTTTGATAAACAAGCAAAAATGTCGGACTCTGGTGGGGTTTTCAGCATGGTTCACCCAAGCAGGGTTCCCTCGGGACAGGAGAGGCGAGTGAAAGAGCGGCGACAAGGGCCGGATTGGCTGACACGACTGTTGCGAGCAATGGTGCTGATCTGCTGGTGCGGTTTTATCGTCCTGCTTGCGCTCTATCACTATGCCAGGCCGGAGATTGCCTATGGTTTTCTGGTGTACGGCGGCATCAAGGTACGCGATTACTGGGATTCCGCACTCACTCCCTGGTT
This sequence comes from Aeromonas sp. 604282, assembly GCF_049170575.1. Taxonomy (NCBI): domain Bacteria; kingdom Pseudomonadati; phylum Pseudomonadota; class Gammaproteobacteria; order Aeromonadales; family Aeromonadaceae; genus Aeromonas; species Aeromonas sp. 604282. Next base: position 65,505 of record NZ_JAAKMV010000013.1, on the reverse strand, counting down.
GGTGTATGGCCTGTGGGGTTGCAGCCTGCTGACCCTGGCTGTACTGCTGCTGGAGCGGAGGCGCAGTCGGCGCAGGGATGATGCCTATCACGTCAATCTGGCGATCCTGCTGCTGATCCTTATTGCTTGTCTGCTGTTCTATTACACCGGTTAGCCGATGCCTGGCGGTGTGGTCCGCTATTCGCCAGTGCGAGCTTCCGGTTTGCTGCAAGCGGGACGCTTGCCAAGCTGGCGCTCCACGCTGTCGAGCATCTGGTTGTAGGCCAGCGCCAGCCGGCCAATCTCGTCGCCATCGTCTCCCTCCAGCCGGTGGCCGAAGTCATGCATGTCGGTGGCTTCTTCCATCGAGCGGGTCAGCTGGTTGAGGGGGCGGACGATCCAGGTGCGGATGACCCAGAGGGTCAGCAGCAGTCCCAGCCCGAAGATACCGGTGAGGATCAGCGCCGAGGTGAGGATATTCTGCTCGACCCGGGTAAAGAGGGAGTCGAGAGAGTAATCAAAACGGACTGCGCCGAGCACGGTATTCTCCGGTACCAGATGGCAGCTGGTGCAGTCGGTGCCGCGAAAATCCTTCTTGGCCAGCAGCGGACGGGTCACTACCAGCCGGCTGTGCATGCCGTTGTGCACCACCTCCAGGCTCCCTTTACCCGCCAGCGCCAGCTGGTCATAGTCATCCTTGCCCTGCTCTGCGGGGCGCCCCGGCCCGAACTGTTTGCTCACCGCGTCGCCACGGACGATGCGGGCATCTTCCACATGAGCGTGCTCGAGAAACTTGGCGCGCAGGGTGTCGCGGGCATCCATCTTGCCGGTCAGCATCAGCATGTTGAGGCCGTCGAAGTAGGCTTCGGTCTGCTCCTGACTCTGCTCCTTGATGAGGCTCAGGATCAGGTCGCGCTCGCGCACCGCCTGATAGGCGGCGGAGAAGACCAGCACCATGGAGAAGATGAAGAGCAGGAAAAAGTTGATTTTGGCAGCAATGGAGAGGCGCATGGGCAATCTTTCTTGATGGTAAAACCGCAGCAGTCTACCCCTCTTGGCGCCTCAGGTCTGGTGTTTTGCTCACATTCCGGCAAGTGAACGGGGGGTGAGGTGCATAAACTTGCCCTCTTTATATATCAAATGGGGATGCCACAGACGGGCGACCGGTGAGGCCGCCCGCGATGATGTTTAAAACTCGCCCTCGGCAATCGCCTGGCTAATGGCGCCGGTCAACACCCGCAGATCTTCGGGGGTGATAACGAAGGGAGGCATCAGGTAGACCAGCTTGCCAAAGGGGCGGATCCAGGCGCCCAGTTCAACAAACTTGCGCTGGATGCGTGCCACGTCCACCCGCTCCTTCATCTCCACCACCCCGATGGCGCCGAGCACCCGCACATCCGCGACCGCCGGGTTGAGAGTCAATTCCACCAGCTCGGTACGCAGTTGATGTTCGATGGCGCGCACCCGCTCCTGCCACGGCGAGGCGAGCAACAACTCGATGGAGGCGTTGGCCACCGCGCAGGCAAGCGGATTGCCCATAAAGGTGGGGCCGTGCATAAAGACCCCCGCCTTGCCGTCACAGATGGTGCGGGCGACATGCTCGGTGGTGAGGGTCGCCGAGAGGGTGAGGTAGCCGCCGGTGAGCGCCTTGCCCAGACACATGATGTCGGGAGTGATGCCGGCCCAGTCGCAGGCAAACAGCTGGCCGGTGCGGCCAAAGCCGGTGGCGATTTCGTCGGCGATGAGCAGCACGCCAAACTCGTCGCACAGGGCGCGCACCCACTGCAGGTAGCGGGGATGGTAGAAGCGCATGCCGCCAGCCCCTTGCACTATGGGCTCAAGCACGATGGCGGCGATCTCCTCGTGATGATCCGCTATGAGCGTCGCCAGCTCCACCACGCACTGCTCGTCCCACTCGGCGTGGAAGCGACAGCTCGGCGCGTCGACAAAATAGTGTTCCGGCAGGAATCCCTTGTAGAGCTCGTGCATGCCGCCATCCGGGTCGCAGACGCTCATGGCGCCGAAGGTATCACCGTGATAACCGCTGCGCAGGGCGACAAATTTGGCTCTGGGCGTCCCTTTGGCGTGCCAGTACTGCTGGGCCATCTTGAGTGCCACTTCCACCGCTACCGAGCCGGAATCGGCCAGAAAGACCCGATCCAGCCCCTTCGGAGTGATCTCCACCAGCTTGCGGCAGAGCTCGACCGCCGGGGCGTGGGTGAGGCCGCCAAACATCACGTGGGACATCTTGCCGAGCTGGGCGGTGGCGGCGGCGTCCAGTTCCGGCACCTGATAGCCGTGCACGCAAGCCCACCAGGAGCTCATGCCATCCACCAGTTCACGGCCATCGCTGAGGGTGATCTTCACCCCCTTGGCGCTGGCTACTTCATAGCAGGGCAGGGGGTGAGTGAGAGAGGTGTAGGGGTGCCACACATGGTGCAGGTCGAATTCTTGGTTGGTCATTTGTTGTTCTGTTGTCAATTGGTGTGATCTGGTCTGTGTTGACAGTCTACGCGGGCTCTCTACACTAGCCAACAATTTCAGCCACTTGGCTCTGCGCAGATCTCGATTCGCACGAGCCCGGCAGCGGGTTTTGCGCTCACGCTCTTGCAAGGACCTCTTGCAAAGACCTTTTGCAAGGATGGCGGGCGCAGGATCCCACCAATAACAACCGGAAGCCATGTATGAATGCTCTCACTACGGGCGGTCACGCCCTTCGTCATGACTGGACGCTCGCCGAGGTTCAGGCCCTGTTTGCCCTGCCATTCAACGATCTGCTGTTTCAGGCCCAGAGTGTCCACCGCGCCCACTTTGACCCGAACGAAGTGCAGGTGAGCACCTTGCTCTCCATCAAGACCGGTGCCTGCCCGGAAGATTGCAAATACTGCCCCCAGAGCGCCCGTTATCACACTGGCCTTGAGGCCGAACGGCTGATGGAGGTGGAGAAGGTGCTGGAGCGGGCCCGCGAAGCCAAGGCCAACGGCTCGTCCCGTTTCTGCATGGGGGCCGCCTGGCGCAACCCCAAAGAGAAGGACATGCCCTACATCATCCGGATGATCGAGGAGGTGCGCGGGCTCGGCATGGAGACCTGCATGACGCTGGGGATGCTCACCGCCGATCAGGCGGCGCGTCTGGGGGCCGCGGGGCTTGATTACTACAACCACAACCTCGACACCTCGCCGGAGTTTTACGGCGAGATCATCTCGACCCGTACCTATCAGGACCGGCTCGATACGCTGGAACATGTACGCAGCGCCGGCATGAAGGTCTGCTCCGGCGGCATCGTCGGCATGGGTGAGCAGGCAAAAGATCGGGCGGGCCTCTTGATGGCGCTGGCCAACCTGCCGCGCCACCCCGAGAGTGTGCCCATCAACATGCTGGTCAAGGTAAAGGGGACGCCGCTGGAGGATCAGGAGAACCTCGACCCGTTCGAATTTATCCGCACCATCGCCGTGGCGCGGATCATGATGCCAGCCTCCCATGTGCGCCTCTCCGCCGGGCGGGAGAAGATGAACGAGCAGATGCAGGCCATGTGCTTTATGGCGGGGGCAAATTCGATTTTTTATGGCTGCAAACTGCTGACCACCCCCAACCCGGACGAAAACAGCGATATGCAGCTGTTCAAGCGGCTCGGCATTCGTCCCGCCCAGCGGGCCCAGAAGCCGGATCAGGTCCAAGAAGAGGAGTTGCTGGCCGAGGTGAGCCGCCAGAGCGAACCAAGCGATCTCTTTTATGACGCCACCCGCCCCCGAGCCGGGGCCGCGCAGCCATGAACGGCCCTGCAGTAACGGGCCCCTTTGCATTGGGCGCTGCGCTGGCCGAGCGCGAACAGGCGGGTCTGCTGCGCAACCGCATCGCGACCGACGGGGCGAGTAGCGGGCGGCTCAGGGTGGCGGGGCGCGACTACCTCAATTTCTCTGCCAACGACTATCTGGGGCTGGCGGATCACCCCGCCATCAAGACCGCCTTCAAAGCGGGGATTGAGCGCTATGGCGCGGGCGCCGGCGCCTCGCCGCTGGTGACCGGTTACAGCCGTGCCCACCAAGAGCTCGAGGAGACCCTGGCCGAGTGGCTCGGAGTGGAGGCGGTGCTGCTGTTCAACTGCGGTTTTTCGGCCAATCAGGCGGTGCTCAAAGCGCTGCTCGGCAAGGAACACCTGCTGTGGCAGGACAAACTCAACCACGCCTCCCTGCAGGAGATGGGCAGCCAGCTCCCCTGCAAGATGAAGCGCTTTGGTCACAACGATATGGCTGCCCTTGAACGGCAGCTTGAGCCAAATCGCGGACTGATTGTTTCGGAAGGGGTGTTCAGTATGGACGGGGATCAGGGCCCTTGGCGCGAGCTCGCAACCCTCGCAGCCCGGAGCGGCAACTGGCTGATGATCGACGATGCCCATGGTCTCGGCGTGCTGGGACCCGAGGGGCGCGGCACTCTGGCTGCGCAGGGGGTGAACCCGGCCAGCGTACACATCCAGATGGGCACCTTTGGCAAGGCGCTTGGCGTCGCCAGTGCTTTTGTCGGCGGCAGTCGCGAGCTGGTGGAGTATCTGGTCAACTTTGCCCGCCACTATGTCTACAGCACCCATATGCCGGCGGCGCAGGCTTGCGCGGTCAGCAAGAGTATCGAATTGGTACGCGCCGCCGATGAGGCCCGCGCCCATCTTGGTAAGCTCATTGCCCGTTTCCGACAAGGGGCAGAGGCGTTGGGTTGGCAACTCGGGGCCAGCAATACCCCCATCCAGCCGCTGCTGGTGGGGGAGAGCTCTGCTGCTTTGCAACTGGCCGAGCGGTTGCGCGAACGCGGTGTCTGGGCTGGCGCCATCCGCCCGCCCACCGTGCCGGTCGGTACGGCCCGGCTGCGCATTACTCTGAGTGCAGCCCACCGCGAGCAGGATGTGGATCGCCTGCTCGATGCCTTGGGTGCCTGCCCTGCAGAGGCAACGGTTGTGGAGGCTTGCCATGGCTGAGCGTTTTCAAACGGTGGACAAGGCGCAGCTCGCCCGCCGTTTCGGGGCTGCGGCTCGTCACTACGACGCCCATGCCCGTTTTCAGCAGGAGGTGGGGCTGGCGCTGCTCGAGCTGATGAGCGCGGCTGGTGTACGTGAGGAGCGTCGGGGCTGCGGGCTCGATTTGGGCTGCGGCACCGGCTTCTTCCTGCCTCATCTTGCCACCCGCTGCGCCGGGCTGACCGGGCTGGATCTCGCCCCCGGCATGCTGGAGCAGGCGGCCTTGCGTGGCAGCGGTGCCCGCCTGCTCTGCGGCGATGCGGAGCAGCTCCCTTTCGCCGATAACGTGTTCGACTGGGTTTTCTCCAGCCTCGCGCTGCAGTGGTGCGAGCGACCGGCGCAGGCCTTCGCCGAGCTGCTGCGAGTGGTCAAACCCGGTGGCCAGATCTTCTTCTCCACCCTGCTTGATGAATCGCTCTGGCAACTGCGCGCCGCCTGGCAGCAGCTTGATGGTCGCGCCCATGTCAATCGCTTCCTCAGCCTGCCACAATTGGAGCAGGCGCTGGCTAGAGCCGGGGTATCTGCTCCCGAGCTGCGTTGTATCACCTGGGATCTCGCCTATCTTGAATTGCCGCAGCTGTTGCGCGATCTCAAGGGGATTGGGGCCAATCAGGTCAATGACACTCAGGGGAGTGCCGCCCCGGCCGGTCTGAGCGGTCGCGCCAGATTGCAGCAGCTGGCTAAGGCATATGAAGCATTTCGCCAGCCCGATGGCAGGCTGCTCGCCAGTTATCGGGTGTGCCTCGGCCACCTCAGCAAGCCTCGCTGAGCGCCGGGAATCGCAGTGTGTACAGGGCAGTGTGCCACTCCCTGCCAAGGAGAGAACCGTATGAAATCATTCTTTATCACCGGCACCGATACCGATGTGGGCAAGACGCTGGTGGCGCGCACCCTGCTGCGCGAATTCAGCGCACAGGGAATCAAGTGTGCGGGTTACAAGCCGGTCTCGGCCGGATGTGCCCGCACCCCGGACGGGCTGCGCAACCTGGATGCTGTTCTGTTGCAGGAGGCGGCGAGCCTGCCGCTGCCCTATGAGGTGGTCAATCCGTTCGCCTATGAGCCGCCGATTGCGCCCCACATTGCAGCTAGCGAGGCACGCCAGCCCATCACCATGCAGGGGTTGAGCGAGGGGCTGCGCAATATTGAACAGGCAGGGGCTGAACTGGCGGTAGTGGAAGGGGCAGGGGGCTGGTATCTGCCGCTCGATCGCAAGCATCTGCTGTCGGACTGGGTGAAACAGGAGAACATGGCGGTGATCATGGTAGTGGGGGCCAAGCTGGGTTGCCTCAACCATGCGCTGCTCACCTTTGCCGCCATTCGCAATGATCAGCTGCCGGTAGCGGGCTGGGTAATTAATCGGCTCCATGGCTCCATGAGCCATTATCAGGAAAATCTGGACACACTGAGGGGCTTGCTGCCTGCTCCCTTCCTCGGCGAAATTCCGTTTATAAACAATCCGCTTGAAGCCGATTTGCAGGGGCGTCTCGATATCTCGCCGCTACTTTGACGGCATATTCAGCGAACATTCATCGAATCTCCCTAGAATGTCGACATTAACATGATCAGGTGGGGATCCCGAGTGATCCCCGGTCATGTCCCTTATCTTCACAAGGAGTCTATATGAAGCGAATTATGCTATTCCTGGTGACCAACCTGGCCGTCATGCTGGTGCTGGGGGTGGTACTCAATATCCTGTTCTCGGTTCTGGGGATCAACAAGTCCAGCATTTCCGGGCTGTTGGTGTTCTGTGCCGTGTTCGGTTTTGGGGGTTCCTTTATCTCCTTGCTGATGTCCAAGTGGATGGCCAAGCGCAGCTATGGCGTCCAGGTCATCGAGCAACCCCGTAACGAGACCGAGCACTGGCTGGTGAGCACGGTGGCCCGTCAGGCCCGCGAAGCGGGTATCAAGATGCCGGAAGTGGGGATCTACGACTCTCCCGAGATGAACGCCTTTGCGACCGGTGCCCGCCGCGATGATTCACTGGTGGCTGTCTCCTCCGGCCTGCTCTACAGCATGAGCCGTGACGAGGCGGAAGCGGTACTGGCCCACGAGGTGAGCCACGTGGCCAACGGCGACATGGTGACCCTGACCCTGATCCAGGGGGTGGTGAACACCTTCGTGATGTTCTTCGCCCGCATCGTGGCTGGCGTTATCAGTAACTTCTTCAGCTCCAACAATGAGGAAGAGAGCAGCAGCTCTGGCGGTTTTGCCTACATGATTACCGTGTTCGTGCTGGAGATGCTGTTCGGCATTCTGGCCTCCATCATCGTCATGTGGTTCAGCCGTCAGCGCGAGTTCCGGGCCGATGCCGGTGCCGCCAAGCTGGCTGGGCGCGACAAGATGATTGCCGCCCTTGAGCGACTTTCCCGTGGTGCCGAGCCGCAGCTGGAAGGCTCCATGATGGCCTTTGGTATCAACGGCAAGCGCTCCATGAGCGAGCTGTTCATGAGCCACCCGCCCATCGAACAGCGTATCGCCGCCCTGCGTGGTTGATAGATACTGAATGACGGGGATAACCCCGAATAAAAAACGGCTGCCTGCGGGCAGCCGTTTTGCTTTGCAGCGTTCTTTAAAGCTTGAAGTGCCCCATCTCCTGACGCAACACCCGTGACAGTTGCTTGAGCTTGGCCGCCTCTTGGGATACATGGCGAGCGGCATCCCCCGATTGTTCGGAGAGGGAGGTGATGTTGCCGACGGTAGAGACCACCTCGTTGGCGGCCGTGGATTGCTCGCGCAGGGTGTGGCTGATTTCTCCCATCAGACCGGTGAGGTTGGCGGCGTGATTCTGAATGCTGGCGATGGCCTGCCCGGTCTGATTGGCCAGCGTGACCCCGCGGGAGACGTTGTTGACCGTGTTCTCCATGCTGCGGATAGAGGCATCCGCCCCGCTCTGGATCTTGCTGATCATCCCGGTGATCTGCTGGGTCGAGGCGGCCGAGCGGCTGGCTAGGTTACGTACTTCGTCGGCGACCACTGCAAAGCCGCGCCCCTGTTCACCGGCCCGCGCCGCCTCGATGGCCGCATTGAGGGCCAGCAAATTGGTCTGATCGGCAATGCCACGGATCACTCCGATGATTTCGGAAATCTGCTGGGTATGACTGTTTAGTTCAGCAATGGTGCTGGCCGCTTCGCCGACTGTAGTCGAGATATTCTCGATGCTGCCGAGGGTTTCCTTGATGACCCCCGATCCCTCTTCCAGAGTGTCGGCAGAGACCTTGCTGAGTTCGTCTGCATGGCTGGCGTTGTCAGAGAGATGGCTGATGCTCACCACCAACTCTTCGATGGCGGCGGCCATGGTCTGGGTGCTGCTCTGCTGGGAGGTAGCAAACTGGGCTGTCTGCTCGGCTATCTGGGCGATGCTGTCAGCCGACTCTGATAGCTCTTCACTTGAGCGCGATACCTGGGTGATGATCCCCTTGAGGGTGGTCTGCATGGTGGCGAGCTGGCCGATCAGGCTCTCCTTGGCACCGGCCGGCACCTTGATGGTCTGGGAGAAGTCCCCCTCGGCCAGGTGGTTGAGATCGCTTCTGAGCTGGTCGACCGAGGTGCCGACCAGGTCGAGCAGCGCCTTGTAGGTGCGCCAGAGGAAGAACATCAACACCAGACCCAGCGCGATGAACAGGTAGCGCAGCATGGCGGACTGGCTGGCAGCATCGTCCACCGCCTGCTGGGTGCGGTTTTCCATCATGACGTAGAAGTCGTCGATGGGGGACATGATGCGTCCCTTGTTCTGGTGATAGGCCTTGTCATGCATCATGGTGATGGCTTTTTGCTGGTTGGCGGCCAGATCGCCGTCCGTCTGTTGCACCAGCTTGAAGGCGGCTACCTCGGTGTTGACCAGGGCATCCGAGTTGTTCTTGGCCTCGTTGAGCTTGGCCAGCTCCCCTTCAGTAAAACCGGTCTCTTTCATCAGGTCGATAAGACTACGCCGTATTGAGCTGTCGGGGCGGGGATTCTGACCGTTGGCCGCGACAAAATCCCAGTAGATACGGTTGTAGCCATCCGGCCTCGGTTGCTCGCCGTTGCGAATGGCCAGGATCCGCATGTATTGCTGCTCGTAGGCGGGGTCTTTGGTGATAACGTAGGTGCGGCCGAGTCGTGTCAGATCATCGGAGGATTGGCGCAGTTCATCGGCTAGCAGATAGGATTGATAGCGCTGTTGATAACTCTGCTCCACCTTTTTTTCCGACCAGCTGTAAGCAAAGAAAACCAATGACAGCAGGATCAGTGTAATGACGGAGAGCAAGAGATTGAGCTGAAAGGCGGGTTTATTCTGTTCCATGGTTTGAGCGTCCTTATTCTCACCAGTATGATCCCTTGGGCAGACGGACAGCGCCGCTACATCGCTGGGGGTTTTATTGTTATTACTGTGAGTATAGAGCGGTAGCCGATATGATTGCGGTGAGTACGCGAGAAAGGACGATCAGCTTGTCGACATGGGCGAAAAGGCCAGCCAGGGACGGGGTCTGGCCAGCCTTTTCGTAGCTCGATCACCTTATTCGATGACGAGGTCGGTCAGCGGCACTGCGCAGCAGGTGAGGATTTTTCCCTCGGCCCGCTCGGCGGCGCTGATGGCGGGGGCATCGGGGTGATCCACCTCGCCCGAGATCAGCGTCTGTTTGCAACTGCCGCAGATGCCGGCGCGGCAGCTCCAGGGGAGATCCACCCCCTGCTTGCTGGCCTGATCGAGGATTGTGCCCTGATTGTTGCCGGCAAACTCCCGCTCGCCGATGCGCAGTTGCACTGGCTGATGAGCGCGGGCAACCGAGAGAATGGCGCCGCCAAAACTCTCCTGCCGGATGCGTGTGGCAGGCACGCCCAGGGCCGCTACTTTCGCTGCCGCATCGGCCATAAAGCCGTGGGGGCCGCAGATAAAGACTTCCCGCCCCGCCAACCCTTTGACCAGCGCGAGATGCTCATCGCCGAGCCGCCCTTTTTGCCCCTGCCAGTGACTGTCCGGCTGGCTCAGGATAATGGTGAGGGTCATCCCCTGCTGCGCCATGGCGTGCAGCTCACTGGCTGCCGGAATATCCGCCTCGCTGCGGCACAGATGCATAAAGTGCACGTCGTCGAGTTCATCCCGCAGCAGCAAGGTGCGGGCGATGGACAACATGGGGGTGACACCGGAGCCTGCCGAGAGCAGCAGAAGCGAGCGCTCGGCACCAAGGTGAAACTCGCCAGCTGGCGTGGCGGCCAGCAGGGGGTTGCCTACCTGCATCTGCTGGTGCAGCCAGTGGGAGATGCGACCGCCCCCCACCTTCTTGACGCTGATGCTGTAGCGCTCCGGCCGATCCGGTGTGGAGCTCAGGGTATAGCGGCGCTGAACCCGCTCGTTTTTGATATCGAGGCTGATGGGCAGATGCTGGCCCGGCAGGTAGTCGGGCAGCGGCTCGCCATCGGCGGCTTCGAACCAGAAGGTCTCCAGATCCCGGGCCAGCGGTTCGCGGGCCACGCAGATCAGCTCGCGCTTTTTCGGTGCGCCGTCAGGGTAGGGGGCTGGGCGCTTGCGCTCCAGTACCTCGATCTCGCTACCCGCTTCAATCCACCCCTCGTTCAGGGCGATCAGGTTCTGGCCGAAGTAGACCTCGCCATCCTCGCCGCGCCGGTAACGGGTAAGGGTCGCCAGCGGTTCTTTGAGGGCATTGAAGCGATCGGTGCCCGCTTCCACTGTGGTCATGATGCAGCGGCTGCAGGGCTTGGCGACCTGAAACTCCACCTCGCCGATGCGGATGCGCACCCAGCTGTCCTCCTCGAAGGGGCGGGTGCCGCTCGCCACCAGATTGGTGCGAAACTGGCTCATCTGGTGCAGCGCATCGGAGCGCAGATTGAGATCATCCAGCGAGGCCTGACTTATCAGAAGCAGCGGATAACCGTCGGCAAAGCTGACCCGGGTGCCGGTCTTCTCGCGAAAGCGGTCGGACTTTGTGCCGAGCCAAAGCAGCGCTACCGGTTCACCAGCCACCCGGCTCAGCCAGCTGTCGGCGATGGGGGTGGTATGCAGAGCTGTGAAGCTGTCGCCCCAGACCCCTGTCACTTGCGGGGCTCGGCTGAAGTCGGACTCTTGCAAGGCGAGGGGCTCGAACCCCGGATAGTTCAGTTGCAGGCCGCCTGCAACTGGAGTTGCAACCACCTGCTGCAGCTGGGGGTGGGTACGGGCGGTGATGAAGGTGCCATCAGGCTTGACCACCATGTAGCGGCGATCCCCTGCGAGCCCCTCCTGGGTGACTTGGGCGCGTGCCTGAGGCATGCCGGCGGTCGATTTGATGGGGTAGAGGTGAATGCTGTCTAGCCTTGGCATCTTCGTATCCTTGTGAAGCGGCGTAGTCGCCTGGAAAAAGGGGAACATAACGGTTCCAACTGCGAGGGGCAATCTCTTTACGGGGCGCAGAGATGCGGGTTCGATAGATGCAGTTTTTTTTGCAAAAAATCGCAGAGGGGCAACCGGGCTATCCGGTTTTTGCCCGCTTGGCCGCAACCTTGGCGAGATAAGGAGTGGAGTCAAGCGGGAAAGATGTTATCCCGGTCACGTTCTGTTTAAAACCACCCATTAAATGCAACATTTTTTGATCCTGATTCGCTAATCAGTACAAAAAAGCGGCCATTATCGACTCAGTTCCCAGTTTCTAACGCTTTTGCTTCTTCCCCATCCGGCCACCGTCCGCTTCGGCTACACGGTATCAAGCGCCATCGGGTGGGGCCTGTCACACAAAAAGAAGAAAGCAATGTATGAGCAAACAACTGGACATGACCCCATTGCCGGATCTCTCCCTGAAAACGGGAACAGGCCCGGTGCGTACCCGGCTACCCGTCTGGCGGCCGGCCTTGCCACCCTGCAATCACGCCTGCCCGGCCGGAGAAAATATCCAGGCCTGGCTCTCTTTGGCGCAGGCCGGCCGTTTTGAGGCGGCCTGGCAGACCCTGATCGAAGAGAACCCCTTGCCCGCCATTCATGGCCGGGTCTGCTATCACCCCTGCGAGAGCGCCTGCAACCGCGGTCAGGTGGATGAATCCGTCTCCATCCACGCCATCGAGCGTTTCCTTGGCGACGAGGCGCTGGCCCGTGGTTGGCAGCCTGCGCCACCTGCCTCTGCCAGCGGCAAGAAGGTGCTGGTCATAGGCGCTGGTCCCTCAGGTCTCTCCTGCGCCTGGCACCTCAACCGGCTCGGCCATCAGGTGGAGATCCGCGAAGCGGGGCCGCTGGCGGGCGGCATGCTGCGCTTTGGTATTCCCGCTTACCGCTTGCCCCGCGATGTGCTGGATCGGGAGGTGGCCCGCATCGTGGCAGCCGGGGTGACGCTGACCCTCAACCACAAGGTGGAGGATGTGCTGCGCGAGCGCGACGAGGGGGGCTTTGATGCCGTCTTTATGGCCATCGGCGCCCATCTGGCCAAGCGGGTCGATATTCCGGCCCGGGAAGCGGGCAAGATCCTCGATGCGGTGAGCTTCCTAGAGCAGGCCAGTCTGGCCGAAGAGCAGGGCTTGCCGCCACCCAAACTGGGACGACGGGTAGCGATTTATGGGGGGGGCAATACCGCCATGGACGCGGCTCGCACTGCCCGCCGCCTCGGGGTGGAAGAGGCGATGATCATCTACCGCCGCGACCGGGATCATATGCCCGCTCACGCCTTCGAAGCCGATGAGGCCGAGGAGGAGGGGATCAAGATCAACTGGCTGCGCACCATCCGCCAGCTCGACAGTACCAATATCGAAGTGGAGGTGATGGCGCTGGATGCCGAAGGCAAGCCGGTGCCCACCGGCAAGTTTGAAACCCTTGAAGCGGACTCCCTTATTCTGGCGCTGGGTCAGGAGGTCGATCTCTCGGTGCTGGAGAGCATTCCCGGCGTGCGGGTCAACAAGGAGGGGGTAGTGCAGGTGGCTGGCAACCTGATGACGGATGTGCCGGGTCTCTTTGCCGGTGGCGACATGGTGCCCTCCGAGCGCACCGTCACCATCGCCACCGGCCACGGCAAGAAGGCGGCGCGCCATATGGATGCCTGGCTGCGCGGTCGCCACTACCACAAACCGCTCTCCTACCCGCTGGTGGGGCCGGAGCAGTTGCAACTCTGGTTCCAGACCCACGCCCCGGCCAGCAGTCAGCCGGTCAAACCGGCGTGGGCGCGAGATGACTTTGGCGAGATCATCGGCGGGCTGGATGAGGTGGCCGCCCGCTACGAGGCGGCGCGCTGCTACTCCTGCGGCAACTGCTTCGAGTGCGACGGCTGCTATGGCAGCTGCCCCGAGCAGGCCATCGCCAAGCTGGGGCCGGGTAAGGGCTATCAGGTGGATGCCGAGCGTTGCACCGGCTGCGGTGCCTGTCACGACCAGTGCCCTTGTCACGCCATCGAGCTGCGCCAACCGGAGGAGTCCCAATGAAACATGAACTGATCATGGTCGACGGCAACGAAGCCGCGGCCCGGGTGGCGTACCAGCTGAGCGAAGTGTGTGCCATCTACCCCATTACCCCGAGCTCGACCATGGCCGAACTGGCCGATGCCTGGGCGGCGGAGGGGCAGACCAACCTGTGGGGCAACATCCCCACCGTAGTGGAGATGCAGAGTGAAGGGGGGGCTGCCGGTACGGTACACGGTGCCCTGCAGGCGGGGGCGCTCGCCACCACCTTCACCGCCAGTCAGGGGCTGATGCTGATGCTGCCCAACATGTACAAGATCGCCGGTGAATTGACCTCGGCGGTGTTCCATGTGGCGGCCCGCTCGCTGGCGGCGCAGGGGTTGTCGATTTTTGGTGACCATCAGGATGTGATGGCGGCGCGCAGCACCGGCTTTGCCATGCTTGCCTCCGGCTCGGTGCAGGAGGCGCAGGACCTGGCCTTGGTCGCTCACAGCGTCACCCTGCAGTGCCGGGTGCCCTTTATCCACTTCTTCGACGGCTTTCGCACCTCCCACGAGGTGAACAAGATCACCGCCCTGCATCGGGATGAAATTCGCGCCCTTATCGACAACGACTGGGTACGCGCCCACCGTGCCCGGGCGCTGAACCCGGATCATCCGGTGATGCGTGGCACCGCCCAGAACCCGGATACCTATTTCCAATCCCGCGAGAGCGTCAACCCCTTCTACGAAGCGGTACCGGCGCGGGTGCAGCAGTGCATGGACAACCTCGGCGAGCTGACCGGTCGTCACTACCGGCTGGTGGAATACCACGGTGCACCGGATGCCACCGATGTGATCGTACTGATGGGCTCGGGGGCGGCTACCGTCCGCACCACAGTGGATTGGCTCAACCAACAGGATCGCAAGACCGGGGTCTTGGTTGTGCGCCTCTATCGCCCCTTCCCGGTACAGGCGCTGCTTGATGCGCTGCCCGCCAGCGTGCGGCGCATGGCGGTGCTGGATCGCACCAAGGAGCCGGGGGCGGGTGGCGAGCCGCTGCTGCTGGATGTGCAGAGCGCCCTTATCGACGGTTTGCAGCGCGGCCTTATCAAGCGGCTGCCCTGGCTCAGTGGTGGTCGCTATGGCCTCTCTTCCAAGGAGTTCACCCCCGCCATGTGCGCGTCGGTATTCGAGGAGCTGGCATCCGATGCGCCGCGCCCGCGCTTTACCGTGGGGATTGTCGATGACGTGTCGGGCCTCAGTCTGGCTTGGCACCCCATCGGCGATCTGGAGCCCGCCAGCCGGGTGCGGGCGCTCTTCTTCGGCCTCGGTGCCGACGGTACGGTGGGTGCCAACAAGAACAGCATCAAGATCATTGGCGAGCTGGAGGGCTTCCACGCCCAAGGCTACTTCGTCTACGACTCCAAGAAGTCGGGCTCGCGCACCGTCTCCCACCTGCGCTTTGGCCCCGAGCCCATCGACGCCCCCTGGCTTATCGAGCAGGCGAGCTTTATCGGCTGCCACCAGTGGGGGTTTGTCGAGTCGGTAGACCTGCTGGAACATGCCGCCGAAGGGGCGACCCTGCTGCTCAATGCTCCCTATGAGCCTGAGCAGGTCTGGGCCGAGCTGCCCGAGCGGCTGCGTGCCCGCATCCGCGCCCTCGATATCCGCCTCTACTGCATCGATGGGGATCGGGTGGCCGAGCGCAACGGCATGGGCAATCGCATCAACACCATTATGCAGACCTGTTTCTTCGCGCTGGCTGGCATCTTGCCGCGGGATGAGGCGATTGCGCTGATCAAGGAGAGCATCGAGAAGAGCTATGCCCGCAAGGGGCCCGAGGTGGTCGAGCGCAACTTCGCGGCGGTGGATGACACCTTGGCTCATCTCCATCAGGTGGTCATCCCGGCCGGTGAGGAGCAGATCAGCGACTATCCGCTGCCATTGGCACCGGGTGGCAGCGAGTTTGTCCAGCGGGTCACCGGCGAGATGCTGGCAGGGCGCGGCGATTTGATCCCCGTCTCCATGCTGCCGGTGGATGGCACTTACCCCACTGCCACCAGCCGCTTCGAGAAGCGGGATATCGCCCGCGAGATCCCCATCTGGCACTCCGATATCTGCATCCAGTGCGGCAACTGCGTCTTTGTCTGTCCCCACGCGGCGCTGCGGGCCAAGTTCTACCATCAGGACTGGCTGGCGACCGCCCCCGAGGCGGCCCAATCGGTGCCCGTCACCGCCAAGGGCTTCCCCGACAGCCGCTACACCCTGCAGCTCTATCCGGAAGATTGCACCGGCTGCGGCCAGTGCGTGCAGGCCTGTCCGGTGCGGGCCGGGGCCGATGAAAACTTTGAAGGCGAGCGCGCCATCACCATGATGAACAAGGCACCGCATCTGGCTGGCCAGAAACAGGCGCTGCGCTGGTTCGAGAGCCTGCCCTGGCCTGCCCGCGAGCGGGTGGATTTCTCCACCGTGCGCGGTGCCCAGTTCCTCGAACCCCTGTTCGAGTTCTCCGGTGCCTGCGCCGGCTGTGGCGAGACCCCCTATCTCAAGCTGCTGACCCAGCTGTTTGGCGATCGCATGCTGGTAGCCAACGCTACCGGTTGCTCCTCCATCTATGGTGGCAACCTGCCGACCACGCCGTGGGCCAAGAATTGCGAAGGGAAGGGGCCAGCCTGGTCGAACTCATTGTTTGAGGACAACGCCGAGTTTGGCTTTGGTTTTCGTCTCACCGCCGATCAGCATCACGGTCAGGCGGTGGCGGCCTTGCAGGCGATGAAGGGGGAGCTGGGCGCAGAGCTGGTCGATACCCTGATTAGCGCCCCGCAGCGGCTGGAGTCGGAGATCCGTGCCCAGCGCACCCGGGTCGCGCAAGTGCGCGAGCGGCTGGAGGAGGTGAAATCCGGCAAGGCCCGCGAGCTGCTGTCGCTTATTGATCAGCTGGTGCGCCGCTCGGTCTGGATTATCGGCGGCGATGGCTGGGCCTATGACATCGGCTCATCGGGGCTCGATCATGTGCTCGCCTCCGGCCGCGATGTAAACGTGCTGGTGATGGATACCGAGGTCTACTCCAACACCGGCGGCCAGATGTCGAAATCGACCCCGCTCGGCGCCGTCGCCAAGTTCGCGGCGGGGGGCAAGACGCTGGCCAAGAAGGATGTGGCGTTGCAGGCCATCTCCTACGGCAATGTCTATGTTGCCCGTATCGCCTTTGGTGCCAACCCGCAGCAGGCGCTGCAGGCCTTGCGTGAGGCGGAGGCCTATCCGGGCCCGTCGCTTATCATCGCCTACAGCCACTGCATCGCCCACGGTATCGATATGGAGTTTGGCTTGACCCAGCAAAAACGGGCCGTGGCCTCCGGTCACTGGCCGTTGATGCGCTACAACCCGGTATTGCGTAGATCGGGGCAGAACCCTTTCAGCCTCGACAGCCTGCGCCCCTCCATCCCCCTCGCTGAATATCGGCAGGAGGAGACCCGTTATCGGGTGCTGGCCCAGAGCCATCCGGAGGAGGCCGAGCGGCTGATGCAGGTGGCGCAACAAGTGGCGTGGCAGAAGTGGGCCACCTACGAGGAAATGGCCACCCGCGAGGCTAGCCATTTCCATCCGCCGGTGTGAGGATTGGGTTAAATCTGCATAAAACGAAGCGGGCCACTGGCCCGCTTATTGTCTCGGGAGACTATTGGATGTCACTCCTCACTATCTGATAGCAACTACAGGCGTTGTGTTGGTGAAATCAAAAATGATGTGTTGATATGTTAGAGGAAGCTGGGCAGGATATATGCGGAAAAAACAGACCATTACATTAATTCTTTAACTTAAAACCGGAAAGCTTAACATTATCACGCAAGGTAAAAATGGAACATTTATTAGAAGATAAGAATATATCATTGGCACATGACGTGATATTACCCAATGGGCAGTTGGCTGAAGGGGGAAGTAAGATTACGGTTCTATCCTCTCAAGGTTGCTTTAATGGCTACAATATGCGAGTTCCACCTCCAGAGTTCGAAGCTCTTATGTTTTTCAATTCTCTTGATGCGGCTGTAAAAGCAGAAATATTAAAGAAAGGTATTAAAGTACAAAAGTCAAATTTTGACAAATTGCCTGAAGTGGACTCTTCGGGAGAAAATATGAAATTATTTTTCGCAATGTGTCAGCAAGCAATGGCAGCTATCACATTTTCAATCGGAGCTATAGAATCATGGGTTAACAAGTCATTTATTTTATACGGAACAGAAAATGGCAAGGTTTCACAACTGAAACTAGAGCGACCTGGCAAGCCGGATAGAATTATTGCAGCTGACAAAATTGCATCTGATCCATCAATACCTATTAGGCCGAAAATTTTCCAACTCGCTCCACAGATCTTCAATGTCCAGCCTCTTAAAACTCATAGCACTTTAAGAAATGCTGTTGCCGATATTGTAGATGAGAGAAATATTGTAATGCATATGCAATCTAGCTTGTCCATAAATAATATGGAGTTAGATAGGGTTAGTTATGCCGTAAAACTATACAAGATTAGTGCTTTAAATGGGCCGGAGCAGGTTTTAAAATACTTAAACTATATCTATCAAAATTCGGCAATATCTTCACCGTCTTGGTTGGAAATTGCAAATAATGAATTGAAGGTGGTTAGGAAAAAGCTTAAGTCATTATAAAAATATCACGGTTGCACTTAGATAACTTAGCAGTTTTTATTGTTAAGCGGCTTTGATGGAATGATTGGCCTGTAAATGTATGTTTTGTCGGTTCTATTTTATTTTACGTTATGTGTTTTTACATTGCAGTTTCATTCTCAGAGGTGCCATATATTCCGTCAGTATTTCGTACCTATTGTGTTTTTCTTTTTATGTAACGGCAGGTAAGCTGCGGGGCACATAGCGTCAAGCAGGAGAAGGGACGATGACAGAGCAACATATCGCCGGGACGATCGGCATTCTGGGAGCGGGGTGGCTCGGGCTGCCGCTGGCGCGGGCCCTGCTGGCGGCAGGCAAGCAGGTGGCGGTGACGGTCAGCAGCCCCGAGAAGGCGGCCCGTTTGCAGGGGGAGGGGATCAACGCCTATCCGCTGACCATCTCTGCCAATATGGGCTCTGCCGAGATGCCCATCGCTGATCAAAAAGCGCCGTGGCCCATCCCCTGCGAATCGCTGGTTATCTGCGTACCGCCGAGCAAGACCGATGACTACCCGCAGGCGGTGGCCAAGGCCTGCGCATTGGCCAAGGCGAGTGGCACCCGGCGGGTACTGTTTGTCAGCGCCACTTCGGTGTGGGGCGCAGGGCAGCAGGAGGGGGAAGAACCCCAACCCCGCCATGCCCGTGGCGAGCGGATGCTGGCGGCGGAGCAGGCGGTGCTGGCGGCCGGTTTCGAGGCGGTGATGATAGTGCGCCCCTCCGGCCTTTATGGCCCGGATCGCCATCCCGGCCGTTTCCTCGCAGGTAAGACCCTGGATGGCGGCGCCCAGTCGGTCAATCTGGTTCATCTGGATGATGTGGTGGCAGCCTGCATCTTGCTGCTGGAGCGGGGCAAGGATGGGGATGTTTTCAACCTGAGCGCGCCGGTGCATCCGCGCCGCGAGCAGTTCTACCCCTTTGCGGCGCGTCAGCAGGGGCTGCCAGTTCCGGTCTTTATCGAGCCTGCCGGTGAATTTCAGCCCATCGACGGTCAGCTGATTTGCCAGCAGATGGGATTCAACTATCGCTGGCCCGATCCGGCTCACTGGTTTGCCGAGCTCGCCGCCTCGGGCAATTGAGGTTTGCCAAGGGGGTGATCGCCCCCTATCATGCCGCCATCCATGAGAGAGAGGCGGTAATGATGGTAGATACAAAACGTCACCCCGATGGGGAGTTGTTGCTGAGAACCCTGGCAATGCCAGCCGATACCAACCCCAATGGCGACATCTTTGGTGGCTGGATCATGTCCCAGATGGATATAGGTGGGGGCATTATGGCCAAGGAGCTGGCAAAAGGACGTATTTGTACCGTATCCGTCGAAGGCATGACCTTCCACAGTCCGGTCAAGGTGGGTGATGTGGTCTGCTGCTACGGCCGCTGCATGAAGATCGGCCGCAGCTCCATGAAGCTCAAGCTGGAGGTGTGGGTCAAGCCGGTACTGCGGGAGAACGATGCCCAGCGTTACTGTGTGACCGAGGGGATCTTCACCTATGTCGCCATCGACGAACAGGGCAAATCCCGCCCGGTTCCGGTGAGTGCCTGATTAAATCAGCCGGGCATTGATGATGGATATTTCCTGCTCAAGCCCGGTTTTTTGCCGTATCATGCGTTCCAGCATCTCTTCCGAGCCCACATATTGCAGGGTGTCGAACAGGCAGAGATCGCATTGAGGATCCCGTCTTATCTGATAGACGGTGGACAGCTCCACTTGATGACAATTTCCTTGTTGATCATAAAACGTCACGTTGTACCGAAGTTCTTTCGCCATGAGACAGCGTCCTTCTGGTTGGGTGGAACAGGGACTATCAGCTTAGTCGGCGTGGATGACGTTTGTGATGGTCGCAACAAAAAGCAAAGGCGGGCGGTTGTTAGCCAATGAAAAATAGTTATCGCATTCTTGGCACCTCCCTGCTGACCTTGGGGTTGGTAGGCTGTTTTGAGGTGCCGGATCAGAACCATCTGGTCACAGCTCAAGGGATTGTGCCGGGACTCGACTGCCAGCGTCCGCCGCTGGTAGCGTTGGCGACCACGGCGCTGCCCCGTGAATTCGGGGTGACGGTGTGGAATCTCTACAAGGGCCAGCGCAAGAACTGGCGCGAAGGGATGGACAGTTACGCCAAGGGGCAGGATCTGGTGCTGCTGCAAGAGTCGGCCACTCGTCCCGATATGCTCGACTGGCTGCGCGCCGGTGATTTCCATTGGCAACAGCTGCAAGCCTTCACCCAGGGCGGCGTGTCGTTCGGGGTGATGACGGTGGCCAAGACTCCGCAGGCGTTCGTCTGTGGCGTGCGCTCTCCCGAGCCTTTGCTGCGCATCCCCAAATCCGGGCTGGTGAGCCTCTATCCGCTGCAGGGCGATCCTGACGGCGTGATGGTCATCAATATCCATGCGGTCAATTTCGAGCTGGGGATGGCCACATTCCGCGAGCAGCTCAACGATTTGACTGCCTTGGTGCGCCGCCATCAGGGGCCGGTTATTCTGGCCGGTGATTTCAACACCTGGAGCGACAAACGTCAGTTCTGGTTAAGCAAATTGGTGGACGAGCTGGGCCTGCAAGAGGCCGTGCCGGTGCCTGACTTGCGCCGCACCGCCTTCGGCCGCCCGCTGGATCACCTCTACTACCGCAATCTGGACCTGGTTGAGGTGAGTTCACCGGCGACCGACAGTTCGGATCACAACCCCATCATTGCGCGCTTTGCCGCCCAGTCTGTGACTCCCTGACCCCAGTCTGTGACTCCCTGATCGGGAATGATGTGTGCGTGTTGCCCATAAAAAAATCCGGCGCCTGATAGCGCCGGATTTTTTATACGCACTGGCGGTCAACCCGCTCGGGATGACCCGCTGGCATTACTGGTAGAGACCCAGATTCGCTTTGGCGTAGGCTTCGAAATCGGTGCAGCCACCGATGTGCTGCTCATCCAGGAAGATCTGCGGCACGGTATTGACCGGCTTGCCGGCGCTCTTGGCCAGATCTTCTTTGGTGATGCCTTCGGCATGGATATCCACGTAGCGGAATTTGAAGTCATCGCGCTGTTCGGTCAGCTGCTCGGCGATCTGTACGGCACGGACACAGTAGGGGCAACCCGGGCGACCAAAAATCACTGCAAACATATTTTCTCTCCGTTTTTTAAGCCGTTTTTGTATGGCCGTTGATATGAGGCAGGCAACAGCATAGCCCTGCCTCGTGGCGACTTGAAGCCGAAATTATCGATACCGTGATTCGAGTGGGCCTATTGGCTCAGCTCTCATCGGCGATCTGGATCGGCTGCTGCTGATAGATGCTCTCCAGCACCCCCTTCTCGAATACAGTCCAGGGCCACGGCGCCTTGCTGGCACGGTAGCGCTCATGGGTGGCCGGATCTTGGGACAGGCCGCGCTGGAACATCACGAACGCCTTGCGCTGGCCACCTGCCGTGTCGATAAAACCCACCAGATTGGAGGTGCCGGTGATGGTTCCCGTCTTGGCGTGGACCTTGTTCTTCATCATGGGGGCGGTGACGCTGCGGCGCCACGCCAGGGTGCCATCCACCTGAGAGCTTGGCAGCAGCTTGATCAGGCCAAGCTCGGCATCATTTTTCTGGATGAAGTTCAGCACCGACATCATCTGACGGGCGCTGATGAGATTGTGAGCGGAGAGACCGGAGCCATCGGCCAGGGTGGCATTGCCCAGATCGATGCCGTTCTTGGTCAGGATGGCGCGCACCGCCATGGTGCCGCTGCGATAGCTGCCCGGCTTGTTGTAGTAGTGACGGCCCACGGTTTTGAGGAAGGTATCGGCATAGAGGTTGTCCGATTTCTTCAGCATCTTGGCGAGCATCACTGGCAGGGAGACCGAGTAGTGGGTGCCGAGGGTCTCAGCCCCTTCAGGGGCCTTGTGGGTGACCCGCAGCAGGCCATCATGCTTGATACCGGCACGGTTCATCGCCCAGCGGATGTTGTCCCAGCCCCAGGCTTCCACGTCGTGAATGGCGAAACGCAGCCCCTGCGGCTCCTTGTTCGGGGTGATGCAGCCCTTGAGCTCGTAGAAGTTGCCCTTGGCCATGTCCACTTCCAGTGCGCAGAACTGGCGCGCCATGTCGCCATAGCTCATCACCTCCACGTTGTCGGCACCGATGCCGATGGGGACGCCGGTGGCCACGTTGCCGACCGCCGGTTTGCCAATCTGGGTGGCAGTGATGGTGCCGTAGGCGCAGTTCTTGTCGATGATGACCGAGGAGACGGGCGCTGCGAAGCAGAGGGTCTGATCCCCCCACGACCAGCCGTTGCCGCGCTCGTAGCCGTTGTAGGCGCCGGTGTTGACGTAGACATTGCCCTTGATGCTGGTGACGCCGAGCTGTTTGAACAGGGCCAGCAGATCCATGCGGGAGAGGGTGGGGTCGCCGACGAAGTTGATCCAGATATCGCCGTTGATGGTGTCACCCTGTTTGGCGCCCGGCTGGGCCTGAATGTCGGTGGCGAAGCGGAAGTCGGCACCCAGCTCGAGGCGGGCCGCCAGCGCGGTGAGCACCTTCATGGTGGAGGCGGGGGCGATCATCTGATCGGCGTGGCGGGCAAACTCGACGCCGTTATTGCCCTGCACCATGATGGCGTACTGGCCACCCTGAGGGGGCGTCAGCGGGGCGGCATGAGCCGCCAGAGAAGAAAAGAGAGCACAAAAACCAATCAACAGCCGCTGCATAACATCCTCTAACGTGACGAAGGGCACGGCAGTGGTGCCGACCCTGACAATTCAACCCGTCGATGCGGGATCGACGGGGGGTAACGCAATTCATGCCATGTATGCCGGTCGCCATCATGCCATCGAGTTGGCGGTACGATAGCGACCCTCATAATCAAAAATTTTCTCTTTTATCTGCCAGAAGCGACCCGATTTGCGGGCGATGACAAAATCCGGATGACGGAACTGGCTTTGCGCGGCCAGCACGCTCGCCAGGGTGGCAAATTCGGGCTCCAGCCCCGGGGCGGGCCAATGATGACGCACAAAGTGCTGTTGAAACAAGCGCCGTGCGCCCGGGGAGTGAAATCCGAAGTATTCACTGAGGGTGAGACCATCCTCATCGTGGTAGGTCACCTCCAGCCGCTCCCCCTGTTTGCCGCGCCCTGCGGTGAGGGTTAGCCCCGCACAGCGGATCACCATGCAATCCTTGAGATTGAGCGCCTCTTTGAGCTTGTCGTCAGGGTCCACCAGCAGCTGATCGCAGCTCTGGCAGCGGCGGGCGGCGATGTCGTTCTCCGCGCCACAGCCGGGGCAGATCTTGGCGCGAAAGCGGTAGTCGCACTCTTCGCGGTTGCCCTCTTCATCTTCAAACAGCCCCTGACAGCGGCGGCCGTAGTGCTCGATCACCTTGCCATCCTCGTCGGTCTTGCCCCAGAAGGTGTTGGCAAAACCGCAGGCGGGGCAGGGCACCTGTACCGGCTCGGTACCGGCGTGGGGGCGGGGCTCCCCCACCTCGGGGGCGAACAGGTTGAAATTGTTGCCCGCATAGTCGAGCACCAGACAATCGGTCTTGCCCGGCGAGAGGCGCAGGCCCCGCCCGACGATCTGCTGATAGAGGGAGACCGACTCGGTAGGTCTGAGCATCACGATAAGATCGACATGGGGGGCGTCGAAGCCGGTGGTGAGCACCGCCACGTTGACCAGAAACTTGAGCTCGCGCGCCTTGAAGGCGTTGATGAGGGCATCGCGCTCCGGCCCCGGCGTTTCGCCGGTGATAAGGGCTGCCTGCTGGCCTCGGGCGCCAAGCAGGCCGTGAATTTCACGGGCGTGTTCGACGGTGGCGGCGAAGATCATCACCCCCTGCCGGTCGGCGGCATACTCCAGCACCTGACTTAGGATATGGGGGGTGACCCGCTCCTGCCGCTTGAGCTCGCCGTTGAGATCTGCCTCGCTGAAGAGGCCGTTCTCCCGCGCCACCAGCTTGCTGAAGTCGTAGTGGACTATGGGAGCATCCACCATGCGCGGTGGGGTCAGGTAGCCGTTTTTGACCATAAAACGCAAGGGCAGCTCGAACACGCAGTCGCCAAACAGCCGCTCGCCGTGGCTCTTGACCATGCCGTGATAGTGGCGCCGGTAGATCCAGCCCAGCCCGAGCCGATAGGGAGTGGCGGTGAGACCGAGGATCTTGAGGGCCGGATTGGCGGCCTTGAGGTGGTCGATCACCTGATGGTACTGGCTGTCATCATCGAGCGAGACCCGATGGCACTCATCGATGATCAGCAGCGAAAACGCTCCGTCAAAGGCATCCAGATTGCGGGCAACCGACTGCACCGAGCCGAACACCACCTGGGCGCTCGCCTCCTTGCGATCCAGACCGGCAGCGAAGATATCGGCCTTGAGCCCCCACGCCTCGTACTTGGCATGGTTCTGCTCCACCAGCTCCTTGACGTGGGCCAGCACCAGCACCCGACCACGCGCCTTGCGGGCCAGCTCGGCGATCACCAGACTCTTGCCGGCCCCGGTGGGCAGTACCACCACGGCGGGATCCGGGTGTTTGCGAAAGTGGCTGATCACGGCGTTGACGGCGTCGGTCTGATAGGGTCTGAGAACAAACATGAGGGCGTGGCGTTTTGGCATGGTACGGCGCAGGGTAGCGCCATTATAGGGTGCTTGCCGCCACAAAAACAGCGGGCCGGCATGATGCCGACCCGCAGGGTGCTTGGGTGCTGATCAATGGAACGGGAAGATGTAGTTCATCCAGCTTGCCATGCGCAGCAGTACTTTGCGCATCACAGATACATGGTGGAAGTAGTGGGTATAGATGGCAGCCTGCCCGCTGGAGCCTGCTATTACCTGATACTTGGCCCACTCGGGGTCGGTGATGGAGATAACCACCGGCAGACGACCCGGGCGCACCGCCGTGGTTTGATCCAGCAGACCGGCGTTGGCCTGCACGTTACCGGCGGCAATGGCCGGAACCACGGCGGTCACCTTGCCTTTGAAGATTTTGCCGGGTACGCCATCGATCACCACTTCGGCCTCATCACCCACCGCCAGTCGCTGCATGCTGTTCTGCCAGAACCAGCCGACGTAGGCGGTGTCATCCTTGTGGATGAAGGTCATCACCGGACGATACATGAAGGGGGTGGCGATCATGCCGGGGCGAAGGGCCAGCTGCACCACATGGCCATCACTCGGGGCATAGACCACGGTTTGGGACTGCTGGTACTTGGCTTCCATCAGCTGGGCCTGCAGATCGTTCAGGGTGGCTTTCTGCTGGTCAATCTGGGCCACGATGTCGTCCACGTTGGCCTGGGTGACGTCGAGGTCACGCTGCTTGCCCACGCCACGGCGCATCAGGTCGCTGGCACGATCTCGATCCAGTCTGGCTGAGCGCAGTCTTGCCTCGATGGACTTGAGGTGCTCGCGGTTGGATTCGACCCGTGCGGTGAGGCTATCCACTTTCAGACGGAACGGCTCATCATCAAGGCGAAACAGCACGTCGCCTTTTTTCACCGGCTGGTTGGCTTGTACCGGCACCTCGACCACTCGGCCCTTGACCAGCGGCACTATGGGGGTGGAGACGTAGTAGTTGCGCGCCATCTCTGAGTAGGGGTGGTTGTAGTTCATCAGCATGATCAGGGTGCCGATGAGCAACACGCCACCCAGTGCTGCGGTGGGGACGGTCCACTTGTTGAGCGGGATGCGGAAGATTTTGAATATGGCGACACACAGCGCCGTGTAGGTCAGGATCAGTAGCAGGTCCATGGTTTATCCCTGTTGCTCGCTCTGTTCGATAGTGTTGATACGGCTCTTCAGGTCCGCCAACTCCTGCTTGAGGGCCGCCAGCTCCTCTTCATCTTTTTGCAGCCGCTGGCTAAAGCCCCAGCCGCGATCGGGGCGATAGATGGTTGCCCAGATCCAGAGGAAGGGCCACAGCACATGCAGGGTAAACAGGCTGACCCAACCTGCCACGTGAATGGCATCCTGATGAGGGTGATTCCGATGTTTGGCAATCTCGTAAGGAATATCGTGGATAACGATGACGCCATAAAAAATGACCAGCCCGACAAAGACGAGCAGACCAAGTGCAAAATAATCAAGGGCCATTTATAACCTCCACTGGCATGACGCACAGCTTAATCATTGGTTCCAACAAGCACTAAAGCAATTAAGAATCACACATTTATCGTCAGTTCGCCCGGAATCTTAAAGCTATTCGCTGTATTGAAGCTGAAGCCGTCCAATAGTTGTCTTATTAGTCTTTTTGTCATTAAAAAAGGCGCCATCAGGCGCCTTTTTGTGCTGCTTTCGCTGCATTTTTTGCTGTTTTTACCCTTCGCTGGTACTGCTGACTAAGGGCTGGCGGAACTTCATCAGGAAGGCCACGGTAATGGCCGCCGTTGCAGTCAGGCCGATGATGGTGGAGGTCCCCATCTCCAGCCCGAACCCGATGGGGGCGTTGGCCAGATAGGTGATCACGACAGCAGTCATGAACATGGCGGGAATGGTGCAGATCCAGTGCAGCTTGCCCTCTTTGATGAGGTAGGCAGCCGCAGCCCACAACATGATGACGGCGGTGGTCTGGTTGGCCCAGCCGAAGTAGCGCCAGATCACCCCGAACTCAGCCTTGGAGATGATGAAGCCAAGGATAAACATGGGGATGGCGATCAGCAGACGCTTGGCCAGCGGTTTCTGGGTCATCTTCAGGAAGTCCGCCACGATCAGGCGAGCACTGCGAAACGCGGTGTCACCAGAGGTGATGGGCAGGATCACCACGCCGAGGATGGCCAGAATGCCGCCCACGGTGCCGAGCAGGCTGGTGGAGACTTCGTGCACCACGGCTGCCGGACCGCCGTTGGCCATGGTAGCGTTGAGCGCTTCGGTGCTGTCGTAGAAGGAGAGACCCAGGGTGCACCAGATAAGGGCGATGATCCCTTCACCGATCATTGCACCGTAGAAAATGAAGCGGCCGGATTTTTCGTTCTGCATGCAGCGCGCCATCAGCGGTGACTGGGTGGCGTGGAAGCCGGATACCGCGCCACAGGCGATGGTGATGAAGAGCAGCGGCCACAGTGGCAGTTCGGTCGGGTGCAGGTTGGAGAAGTCCATCCCGGTGTTGTAGAAGCCTTTGCCGGAGGCGATCAGGCCAACGATGAGGCCGACCGACATGAAGACCAGCAGGGCGCCGAAGATGGGGTAGAAGCGGCCGATGATCTTGTCGATGGGGACTATGGTCGCGAGGATGTAGTAGGCAAAGATTGCCACGATCCAGTAGACCAGATCGGTGGAGGTGAGGTTGGCGAGCAGCCCTGCCGGGCTCAGCACGAATACCACGCCCACCAGCATCAGCAGCACCACGGCAAACAGGTTCATGAAGTGCTTGGCGGCGGTGCCCAGATGCTCACCGACCACGGTTGGCACCGAGGCACCCTTGGCGCGTACCGACAGCATGCCGGAGAAGTAGTCATGTACCGCACCGGCGAAGATGCAGCCAAAGACGATCCAGAGCATGGCGACCGGGCCGTAGAGGGCACCCAGGATGGGGCCGAAGATGGGGCCGACACCTGCGATGTTGAGCAGTTGAACCAGATAGACTTTCTTGTCCGACATCGGGACATAGTCCACCCCGTCAGCCATGGTGATGGCGGGGGTTTTCAGCTCGGGTTTCGGGCTGAATATCCGTTCGATGAATTTGCCGTATATGAAGTAGCCGGCCACAAGTAAGCCGACACAGAGGAAGAACCAGATCATTGCTACGCTCCTGCATTGTTATTTTTTAGTGTGCAGAGCGAGTCTAAAACGGTTACGCCTGTCTGGCAGGTGAAACTCCCCGAGCGGCGCTTTGGCGCGCCGAGCGGTCGGCGGCTGTGATCAGGCGCACACTCCGCGGCTCAGTCCAGCCCCAGCTGATCTTTGAGCTCCTTGAGATAGCGACGACTGACCGGCACCCGGGCGCCGCTCGGGGTGACAATCTCTGCCAGCTGGTTATCAAGCAGCCGGATCTCGAAGATGGCGTTGGGGGAGACCAGATACTGGCGGTGGCAGCGCAGCAGCGGGCTCTTTTCTTCCAGCGATTTGAGGGTGAGCTGGGTGTGGAACAGCTCGCCCTGACAGGCCACATGGACCCCGCCCAGATCGGAGAAGGCATACTCCACTTGCGCGATGGGCAGCAGCCTGACCCGATTGTGCAGATAGCCCGGAATATGTTCGATAGTCGGGGCCAGCCGCTCGATGGGCTGCGGGGAGATATCCTGCTTGAGGCGAGCGAGGGTCTTGGCGAGCCGGGCTGGCTCCACCGGCTTGAGCAGGTAGTCGAAGGCGTTCTCTTCAAAAGCCTGAATGGCATATTCGTCAAAGGCGGTGACAAAGACGATCCGGGGCAGGGGGTCGACCATGGCGACCAGCTCCATGCCGCTCAGCTTGGGCATCTGAATATCGAGGAACACCACATCAGGCTTGAGGCGCTGAATAAGCGGCAGCGCCTCGATGGCGTTGGCCGCTTCCCCCACGATCTCGATGGCAGGATCGCAGGCCAGCTGTTGCCTCAGCTCTTCGCGGGCGTAGTGTTCGTCATCGACAATCAGGGTGCGGATCATGGTTGCTCCTTGGGGATGGTGAACGAGACCCGGGTCCACTGCTCAGGCTCGCAGGCAATAGTCACGCCATAGCGCTCGCCAAAGGCGCTTTTCAGTCGCCGATCGACAATGGTCATGCCCAGGCCGTCGCCAGCGGGGTGCGCTTGCCAGGTGCCTGCATCATCTTCCACATGGATGGTGACGCTGGTGGGATGCTCATCAGTCCAGAGGCGAATGCGCCCTTGCTCCAGCAGGGTCGAGATGCCGTGCTTGATGGCATTCTCGATCAACGGTTGCAGGGTGAAGCTGGGCAGTCGCAGTGTGGCCAGATGGGGCGGGATCTCGTTTATCACAGTCAGCCGATCGCCAAAGCGGGCAAGCTCGATCTCCAGATAGGATTGGCAGTGCTCCTGTTCTTCCTGCAGGGTCGCAAGGCCGCTTTGGCGCTTGAGGTTCTTGCGAAAGAACAGCGACAGGTGCAGCAGAAGGTCTCGCGCCTTGTCCGGATCGCGCCGGGTGATGGCACTGATGGTGTTGAGGGTGTTGAACAGAAAGTGGGGGTTGATCTGGGCCTGGATAAGTTTCAACTCGGACTGCACCAGCAGCCGCTGATGCTGCTCCAGCCGACCGGCCAGCAACTGCTGTGACAGCAGGTTGGCAATCCCTTCCCCCAGGGTGTGGTTGATCTTGAGAAACAGCCGCTTCTTCGGTTCGTAGAGCTTGATGGTGCCGATCACTCCTTTGTCCCCCTGCAGCGGGATCACCAGCACCGAACCCAGCTGGCATGCGGGGGAGAGGCTGCAGCGATAGGGTTGGCTGTTGCCATCGGCAAACAGCACCTTGTTTTGGGCGATGGCCTGCATGGTGATGGCTGATGCGATAGGAGTGCCCGGCAGATGATGATCTTCGCCGGTGCCGATAAAGGCGAGGATCTGCTCGGTGTCCGTGATAGCGACCGCCCCAACGCCGGTCTCCTCCTGAATGATGCGGGCAATCTTGTTGCTCGCCTCCGGGGTAAAGCCCTGACTCATGATCCCCACTGTGCGGTTGGCGATATTGAGCGCCTTGGCGGAGAAGACCCGGGAGAACTTCTCATACATCCGCTGCTGGTCGCGGATCATGCTGATAAAGAGCGCCGCGCCGCAGGAGTTGGCCAGAATCATCGGGGTGGCGATGGTGCGCACCAGCAGCAGGGATTTGTCGAACGGGGTCGCCACCAGCAGAATGATCACCATCTGCATGATCTCGGCATAGAGAGTGGTAAAGAAGGCGATGCGTGGTTCAAACAGGGTATCCGTTCGTCCCGAGCGCATCAGTCGCCAGTGCACTATGCCCCCGAGCAACCCCTCGCAGGTGGTGGAGATGGCGCAGGCGAGATCGGTAAATCCTCCCAGCGTATAGCGGTGCAGGCCGCCGGTCAGCCCCACCAGAAAGCCCACCAGCGGCCCCCCCAATAATCCCCCCAAGACGGCGCCGACCGCCCGGGTGTTGGCGATGGCATCGTCGATATCGAGGCCCACATAGGTACCGAGGATGCAAAAGCTGGAAAAGATGATGTATATCAGTATCTTGTGAGGTAGTCTCACGGAATAGTTGGCAAGCGGGCGCAGCAGCGGGCTTTTCGAGAAGAGATAGGCGATCACCAGGCTGACGCTCATCTGTTGCAGCAAGGAGAGGACCAACTGCATAAAAAACGCTCCTCATAAGCCAGCTGAAAAAATGTTCAGCCCGTGAATAAGTGTGATCAGGATCTTGTTCTGTTGGCCCAACTGGGCGCAACGGGCCGCCAGTTTGCCAGAGAAAGTAGATAAAACCATATTAAATCAGCATGTTAAATTGATATTTGTGTAAGCGGCAGCGGGTTGATATTGATGGATGGAGCATGAATGTATCCGCTGGATACGCCACACGGAGGTGGCATGCTCCGCCCGGCCCCTTGGCTGGGCGTTTTTTATACATGGTCAGTTGGCAACCTTCTGATGGGGGTTTGAGCAATTATTCCGGTTTGTCCAATGAGTTATCCCCAGCTTCTGGGGATAACTCAGAATGCAAAGTAGTAGCAGAAGCGGCGGGTCAGGTTAAAGAACTGCCGTTGTCCCTCATCCAGCTCTTCCTGTTTGATAAAAGCAGTGATGGTGCGTTCATCTTCCCGCAGATCGATCATGGCGACGGCTTCCGGCCGCTGGGCCTTGATATAGGGCAGGATCTTCGGCTTGAGGGGCATGGTGGGTTCGGTAGAGAGCACCAGCGCAATACTCTCGTCTGAGAGTTTCACCAAGGAGCCAGGCGGGTATACTCCCAGCACCTTCACCAGTAACTTGACCAGATTCTGGTCGAACTTCTTCTGGGATAACTTGTAGAGCTGGCTGATGGCCTGACTCGGCGCCGCCGGCGTGCCGCTGTTGCGCGGATGAAGCAGCTCATCGTAGAAGTCGACCAGTCCGATCAGCCGGGCTAATGGCGGGATCTCCCCGCCCTTGATCCCGAGTGGATAACCGCTGCCATCGAGTCGCTCGTGGTGCAGATGGGCGACCTGACGGATTTTCGGTTCAAAGGCGTTGAGCTGGGTCAGCATTTCCAGCCCGTACTGGGGATGCATCTTGAGAAAGTTCTGCTCGGCCTTGTTGAGTTCCCCGCGCTTTTGGGTGATCTGGCTCGGAATTTTCAGCTCTCCGATGTCGTGGATAAGTCCTGCAAGTCCGGTCTCCTCCAATTCGATGGGGTTCATCCCCAGTTCGCGCGCCATCAGCATGGCAATGAAAGCTACGTTGAGGCTGTGCTGTAGCAGAACATCGGTGTGGGGGCTACGAATAAGGTGGAGACCGAGCGGGCCTTCGTGCTGACTGAGGGTGAAGGCGGCGTTGCGGACGATCTGGGCGGTGTTGGCTAACCCCTCGTCCGGTTTGAGGTTGAGCGCCCCGAGTGCATCGCGCAGCTCACTCATGGACTGGCCAAAGGCTTTGTCGGCGGCGCGCATGGAGCGACGAAAGGCTTTTTCGTCAAAAGGGGGTGGACCTGCATCAATCAGGGATTCCAGCTCATCGAGATCGGGTCCGGCATCAGGAATATCGCCACGCAGTAGCGGCTCGATAGGCAGATCGCTCTTGTCCGGATCCACCATCATCAGGTTCAGATCTAGGTGGCGGATGATGTCCAGCTGCTGCTGATCTTTGATTTTGAAGGCATTGAACATGAACGGGTGATTAGTCCATCCGGTGGGGAGATGGATATAGTGGCCTACCCGCAACTGTTCGATTGAGGCTTGGATCAGTGCCATCGGTTAACCTGCATTTCTGGAATGCCTACTCAACAAGCTAGCAAAATCCGATGGATAGACAACTAAAAATCCATGAAGGAGACCGGGAACCATCCGCGCTGTGATAAAGCGCACGAGCATCAGAACTCTCTTAATTCGCTCTTAAGTTTTACTTCCTACGCTGGCTCCGTTGTTTTCGTTTGCTTGACCGGCTCTGCAGGCCGGTATTTAGGAGTGATGTATGCGTGTAACGCTCGGTGTGCTGCAGACCAATCTGCTGCTTGTGCTCTTTTTCGCGCTGGTTCTTAACTGGCCTATCCTTTTGCACTTCTATTCGGTGCTCAGTGAGCTGAGTCACGTCAAAGCCGGATTCGCCATCTCAATCCCGCTGGTGCTGATTGCGGCACTCAATGCCGTGTTTATTCCCTTCACGTTCCGGTTTGTGCTCAAACCCTTTTTTACCGTATTGATCCTGAGCGGCTCCATCGTCAGTTACGCCATGCTCAAATATGGCGTCATCTTTGACGCCGGTATGATGCAAAACATAGTAGAGACTAACAGTGGTGAGGCGGGTGCCTATTTGAATGGCTCGGTTGCGCTCTGGTTTCTGCTGACCGGGCTGCTGCCTGTTCTGGTGCTCTGGTCACTGCGGATCCGCTATCCGGCCCGCTGGTATCAGGGGGTGGCGTTGCGGGCTGGTGCACTAGCTATCTCTCTGCTGTTTATCGGGGGCGTCGCGGCACTTTACTATCAGGATTACGCCTCGGTCGGGCGCAACAACAAGTCGCTGGCCAAAGAGATTGTGCCCGCCAACTATGTGCACGGCCTCTACAAATATGGACGGGATGTGCTGTTTGCCACGCCGATCCCCTACCAGCACCTGGGGACCGATGCCAGGGTGGTAGCACGGGGAAGCAAGCCGACCCTGATGTTCCTGGTGGTCGGGGAGACGGCGCGCAGCCAGAACTACTCCCTTAACGGGTATGGCAAGGCGACCAACAGCTTCACGGCCAAAGAGCAGGGGGTGGTGTCTTTTAAGGATGTGCGTTCCTGTGGCACGGCGACCGCGGTCTCGGTACCTTGCATGTTCTCCAACCTCACGCGGCGTGGTTACGATGAACAGCTTGCCAACTCCCGTGATGGCCTGCTCGATGTGCTGCAACATGCAGGAGTCTCGGTATTGTGGAAAGAGAACGATGGAGGTTGCAAAGGAGTGTGCCGTAATGTGCCGACCATCGAGATCCTCCCCAAATCCTACCCGGCGCTTTGCCAGGGGGAATCCTGCTATGACGAGGTACTGCTGGAGGGGCTGGATCAGCAGATTGCCGGTATGAAGGGCAACAAGCTGGTGGCCTTTCACCTGATGGGCAGCCATGGCCCGACCTATTTCCGTCGTTACCCTGCCAGCGAGCGCGTCTTTATGCCGGACTGTCCGCGTAGCGACATCGAAAACTGCAGTAACGAAGAGCTGGTCAACACCTATGACAACACCATCCGCTACACCGACAAGGTGGTGGGACTGCTGATAGACAAGCTCAAGTCGCTGGAGAGCCAGTACAATGTGGGACTGGTCTATCTCTCAGATCATGGCGAATCCCTCGGGGCTATGGGGCTCTATCTGCATGGCACGCCCTACAAGTTTGCGCCGGATGATCAGACCCGGGTGCCGCTGCTGACCTGGTTCTCGCCCCAGTTACAGGCCGATCGCCAGCTGGATATGGGTTGCCTGGCGGCTGAGGCGAGCAGCCAGCGCTTCTCCCATGACAATCTCTTTCACTCCATGCTGGGGATCATGGATGTGCAGACCCGTGTTTACGACAACAAGCTGGATCTGTTCAAGCCATGTCGGGCGGGCTAAACCGCCAGCAAGCACACAATAGAAAACGGCAGCCACTGGCTGCCGTTTTGTTATCTCGCA
This sequence comes from Aeromonas sp. 604282, assembly GCF_049170575.1. NCBI lineage: Bacteria > Pseudomonadati > Pseudomonadota > Gammaproteobacteria > Aeromonadales > Aeromonadaceae > Aeromonas > Aeromonas sp. 604282. The sequence continues at coordinate 31,827 of NZ_JAAKMV010000013.1, read as the reverse complement.
AGATCAGAGCCTTACTTCTGCTCCATGATGATCTGCAGCAGATCTCCCTCCAGCAGGGCCCGCTTGACCAGCGCAAAGCCGCCATAGGTCGGCTGGTTCTGGAAGCGGGCTTTCACGATGGGCAGGCCACGGTGGAAGCTCGGCAGGGATTGATGCTCGACACAGCGGCGAATGGCCGGGAAGAGGATCTCTTCGGCGGCGGTGATTTCGCCGGCGATCAGCACCTTCTGCGGGTTGAACAGGTTGACCGTAATCGCCACCGCTCGTCCCAGATGCTCACCCACGTTCTCGATGACGCTGCGGGCCAGTTCATCGCCAGCCAGTGCCGCTTTGCACACCTCCTGAATGGTGATGTGCTTCTCTTGCAGCGCGCTCTGGTGGCCACGGCTGATAAGCTCCTTCACCTTGTCGACAATGGCCTCGTTGGAGGCGATGGTCTCGAGGCAGCCGAAGTTGCCGCAGTGACAGCGCTTGCCGAGGGGCTCGACCTGGATATGGCCGATCTCGCCGACGTTGCGGTTCTGGCCGAGGAACACCTGCCCCTTGGTGATGATCCCCGATCCCGTCCCCTGGTGAACGCTCACCAGAATGGAGTCCATGCAGTCGCGGGACTCACCAAAGAAGTGTTCGGCCAGTGCGAGGGAACGGGTGTCGTTACCCACGTAGCAGGGGAGATTGAAGTGGTTCTCAAGCAGCTTGGCCAGCCCCAGATTGCGGATCTGGTACTTGGGGGTGTAGATGACCATACCGGATTCCGGGTTGACCAGACCCGGCATGGTCAGCGCGATGCTGATGAGGTTGCGGCTGCGTTCGCTATTGGCATCGATGAAGGCGCCAATCTCCCGCAGCAGCATGTCGACCACTGGTTGCTGGTCGATCTCGGTCACCTGAATGACGTGCTGGTCGAGCTCCTTGCCATCGAGGTCATAGAGACTCAGTTGCAGGTAGCCGCGGCCCAGCTTGGCAGAGACAAACTGAAAGCGATGTTTGATGGTGGTCAGGGAGATGGCTCGCCGTCCGCCGGTTGAGGCTTGTGGCGAGGTCTCCTTGATCAGGCCATGCTCGATCAGTTGCCGGGTTATCTTGGTCACGCTGGCCGGGGCCAGCTGACTCAACTCGGCAATCTTGACCCGGGAGATGGGGCCTTGCAGGTCGATGAGCCGATATACGGCTGCACTGTTGACCTGCTTGATAAGATCTACGTTTGCTATTTGTCCGCCAGTCATGATGTCACTGTTGTGTGTAGTGTCCGTTAACCACGGTCCCACGGACCGTGAAGTCCTGATCGAAGACAGTGAGGTTGGCTACTTTACCGACCTGGATACTACCGAGACGTGAGTCCCATCCAATGGCGCGAGCGGGGTAGAGGCTGGCCATTCTCAGTGCTTCATCGAGCGGTAATCCGACCTGCTTGACCAGATTTTCCACCCCTTCAATCATGGTGAGGGAGGAACCGCCGAGTGTACCATTCTCGTCGACACACTGACCATCGCGTAAAAAGACGGTGGTGCCACAAAAATCAAATTTCTCAAAGCCTTCCGGTGCACCGGCTGCCGCGGTGGCATCGGTGACCAGCACCAGTCGCTCCCCCAGCGCCTTGTGAGCCAGACGCACGTTGGCCCAGTGCACATGGTGCCCATCGACGATGATGCCCGCGTAGACATCTTTGCGATCATAGATGGCGCCCACAACACCCGGCTCGCGACCGTTGAGGGTCGGGGTCATGGCGTTGTAGAGGTGGGTCGCAAAGCGAATACCGTTATCAAACCCGGCCATGGCCTGATCGTAACTGGCGGCAGTGTGACCGGCCGAGACCAGAATGCCCGCTTCCACCAGACGGCGGATATGGGCCGGCTCGTTGCGCTCCGGAGCCAGGGTGATTTTGGTGATGGCATCCGCGTTGGCGCAGAAGAAGTCGATCATCTCATCCGCTGGCTGGCGAATTTGCGCGGCAGGGTGGATCCCCTTGCGCTTGAGGTTGGTGTAAGGCCCTTCCAGATGAACGCCCAGCACCTCGTTGGGGTGTGCCGTCATGTAGTCGCGGGTGACCGCAACTGCCTGCTTCATGTCCGCATCCGGGCTGGTGATCAGGGTCGGCAGGAAGCTGGTGGTACCGGACTTGAGGTTAGCCGCCTGCATGGTCGCCAGAGTTTCGGCCGTGATCTCGGTGTTGAACATCACCCCGCCACAGCCGTTGAGCTGCACATCGATGAAACCGGCGGTTAGGTTGGCGCCCTTGAGGTCAATCAGCTCGATGCCTGCAGGCAGCTCGGCCAGGTGAGAGATGGCGACAATCTTGTCGCCTTCGACAAGCACCCCGTAGCCGGTCAGCACGCAGCTGCCGGTGTAGAGGGTGCAGTTGGTCAATGCGTACATGGCAACTCCTTACAGACGGCCGATGTTGGCGGCTTCCAGCTGCTGGAAGTAGCGAACGGTCTTGACCTTGAGCTCCATGGTGGAGGGCTCGTCGCACACCATCATTCCCTTCGGATGCAGTTGCAGGGTGGAGATGGTCCACATGTGGTTGACGCTGCCTTCCACGGCGGCCTGCAGGGCCAGTGCCTTGCCGTGGCCGGTCACCAGGATCATGATCTCTTCCGCATCCATCAGGGTGCCGACACCCACGGTCAGCGCCAGCTTGGGTACCTGCTCCATGTCGCCACCGAAGAAGCGGGAGTTGGCGATGCGGGTATCTTCGGTCAGGGTCTTGACCCGGGTGCGGGAAGAGAGGGAAGAGGCCGGCTCGTTGAACGCGATGTGACCATCGTTACCCACGCCACCCATGAACAGGTGGATCTTGCCGTAGGACTTGATCTTGTCTTCGTAGCGCTTGCACTCGGCCACCAGATCCTCGGCATTGCCGTTGAGGATGTTGATGTTTTCGGGACGAATGTCGATGTGACTGAAGAAGTTGTTGTGCATGAAGCTGTGGTAGCTCTCCGGGTGATCTTCCGGCAGGCCGACGTACTCGTCCATGTTGAAGGTGACCACGTTCTGGAAGCTCACTTCACCGGCTTTGTGCAACTCGATCAGGCGCTTGTAGGTATTGAGCGGCGTGCCGCCGGTGGGCAGGCCCAGCACGAAGGGACGATCTGCAGTCGGTTTGAACGCATTGATACGGTCAACGATGTAACGGGCAGACCAGAGGCCTACTTGGCTGGCAGATTTCAACGGGATCAGGCGCATGATGGATACCTCTGTTTCGGGTTGCGACCGGTTTGCTGGTGGCAATGGGCTAATACGGATTCTAGTTGTTTTATAGCGTAAATAAAGATTGCGGACTAAGCCACATCTATCAACCACCTTTATCTTGTTTGGGTGATAAAGATCACGATTATCGGTTTATTAATTTGCGCAGCGAAATAAAAGTCCTAGACTGCCAATCAAGCCTTGATGGCTTATGCGTCAAACGTGATAAGCACTTAATTTCTAGAAAAACATTAACTAAGGAGAGGAACCGTGAACATTCTCGGTTATTTGCAAAAGATCGGCCGTGCCTTGATGGTGCCGGTAGCGGTATTGCCTGCCGCAGCGATCCTGATGGGGGTTGGCTACTGGATTGACCCGAATGGTTGGGGTGGTGACAGTGCGCTGGCTGCCTTCCTGATCAAGGCGGGTGCCGCCATTATCGACAACATGTCCGTACTGTTCGCAGTCGGTGTCGCCTACGGTATGTCCAAGGATAAAGACGGTTCTGCTGCCCTGGCAGGTCTGGTTGGCTTCCTGGTCGTGACCACTCTGCTGAGCCCGGGTGCCGTGGCCCAGATCAAGAGCATCCCGCTGGAACAGGTTCCTGCCGCATTCGGCAAGATCAACAACCAGTTCGTGGGTATCCTGTGTGGTGTCATCGCCGCTGAACTGTACAACCGCTTCAGTAGCGTCGAGCTGCACAAGGCGCTCTCCTTCTTCTCCGGTCGTCGTCTGGTACCGATTGTGACCTCCGTGGTGATGATCATCGTATCTTTCATCCTGATGGCCGTGTGGCCGGCAATCTACGGTGGTCTGGTTGGTTTCGGTGAATCCATCGTCAGCCTGGGCTCTACCGGTGCCGGTATCTACGCCTTCTTCAACCGTCTGCTGATCCCGATCGGTCTGCACCACGCCCTGAACTCCGTGTTCTGGTTCAACGTGGCCGGTATCAACGACATCCCGAACTTCCTGGGTGGTCAGGCTACCATTGATGCCGCTCTGGCCGCTGGCAAGAGCCTGGATCAGGTGAAAGGCGTGGTCGGTATGTACCAGGCTGGCTTCTTCCCCATCATGATGTTCGGTCTGCCGGGTGCTGCGCTGGCCATCTACCACTCCGCCAAGAAAGAGAACAAAGAGAAAGTTGCCTCCATCATGATCGCAGCTGCCTTCGCCTCCTTCTTCACCGGGGTGACCGAGCCGCTCGAGTTCTCCTTCATGTTCGTGGCGCCGGTTCTGTATGTCATCCACGCAGTGCTGACCGGTATCTCCGTGTTCATCGCTGCCTCCATGCACTGGATGGCCGGTTTCGGTTTCAGTGCCGGTCTGGTGGATATGGTGCTCTCCAGCCGTAACCCGCTGGCGACTAACTGGTACATGCTGATTGCTCAGGGTCTGGTCTTCTTCGGTCTCTACTACGTGGTATTCCGCGCCGTGATTGCCAAGCTGAACCTGAAAACCCCGGGTCGTGAGGAAGATGAAGATACAGCTCCGGCTGCTGCTCAATCTACCAACCGTACCGAGCTGGCCAAGCAGTACCTGGAAGTGCTGGGTGGTCAAGAGAACCTGGTCTCCATCGATGCCTGCATCACCCGTCTGCGTCTGACTCTGAAAGACCGCAGCATCGTCGATGAGCGCAAGCTGAAAGCCCTGGGTGCGGCCGGTGTGGTCAAACTCGGTGAGCAGAACCTGCAGGTGATTCTGGGCCCATTGGCCGAAATCATCGCCGGTGAGATGAAAGCCCTGCGTTAATCGAGCGACTCGCTCACTTCAAGTCTAAGTCCATTGTTGACATAACTGAGAGCCCCGCTTAGGGGCTCCATATAAAAAAGCCAAGAAAATCCAACCTTTACTTCAAATGAGAGCAGCAGTTATGAACTTGAAACATTCTCTGTTAGCCATTGCCATGTCTACCGTTTTTGTCAGCCAGGCCCAGGCGGCCGATGCAGCCAAGCAAGCCGTGGTCGATTCCCTCGCCAACAACCTGGTGGTCAAGTATGAAGTGGTCACCAACGATGGTGCCGGTGCTGGCCTCGATTGCCAGGCGCTCGGTTCCGAGTGGGCGAGCTGCGGTGTGGCCAAGCTGCACCTGACCAATACCGGTGCTGACGTCACCTCCAAAGACTGGAGCATCTATGTATCTTCCATTCGCCGTATTCAGCGTGTGGATAACGACCAGTTCACCATCACTCACCTGACCGGCGACCTCTATCGTTTGACGCCAACCGAGAAGTTCCAGGGCTTTGCCAAGGATGCCACGGTCGAAGTGCCGCTGGTGGTGGAATACTGGGTATTGTTCGAATCTGACATTATGCCGAACTGGTATGTCGCCAGCGAAGGTGCCGAGCCGAAAGTACTGGCCAGTATGAGCAATATCGACGACGCCAGCACCTACGAGAAGCCGATGCCGGCTGATGGCTGGAAGCGTACCAAGGATGACAAGAATATCCTGATGAACAGCGAGACCCGTTTCGCGGCCAACCAGACCAGCACCCTGCTGCCGGCTGGCAAGATTGACAACCAGATCCTGCCGACCCCGATGAAGCAGGTCGTCAAAGCTGGTCCGCAGGTTGACTTCTCTACCATCAAACTCAATGCCCTGGACTTGCCGAGCGATCGCGCCGAGGCCCTGAAGGCTCAACTGACCAAGCTGGGTGTTACCCTCTCCGACACCGGCTACCCGGTGACCATCAAGCTCGGCAGCAAGCTCAAGCAGGCTGAAGGCTATGACATGACCATCGGTCAGAAGGGCACCGTAATCCAGGGTCGCGACATCGACGGGGCATTCTGGGGTGCACAATCCCTGATCTCCCTGCTGGGTGTTGATGACAAGCTGGTGAGCCAGATGACCGTCGAGGATGCGCCGCGCTTTGAATACCGTGGCATGCAGACCGACGTGGCCCGCCACTTCCGCAGTCTGGATACCATGAAGAAGCTGGTTGACCAGATGTCTGCCATGAAGCTCAACGTGCTGCACCTTGGCCTGACCAACGATGAAGGCTGGCGTCTGGAGATCCCGGGTCTGCCGGAGCTGACCCAGGTCGGTAGCCAGCGTTGCCACGACGAGTCCGAAACCAAGTGCCTGATGCCGCAACTGGGTTCCGGCCCGACCAGCGACAACCAGGGTTCCGGTTTCTACAGCAAGTCTGACTACGTGGATCTGGTGCGTTATGCCAAGGCCCGCGGTGTGACCGTGATCCCCGAGATCAACATGCCGGCCCACGCCCGTGCTGCCGTGATCTCCATGGAAGCGCGCTACAAGCGTCTGATGGCGGAAGGCAAAGAAGCGGAAGCCAACCAGTTCCGTCTGACTGATCCGGCTGACACCTCCAACGTCACCTCCGTCCAGTTCTACGACAAGATGTCCTTCATCAACCCTTGCCAGCCGGGTGCTGCCACCTTCGTGGCCAAGGTAATGGATGAAGTTGCCCAGATGCACCAGGCCGCCGGTCAGCCGCTGACCGCATGGCACTACGGTGGTGATGAGGCGAAGAACATCATGCAGGGCGGTGGCTATCAGGATCCGGCCGTCACCAAGAAAGAAGAGCTGGTCGCCTGGAAAGGCAACGTCGACTCCAGCAAGCAGGACAAGCCGTTTGGCAAGTCTCCGATGTGCCAGAAGATGATCGACGAAGGCAAGATCAAGGAAGTGGGTGAGCTGCCGGTTTACTTCGCCAAAGAAGTGGGCCAGATGGTCAAAGACCGCGGTTTCTCTACCCTGCAGGCATGGGAAGATGGTCTGAAGTACGCCAGCGGTGCCAAGGACTTCGCCACCGACAACACCCGTGTCAACTTCTGGGAAACCCTCTACTGGGGTGGCTTCAACGAAGCGATGAAGTGGGCGCACAAGGGTTACCAAGTGGTGCTGTCCAACCCGGATTACCTCTACTTCGACTTCCCGAACGAGGTCCACCCGGCCGAGCGTGGCTACTACTGGGCTACCCGTTTCAACGACACTCGCAAGGTGTTCGCCTTCGCCCCGGAAAACCTGCCGCAGAACGCCGAGACTTCGGTTGACCGCGACGGCAACGCCTTCGTGGCCAAGGGTGACCAGGATCCGGTCAAGTTCAAGGGGATCTCCGGTCAGCAGTGGAGTGAAACTGTGCGTACTGATGCTCAGTACGAGTACATGGTCTACCCGCGTATCTTCTCCGTGGCCGAGCGTGCCTGGCATAAAGGTGGCTTTGAGCTGAACTATGTGAAGGGTCGCGAGTTCTCCGGCGAGACCAAGTTCGTCAACAAGGCCACCCTTAACAAAGAGTGGAACCAGTTTGCCAACGTACTGGGTCAGCGCGTGCTGCCGAAGCTGGATCAGGCTGGTGTTGAATACCGCCTCTCCGTACCGGGTGCCAAGGTAGTGAACGGTGTGCTGGAAGCGAACGTGGATCTGCCGGGTCTGCCCATCCAGTACAGTCTGGACGGTACCAACTGGAGTGCCTATGACGCCGCGGCCAAGCCGAGCGTGAATGGCAAGGTTTACCTGCGTACCACCAGCTTCGATGGCAAGCGCACCAGCCGCGTCACCGAACTGAACTGATAGTAGTCAACCGTTAACATGAGGTGGGTCGCAAGACCCGCCTTTCCCAAGTGCGATGGCGCATCGGGTTTGGGAAAGGTTGACTGTGCGTGTGAGCCTTTGTTGTGTGTAATTGTCTGTTTTGTGTTTTTCATCACTTTCAGCCCCGCCTAGTGCGGGGCTTTTTTATGCATTTGGGGTGCAATGTGCCAAGCCACGCCGTTTTTAGCGGCGCAATGGCCGGGAAATGGCCCGGAAGTGCCAAATTCAGGTTGAGACAGCGCCCGTAATAAGGGATCATACCCGGCTTGACGGCGGGGGGATGAGGGTGCCAGCCGGCACAACTTCCGCCAGTGACGCTTTTTTGAGGTGAGCCATGAGTCAGGCGAACAGCCCAACTAACTTTATTCGTCAGATCATTGATGAAGATCTGGCCAGCGGTAAGCACAGCAGCGTGCATACCCGTTTTCCGCCCGAGCCGAACGGTTATCTCCATATCGGCCACGCCAAATCCATCTGCCTGAACTTCGGCATCGCCCGCGACTATCAGGGCCAGTGCAACCTGCGTTTCGATGACACCAACCCGGTGAAGGAAGATATCGAGTACGTAGAGTCCATCAAGCAGGACGTACAGTGGCTCGGCTTCCAGTGGAACGGCGAGATCTGCTACTCCTCCGACTATTTCGACAAGCTGCACGGCTACGCCATCGAGCTGATTGAAAAGGGTCTGGCCTATGTGGACGAGCTGACGCCCGAGCAGATGCGCGAGTACCGTGGCACCCTGACTGAAGCTGGCAAGAACAGCCCGTTCCGCGATCGCAGCGTGGAAGAGAACCTGGCGCTGTTTGCCAAGATGAAGAACGGCGAGTTCGCCGAAGGTACCGCCTGCCTGCGCGCCAAGATCGACATGGCATCCCCCTTCATGGTGATGCGTGATCCGGTTATCTACCGTATCAAGTTTGCCCACCACCACCAGACCGGCGACAAGTGGTGCATCTACCCGATGTATGACTTCACCCACTGCATCTCGGACGCGCTGGAAGGGATCACCCACTCCATCTGCACCCTGGAGTTCCAGGACAACCGTCGTCTGTACGACTGGGTGCTGGACAACATCACCATCGACTGCCACCCCCGTCAGTACGAGTTCTCTCGTCTGAACCTCGAATACACCGTCATGTCCAAGCGCAAGCTGAACCTGCTGGTGACCGAGAAGCACGTTGATGGTTGGGATGACCCGCGCATGCTGACCGTCTCCGGTCTGCGTCGTCGTGGTTACACCCCGGCTTCCATCCGCGAGTTCTGCAAGCGCATCGGCGTCACCAAGCAGGACAATATCGTCGAGATGAGCATGCTGGAAGCCTGCATCCGCGAAGACCTCAACGAGCATGCACCGCGCGCCATGGCCGTGCTGCATCCGGTGAAAGTGGTCATCGAGAACCTGGCTGGCGACGAAGTGCTGACTGCCCCGGCCCACCCGAGCAATGCCGAGATGGGTACCCGCGAGCTGAACTTTACCCGCGAAATCTTCATCGATGAAGCGGACTTCAAAGAAGAGGCGAACAAGCAGTTCAAGCGTCTGGTGCTGGGCAAGGAAGTGCGTCTGCGCAATGCCTATGTGATCAAGGCCGAGCGCATCGAGAAAGATGCCGATGGCAAAGTCACCTGCATCTACTGCTCCTACGACCCCGAGACTCTGGGCAAGGATCCGGCCGATGGCCGCAAGGTAAAAGGGGTGATCCACTGGGTCAGCGCCACTCACTCCCTGCCAGCGGAAGTGCGCCTCTACGATCGTCTGTTCAAGGTGCCGAACCCGGGCGCCGAGGATGACTTTGAAGCTGCGCTGAACCCGGAATCCCTGGTGATCATCGAGGGTGCCCGTGTCGAAGCTTCGCTCAAGAACGCCAAGCCGGAGCAAGCTTACCAGTTCGAGCGTGAAGGTTACTTCTGTGCCGACAACAAGCTCTCCAGCCCGGAGCATCTGGTGTTCAACCGCACCGTTGCTCTGCGCGACTCCTGGGGCAAAGTAGAAGGCTAAGCCGATGGGGCAGGGGAGACCCTGCCCTGTGCGATGCCACGGCCTGCGCCGGACAATAAAAAAGCCAGCTGATGCTGGCTTTTTTATTGTCCGTTATCTGCAAGTCGCGGGCGACTTATTCGTCGTGCTTGCACTCACCGGTAGCACAGTGACCGTAGAGGTAGAGGCTGTGGTTGGTGAGACGGATATTGAATTTCTTGGCGATCTCGCGCTGACGCTGTTCGATCACTTCGTCGGAGAACTCGATCACCTTGCCGCAGTCAAGGCAAACCAGGTGGTCGTGGTGCTCCTGAGTGGCCAGCTCGAATACCGACTTGCCACCTTCGAAGTGGTGACGGGTAACGATACCGGCATCATCAAACTGGTTGAGAACGCGATAGACGGTAGCGAGACCAATCTCTTCACCCAGGTCGATCAGTCGTTTATAGAGATCTTCGGCGCTGGTGTGCTGGCAATCCGGCTGTTGCAGGATTTCCAGGATTTTGACCCGGGGCAAGGTGATCTTGAGCCCGGCCTTTTTTAACGCTTGGTTGTTGTCTGCCATATTCTACTTATTCGCATTCTCGAAGGTGGGGTTATTCTGATGGACTGCCGCAGGAATGGCAACCTTGAACTCGCTTGGCCTGTCATTATAGGTCGTAGCCTCCCTAAAAATAAACCCAGCAATTCAAGGGGTTTAGCCATAAAGGGCCGGTTGGATTGAAATAATCAATCGTGTCGTCCGACTTGCTGGCATGGCAGATGTTGATAAGATGTAACTTTCATATTCTGGTCGGATGAGATCCATGGATTGGCTTTTTGACAATGCGGCCTGGGTGCGCCGCGCACTCAACGCCTGGCCCCCTTTCTGGGGTGCCGGTATCAAGATAGAGACCCTGAGCGATGACTTTCGCTACTGCCGGGTGACCCTCAAATCCCGCTGGTGGAACAAGAACGCCAACCGCACCCAGTTTGGCGGCAGCATGTTTGCCATGACGGACCCCATCTATCCACTGATGCTGATGGGCTACTTCAAGAATCGCTACTACGTCTGGGACAAGGCGGGCAGCATCAACTACATCAAGCCGGGCAAGGGCAAGCTGGTGGCCGAGTTCAACCTGACCGAGGGCAAGTTGGCCGAAATCGTGGCGGCGACCGAAGGTGGCAACAAACACTTCCCCGAATTCGAGGTGACGGTACAGGACAAGAGCGGCGAGCTGGTGGCGCAGGTCAAGCGCACCCTCTATGTGCGAGCCAAACCGGAGCACAGAGGTGAATAACAGGGGAGAATGAAGGCAGGCATCGCCACTTGCAGATACAACAAGGGCCCGTCAGGGCCCTTGTTGTCAGAGATATGAGGGGAAGCGGATTACTCCAGCTCGCCCAGGCACATCTCTTCGTGCAGCTGCTTGCACCAGCCCTTGACGCGCTCGGCGGTCAGCTCCGGCTGGCGATCTTCATCGATACCCAGACCGACAAAGTGCTTGTCATCAACCAGTGCCTTGGAGGCTTCGAACTCGTAGCCGGCAGTCGGCCAGTGACCGATGATGATGGCGCCTTTTGCTTCGACGATGTCGCGCAGGGTGCCCATGGCATCGAGGAAGTACTCGGAATAGTCTTCCTGATCACCGCAACCGAAGATGGCGACCAGCTTGTTGGTGAAGTCGATTTCGCCCAGATCGGGGAAGAAGTCGTCCCAGTCGGCCTGGGCTTCGCCGTAGTACCAAGTCGGGATGCCGAACATCAGCAGATCAAAGCTCTCGATGTCGGCCTTGCTGCTCTTGGCGATGTCACGGACTTCAATCAGGTTTTTGCCCAGCTCTTTCTGGATCATCTTGGCGACAGCTTCGGTGTTACCGGTATCGCTGCCAAAAAACAGACCTACACTTGCCATAGTGTTTAGTTACCCGTATTTGGTGTTAATGCTCAACGCTCAGACTGCAATGTCCACCGCAAAGGCGGACTCAATCTGTTGTTTCAGGATAGATTGGATCAGCTCGGCTCGGCTGATGTTCTGTTGTAACGCAAGTTGGTTCAGGCGCTCCAGCAACTCGGCCTCCACCTTTAACTCTACCCGCTTCAGCCCATTTTCCCGATCGCGCTTAAGCTGGTTACGCTTGTTGATCTTGAGCTGGGTCTCGCGGGGGAGTGGATTGGTCTTTGGCCTGCCGGGGCGCTTCTCATTTGCGAACAGATCCAGTGTTGTTCGATCAGTTTGCTGTTTGGCCATACATCACAGATGAAAATAAGTTAGCCGAGTCCTGAGCCTTCCCAGCCCAGTTCGATCAGCCCCTTGGCGACAAAACCCGCACAACCCAGAAACAGTACCAACCAGACGATAAAACGACCGAAACGGGGCACGTTGCCGCGCTTGAGCACGTCCTGAATGGCCAGGCCAATCAATATGAAAATGGCCACAAAGAATAACTTGAGGCCCAAACTTTCGATCAGGTCGATATGTTCACTTAGCATGGATTGCGCACACTCCTTATGACGGGCGCACTATATCACAAAGGATTTGAAACTGTTAACCGCCTGTCGACAGGAAATCCACAACCAATTTGTTGAACAGAGCCGGTTTTTCCGCATGCAGCCAGTGGCCGGTACCCGCGATGACACGCACCTTTGCCGCCGGGAATTGGGCCAGTGCCGTCTCGCTGTATTGGGGCTGCATATAGTCAGAATCCCCCCCTTTGATAAAGAGCACCGGCCCCTCGAAGCGGCGTTCATCCTCTGGCCAGCCCATGATGTTGGCGTAGTTTTGCTCAAGGGCGGGCACATTGAAGCGCCAACCCCAGCCATGCTCGACTCTGGCGAAGGATTTGAGCAGGAACTGGCGCACCCCGGCGATCTCGATATGCTGCGCCAGAATGGCCTCCGCTTCACTGCGGCTTTGCGGCGGCGTGCGCAGGGTGGCGTTGAGTCCGGCGAACACATTCTGGTGGCGGGAGTGGGGATAGGCGACCGGCGCCATGTCAGCTACCACCAGTTTGCTCACCCGCGTGGGCGCCAGTTTGGCGACCTGCATCGCCACCTTGCCACCCATCGAGTGGCCAATCAGGGTCGCTTCGGCAATATTCAGCCGATCCATAAGGGTCAGGGTATCGGCTGCCTGGGCCGGATAGCTCATCTCGCTGCTATGAAAGGAGGCACCGTGGTTGCGCAGATCGACGCTGATGACCCGATAGTGCTCGCCGAGGGCGCGGGCCAGCAGGCCGAGGTTGTCGAGGCTGCCAAACAGGCCGTGGATCAGAATGACTGCCGGGCCCTGACCCTGCTCCTTGAAGTTCAATATGCTGTTTTGTTGCAAAATGACACCTTGTCGGTCGTGAGTGCGTATCGCTGTTTTATTTAACGCACTGGAAAGAAAAGGATTTCGTCCAGCGGATGGGAAATAAATGTGGTTTTTTTTCTAAAAAATCCCGTCCGGATCGGCTATCAGTGCGGCTGATCACACACTTGGCCCACTATTATGCCGTATTCTCGATGAGATTCATGTACATCTGCCAGCCCCTTGCTTGGGCTGTCGGGTTTGCCTATGTATAATCGCCGCATCCGAATTTCGACGAGTCCAGCGCATCCCTATGAAAACCATCGAGCTTGATGACGATCTCTACTTCTATATCGCCAGCCAGACCCGGCACATCGGTGAGAGTGCCTCCGATATCCTGCGCCGTCTGCTGGAACAGCCTGCTCACCAACGTGTGCCGGTTACCGAGCCCGTTGCCGTCGCGCAGCCCTGTGCGGTAGCCACCCAACAAGGGCTGCAAGCCCTGCTCGATTCCGGTGAGCTGCAAAAGGAAGAGAAGTCCATCAACCGCTTCATGCAGGTGCTCAGTACCCTCTACCGGGACGATCCGGTCGGGTTTACCCAGGCCACCGAAATCAAGGGGCGCAAGCGCGTCTATTTCGCACGGGATCCCGAGGCTCTGCGCGCCAGTGGCAGCACCACCAAGCCCAAGCCGGTACCGGAGACCCCGTTCTGGGTGATCACCAACACCAACACCAGTCGCAAGCAGAACATGGTGGCCCAGCTGATGAGCAGCATGGGTTACGGTGACGAGGTGATCGCGCAGGTGTGCGGCGCAATCTAACGGTTTTTCAAGACTCAGGCCTTGCCCGGCAAGGCCGCCATTACGCAAGGAAAACGCCATGGCTCAGCATTCCCACGCCGGTCAGCCGGCCCGTTTAAGCGACCTGACCAACATTCCCCGTCTGGTCAGCGCCTACTACCTTAACAAGCCGGACATGAGCCGCCCCGAGCAGCGAGTTGCCTTCGGTACCTCCGGCCACCGTGGCAGCGCCCTGCACAGCGCCTTTACCGAATCCCATATTCTGGCGGTGACTCAGGCCCTGGTGGAGTATCGCCAGCAGGCCGGCATCACTGGCCCGCTGTTTGTCGGCATGGATACCCACGCCCTGTCCGAATCCGCCTTTGCCAGCGCCGTCGAAGTGCTGGCGGCCAACGGCGTTGAAACCCGCATTCAGGCTGGCCTCGGTTTTACCCCGACCCCGGTCATCTCTCACGCCATCCTGCACCACAATGCAGGCAAACCGGCTGCCCGTGCTGACGGCGTGGTGATCACGCCGTCCCACAACCCGCCGGAAGATGGTGGCTTTAAGTACAACCCGCCCCATGGTGGCCCCGCCGAAGGGGAGATCACCAAGTGGGTGGAAGACCGTGCCAACGCCATTCTGGAAGCGGGTCTGGCCGGCGTGAAACGGATGCCGTTCGCCGAGGCGCTCAAGAGCCCGTTCGTGGTCGAGCACGACTATGTCACCCCCTATGTGGATGATCTGAAGAACGTGCTGGACATGGACGCCATCAAGAATGCAGGCATCAAGATCGGTGTCGATCCGCTGGGCGGTTCCGGCGTCGCCTACTGGGACGTCATCGCCAAGACCTATGGCCTGAACATCGAGGTGGTGAACTACAAGGTCGACCCGACCTTCTCCTTCATGACCCTGGATAAAGATGGCAAGATCCGGATGGACTGCTCCAGCCCGTTCGCCATGGCCAGCCTGATCGCTCTCAAGGACAAGTTCGACATCGCCCTTGGCAACGACCCTGACTACGACCGTCACGGCATCGTTACCAAGTCCGGCCTGATGAACCCGAACCACTATCTGGCGGTGGCAATCCAGTATCTGTTTACCCATCGCACCGGCTGGTCTGCCGATGCAGCCGTCGGCAAGACGCTGGTCTCTTCCTCCATGATCGACCGGGTTGCCGGCGAGATTGGCCGTACCCTGAAAGAGGTGCCGGTCGGCTTCAAGTGGTTCGTGGATGGCCTCTACAGCGGGGAGTTCGGCTTTGGTGGCGAGGAGAGCGCGGGCGCCTCCTTCCTGCGCAAAGATGGCACCGTCTGGACCACCGATAAGGATGGCTTCATTCTGGCGCTGCTGGCGGCGGAAATTCTGGCGGTCACCGGCAAGGATCCGCAAGCCCACTACGATGCACTGGAAACCAAGTTCGGCCGCTCCAGCTATCGCCGTATTGACGCCCCGGCCAACAGCGCCCAGAAAGCGGTGCTCTCCAAGCTGGATCCTGCTCTGGTAGAAGCCTCCACCCTGGCCGGTGAGCCCATCATCGCCAAGCTGACCAAGGCGCCGGGCAACGATGCTGCCATCGGCGGTCTCAAGGTGGTGACCGAGAACGGCTGGTTCGCGGCGCGCCCCTCCGGCACCGAGTCCATCTACAAGATCTATATGGAGAGCTTCAAGGGCGACGCGCACCTCGACCTCATCCAGCAAGAGGCCCAGCAGATCGTCTCCGCGGCACTGGCCAAGGCCGGGGTCTGATTTCGGGTCAATCTACCGTGAATAAATAAAGTAATTGGTATAAAAAGGAGCCGTTAAGTCTCCTTTTTTTATCTGCTGCTCGCGGTCTTTCAGCGCGCTGCCTTCACCGCCAGCCCCAGCTGCCACACCGCCATGGCGTAGTGGGTGCTGTGGTTGTAACGGGTGATTGTGTAGAAGTTGGGCAGGCCGTACCAGTATTGGTAGCCGGTGCCGACATCGAGGCGTAGCAGGCTCGCTTCGCTGTGGTTGCCCAGGCTGCTGGTTGGCGTCAGCCCTGCGCGGCGCAGGGTGGCGATGGGGTAGCGGGTCTGGAAGCCATGCTCATAGCCGGGCAGTTGGCCCTGACCGCGCACCGCGACCGGTTGACCTTTCTCCCAGCCGTGGGCCTTGAAGTAGTTGGCGACGCTGCCGATAGCATCCACCGGATCCCACAGGTTGGTGTGGCCGTTGCCGTCAAAGTCCACCGCATAGCGCTGGAAGCTGGAGGGCATAAACTGGCCGTAGCCCATGGCGCCCGCATAGGAGCCCTTGGGTTCGGTGGGATCCATCCCCTCGTCGCGGGTCATCACCAGGAAGGCTTCCAATTCGCTCGTGAAGAACTCGGCACGGCGCGGGTAATCAAACGCCAGGGTGGCCAGCGCATCCAGAATGCGGGTCTTGCCCATCACCCGGCCCCAGCGGGTCTCGACCCCGATAATACCGACGATGATCTCCTGCGGTACCCCGTAGATCTGCTCCGCCCGGTTCAGCTCGCTTGCGTATTCGCGCCAGAAGTTGACGCCGCTCTGTACGTTGTCCGGGGTGATGAACTTGGCGCGGTAGCGGTTCCAGGCGCCGGTCGGGCCAGTCGGTTTGCTGGTGGTCGGCGCCTGGGCATCCATCAGACGGATGATCCAGTCGTAGCGCTCTGCCTGCGCCAGCACCTGATGCAGCTGGGCGCTGTCAAAACCGTGCTTCTCGACCATCTTCTGGACGAATCTGTCCACATTGGTGCGATTGGCGAAGTCCCCTTTGCTCACCCCCTGGCTGTAAACGGGGCCTCGCGACGGCGTCTGGTTGATGAAGGCGCTCTTGGGTTGGGGGACGACCACGGGTTTTGGCGCTGGGGCGCTGCTGCAGCCACCGAGCAGGGGGAATAATGACAGAGTGAGAAGAGAGGCAAGGCGACGCATAGGGTTCTCAAAGAGACTGATAAAAGTGCCGTCATGGTAAAACATTGTCATCCCCGTGCAAGTGTTCCGTGTGCCTTGTTTGCCGCCAATTCATCGTGCGATGGATTAGCCCTTCTGTGAGGGCTGTGCTGTTTATGGCAGGGGGGGACGCAGGGTGTGGTAACCGCTCCAGAGCCGGGTCAGGGTGGTGATGGCGCAGAGCAGGGCAAAGCCGTAGGCGAGCGGGGCGAAGGCGGCTGGCCACAGGCACATCAGCACAAAGAGGGCGATGGTCTCGCTCCCCTCGGTGAGGCCACCCAGATAGTAGAGGGATTTGTGGTGGTAGACCGGATTGTCGATGCCCCGTTTGCCCGCCATGATGGCAAACGCCAGAAAGCTCGAGCCGGTGCCCATAAAGGCAAACAGCAGGGTGGCGGCAGGCAGCGCATTGGCGGGGGCAGCGAGGGCAAAGCCCAGCACCACGGCGGCATAGAAGATGAAATCCAGCGTGATGTCGAGAAAGCCGCCGCAGTCGGTGATGCCGGTTTCCCGCGCCACGGCGCCATCGAGCCCGTCCAGCAGCCGGTTGAGCAGGATGGCCGCCAGCGCCCACTGATAGCAGCCAAAGGCCAGCAGCGGCAGAGCCAGCATGCCGATGGCAAAGCCGGTGAGGCTCACCTGATTGGCACTGATCCCGGCACGGCAGAGCGGTTTGGCAAGTTGGGTGAGGGGGCTGCGGATCACGGGGATCAGATGGCGATCAAACAAGTTGAATTCCTCGGTTAAAAACAGGATTCGGTGAGGTGGAGTATGGTGCCCGGCGCGTCTTCCGCATCGTGGGTCACCAGGATGGCGGGGATGGCCAGCGCCTTGATCTGCGCGAACACCAGCTCGCGAAAGGCGGCCCGCAGCGGCTTGTCGAGGCGGGAGAAGGGCTCGTCCAGCAGCAGGGCATCGGGTTCGGCCAACAGCGCTCGCAGCAGACTGACCCGCGACCGCTGCCCCCCTGACAGCAGCTGCGGCAGCTTGTCAGCCTGGTCCGCCAGCGCGACCTGTGCCAGTGCGGCCAGTGCCTTTTCCCGCCGTGTGCGTTTTCCCTTGATGGTCGCTGGCATGCCGAACATCAAGTTCTCCGCCACCGTCAGATGGTCAAACAGCAGATCATCCTGAAACAGCATGCCGATGCGCCGCGCTTGCGGCGGTAGGGCGTTGAGTAGCCGCTCGCCGAGTCTTATCTCCCCCTCCAGCCGGATCGGGCCGCTATCTGTCTGCGCGCCGGGCAGTACCCCCGCCAGCGCCGCCAGCAGCGAGCTCTTGCCACAGCCGCTGGGCCCCATCAGGGTCAGCACCTCGCCCGGCGCCACCTGCAGGGCGGGCAGTGAAAACAGCAGGTTTTCCTCCAGATAGAGGCGAAGAGGCGTGGTGCTTAGCATGGTGCCGTTGCCATGGTCAGAATTCATCGTCAGTGTGCCCTTTTGAGCGCCGGATTGATCCGCGCTGGCAGCCAGAGCGCCAGCAAATAGATAACGAGTGGCAACAGCAGTTGCAGCAGGCCGTAGAGCCCCGCCAGCCGCCGGTTGAGGCCGCTGCCGATGGCCACCGCTTCGGTGGTGATGGTGACCACTCTGCCTGCGCCAAACAGCAGGGTCGGCAGGTATTGGGCCAAACTCACCGCCGCCCCGACGCCGAAGGCAAACAGCAGCGGGCGCGCCAGCAGCGGCGCTTTCACTTGCCACCAGGCTCGCCATGGCGTTGCCCCCAGCAGCAGGGCGCTCTGGGTGATCCGCGGATCGAACTGGTGATAGGGGCCGTGCAGACACAAATAGACATAGGGAAAGACAAACAGCAGCTGACTCCAGAGCACCCAGCCCCAGCCAATGCCGCTGCTTATCGAGTCATGTGCAAGCCAGTCCAGCCCGAGCCGGATACCAAACAGCAGGCTCGCTTGCGGCAGCAACAACGGCAGGTAGATAAGCCAGAGAGGCCAGGGGCGGCGGCCGGCTTGTGCCTCCAGACTGCACACCGCCATTCCCAGTGCCAGCAAGCCGCTCACCAGCGCCAGCAGTGTGCTGGTTGTCAGCAGCGGCAGCAGGGTTGGCAGCAGATCCAGCCAGTAGTGACTGCTCCACTGGCTGGGCCAGAGGGCGGGAAAGGGCCAGCGGCGCGCCAGTGACCAGAGCAGCAGCGCCGCTAGCACCGCCAGATTGAGGGTGATCAGGGTGAAGGCAAAGCCCGCTGCGAGCCGGTTGGCAAAGAAGTGGGGCGCCGCCCGTTTGCCATCGAGCCAGCAGCCTTTGCCCATCTCTTTATGAAGCCACTCCAGTAATCTGAGCAGAGCGATGAGCAACGCCGTGATGGCGAGCAAAAGCAGGGCGCCGCTGGCGGTGGCTCCGCGCCAGAGCAGATTCGGGTCCTGATACCAGAGCCACAACCGCACCGCCAGCGGGGCGGGGGCATCGGGCCCGAGCAGCTGGGCGAGATCCACCACCGCCACTCCGTAGGCCGCCACCGCATAGATGGGCAGGCGCAGGGTAGGCCACAGCGCTGGCAGCAGCAGGCGCCACCAGATCTGGGGGGCGCTGAAACCGAGGCTCGCCCCCAGCCACTGCTGGCGTGCCAGCAGGATGGGTTGCTGCGCGGCCATCGCCATCAGCAGCAGAAAGGGGGTTTCCTTGAAAACGAGCAGTGCAATCAGCCCGAGCCCCCAAGGATCCCGAATGGTCTGCCAATCGGGGGGAAGATCAAACCCGGTCAGAGCTGGCGAGACGAGCCGCAGTAGCCAACCGGAGGGGGCGAGCAGAAAGGCAAAGCCGATGGCAAAGGCGACGTGGGGCATGGCCAGCATGGGCGAGAGCAGGCGACGGAGCAGCTCGAAAGCTCGGCTGTCGCTGTGGGCCAGCAGCAGGGCGGTCATCAGCAGGCTGCCGAGGGTGGAGGCAGCGCCAATCCACAGGCTCAGTGCTGCTGAGTGCCAAAGACCGGGTTGGGCCAGCAGCAAGGCAAGATGAGAGGCGGTCATCCCTTCCGCCAGCAGTTGCCACAGCCCCGCCAGCAATGGGATGACGAAGAGCGCCAGATAAATGACCGCCATCCCCGCACTCATACGGGGGGGGCGTGTCAACCGGCGCCACGGCCGGGAGCGGGAAAGCGGGTGACCAGCGACGTTCATCAGTGGCCGTAACGCTCGGCCCAGACCGCTTCCAGTTTGAGCTGCCAGCTGGGGTGAGGCTCGGCCACCGATTTGAAGCGAAGTGCCGGTTGCCCTTTGGCGGGATCAGGCAGCGCATCGGCCCGCAGCACGCTGGGATCACCCCAGAATGCCGGATTGGCTTTACGTGCCTGCGCCGCCGGGCTCAGCAAAAAGTTGGCCACCACTTTAGCTCCCGCACGGGCGCTGGCATTGAAGGGAATAGCGAGGAAGTGGCTGTTGGTGAGTGCACCTCTCTCCATGGCGACTGCGACGACGCCGGGGGGCAGGGCGCCGTTTTGCACCGCACTTTGTGCCTCCTGCGGATTGAAGCTGATGGCCATGGCCAGCTCGCCATCATCGAGCAGCTGGCGGGTTTCGGCGGCGCTGCTGGGGAACAGTTTGCCCTTGCGCCAGAGTGCCGGATGCAGCTCATCGAGCCAGGCCCAGAGCGGGGCGGTGAGTTGGGTAAACTCGCTCTCGGTCGCTTCCCGATAGAGGGGGGCCGGGTCTGGCGTCAATTCCAGCAGGATCTGCTTGAGAAAACTGGAGCCATGGAACTGGGGTGGCTTGGGATAGGTGAAGCGACCGGGATGGGCCTCGGCCCACGCCAGCAGGGCTGCTGCCGAGGTGGGCGCTCTGGCGACCTCTTCGGTGTCGACCATCAGATTGAGCTGGCCGATGCCCCAGGGGGCTTCCAGCCCTTCCACCGGCAGGGTGAAGTCCTCACTCACCGGCAGGGTGCTGTCTACCAGCGCCATGTTGGGTAGCTCGGCGGTAAAGGGAGCGCCGAGCAGCCCCTGCTCCTTGAGCGCCTTGAAGTTCTCGCCGTTGACCCAGAGCAGGTCGATGGGGCCGCCAGTTTGCTTGCCTGCCAGCTTGTTGGCCAGCAGCTGGCTGACGCTCTGGGCGATGTCATCCACCTTTACCTGTACCAGCTTGACCTGATAGTCGCGCGCCAGCTCCTGTCCGGCCCACACCAGATAGGCGTTGATCTCCGGGCTGCCGCCCCAGGCGTTGAAGTAGACGGTCTGTCCCTTCGCCTCCTCAAGGGTCCGTTGCCAGTTGTCATCAGGGCTGGCTAACAGCGGGCCGCTGGCCAGCAGTGGCAGGGCGCACAGCAGGGCGTTTAGCCGCCGTTTGAGCTGTGAGTTGAGTTGTGAGAATGGCTTGAGCATAAACGTTTCTCTGGTTGTCAGGCGCCACGGCGCCATCGGTGATAACGGGCCAGCAGAGCCAGCACCCGGGTGGGCTGGTGGGCCCGTTTCCATTCACCCGCCACATATTTGTTCCCCTCCATCAGGGTGGGATAGGCGTGAATGGTGCCGAGGATCTTGCCAAGGCCGAGGCGGTGACGCATGGCGAGCACGAACTCGGCGATCCGTTCACCGGCGTGAGTGCCCACTATGGTGGCGCCAAGGATAGTATCCTTGCCCGGCACGGTCAGCACCTCGACAAAACCGTGGCGCTCCCCATCGGTGATGGCTCTGTCCAGCTCGGCCAGCTCGAAGCGGGTCGCCTCGAAGGGAATTCCCTGCGCCTCGGCCTCCTTGCGATTGAAGCCGACTCGGGCAATCTCTGGCGTGGTGTAGGTGGCCGCCGGAATGACCCGATAGTCGGCCCGAAAGCGCTTGAACTGGCCAAACAGGGCATTTACTGCCGCATACCAGGCCTGATGGGCGGCAAAGTGGGTGAACTGGTAAGGGCCCGCTACGTCTCCCACTGCCAGTATGCTGGGGAAGTTGGTGGCAAGAAAACCATCGACCGCTATGGTGCCGCGGGGGGCCAGCTCGACCCCCAACGCTTCGAGCCCGAAGCCGCTGGCGTTGGCGACCCGACCCAGTGCCAGCAGCAGTTGATCCCCTTCCACCACCTGTGTCTCATCGCCCCGGCGCAGTTGCAGCCGGATGGGAAGATCCCCCTTGGCTGCGGGCAGATAGTCGGCTCGTTCGGCGCGCCAGCCGGTGAGTAGCTGCACGCCATCGCGGCTCATCTGCCCGGCCAGCGCATCGGCGACCGCTCGATCTTCGCGGGGCAGCAGTTGCTCCGAGAGTTCCACCAAGGTCACGGGAATGCCGAGCAGGGCGAAGCTCTGGGCCAGCTCGCAGCCGATAGGGCCACCGCCCAGCACCAGCAGGCGGCGCGGCGGGGTGCGCAGCTGCCAGAGGCTATCCGAGGTGAGGTAAGGCACCTTATCCAGCCCCGGCAGCTTGGGCACCAACGGTCGGGCGCCGGTGGCGATGACGATATGGCGGCTGGCGAGGCGCTGGCCGTTAACCTCCACCTCCCAAGGGGAGACAAGCCGCGCCTCCCCTTCGATGCACTCCACTCCAAGCCCCTGATAGCGTTCGATGGAGTCGTGTGGCTCGACCTCCTTGATAACCTCAGCCACCCGCTCCATCACGGTGGCAAAATCGGCGCGGGAGTGGCTTGGGCTAAAGCCTAGCTCGTCGGCTTTACGCTGCTCTGCGGCAAAGCGGGCGCTTCGGATTAATGCCTTGGAGGGGACGCAACCGCTGTTGAGGCAATCGCCCCCCATCTTGTGTTTCTCGATGAGCGCCACCTTGGCCTTCACCGCTGCCGCGATATAGCTGGTGACCAACCCACCTGCACCTGCACCGATCACCAGCAGGTTGTAGTCATAGCGAGCGGGTTTACGGTAAGGGGCGAGCAGGCGCCGCTGGGCGAGGTGAGTGGTCAATTTCTTGACCAGCCAGGGCATCAGGCCGAGCAGGGTCAACGCGACCATCAGGCCGGGGGAGAGGATATTGCCGGTGCTGGTTAACTGGCCAAGCTCGCTGCCCGCCAGTACATAGACGAAGGTGCCGGGCAGCATGCCAAGCTGGCTGACCCAGTAGTAGGTGCTGACTCTGATGGGGGTGAGCCCCATCAGCAGATTGACCAGAAAGAAGGGGAAGATGGGGATGAGGCGCAGGCTAAGCAGATAGAAGGCCCCCTCCTTCGCCATGCCGGACTGAAAGGTGGCCAGCTTGTCGCCAAAGCGGGTGGTGACCCAGTCGCGCAGCAGAAAACGGGCGCTGAGAAAAGCCAAGGTCGCGCCTATGGTGCTGGCAAAAGAGACCAGCAGCAGCCCCCAGGCGATGCCGAACACTGCGCTGCCACCCAGGGTGAGCAGGCTGGCGCCGGGCAGGGAGAGGGCGGTGCTCAGCACATAGATAAGCACGAACAGCAGGCTGGCCGAGACAAAGTGGCTGTCGACCCATTGCGCCACTGCCGCCTGCTGGGCCTGCAAGGCGTCCAGAGTGAGGTAACGACCGAGATCGAGGGCAAAAAAGGCGCCGATAAGGCCCCCCATCACCAGCACAAGCAGCAGGCGGGTCCGGTTCATCAGGCGTCCTTGCTGTCGGGCTTGGCGGGGCGTTCCGGTTGCACCGGCAGCTGGCAGAAGCCCTGCGGCGCGATATCGAGGGCGGCGTTGAACTTGGCCGACATGTTCTGGAAGGCGATAAGGCCGGTCAGTTCCACCATGGCATCGTCATCGAACCAGGGTTTGAGGCGGGCAGCCTGTTCATCGCTGACTCCATCGAGGCCCGTCATCGCCTCGGTGTAGTCGAGCACAGCTTTCTCCCGCTCGTCAAACAAGGGGCTTTCGCGCCAGTTGGCCAGCGCCTCCACCTTCTCGCTGGAGCCCGCTCGCTTTACCAGGGTCATGGCGTTGATGTCGACACAGAAGCGGCACCAGTTGAGCTGGGAGACCCGCACCGTCACCAGCGAGCGCAGCACGGGATCGATGGGAGAGCGCTTGCGGTTGATGACGCCATAGAGGGTGGCGACGGCGGCAAAGAGGCGCGGCGAGCGGCCCCAGCACTTGCCCGGAATAAGTACCTGACCATAGTTGCGCTTCTGCAGCCAGAAAAAGGGGCGGATAAACCAGGCATATTCCCGGTCGGGTTTGACCTCAACGCGCATCAGTTACCTTCTTGTTGTTTCACACTTACGGTTTCAAATTGGGTTTGTAGGCCTGACCAAGGCGCTCGTTCAGGCGGATCAGGAAATCCTCGAGCCGCGCCCGGTTGGCGCCCAGATCGCTTTGCCCCTGACGGGAGGCTGATCGCATATCGATGCGGGTCTCTCTGGGGCCAGCAAAGACCCGCAGCGCCACATCATCCTGAAAGCCGAACCAGCCGGTGGTGACCACCGCATCCAGACCATCGGGGCTGGGTCGTACCTGCCAGCCCAGCTCCTGCATCAGTTCGCAGGCTTCAATCACCACTTCGGCAGGAGAGGCCCTGGTAAAGAGAGGACCGGGTTTTGCCTCAACTGCTTTCAGCGGAGCGCTATTAATTGGCAGATCCTGCGCCGTTCTGAGCTCCGCCGCCCAGCGCAGTGGGGGGGGATTGTAGGGATCTGTGCTCACATCATTGATCAGCGGCATCCGCAGCGCCTGTGCCACAAATGTCAGGGGCAGCAGTAGCGGCAAGGCGCCAAGGATGCTGGCGTAGCGGTTGCGGCTCCAGGGCAGGCGTACCAGCAAGATCAGGGAGACAAGGGCTCCGATGAGACAGATCGCAAAACCGATCCACCAGGGCCAGAGATGAAAGCGGCTGCCGAGGGCGCCAGCGAGCGGGAGTAACCAGGCCAGCAGGGGCCACAAGCAAGAGCGGGGCATAGCACGGGATCCATCGTCGAATGTGGACAATGCCGAGAAGGATAAACTTAATTGCCTGATAACGTTAGTAAATTGATGAGAGTTTGGCGTGGTTTTGGTCAGTTTTGCGAGGGGGATACAGAGGTCGGTGAAGCCCGCCTGACGGGAGCTTCACCGAGATAATGTTAAGTTGCGATAGAGCACTTTGATCAGATGGAAGCCGAACTTGGTGCGCACAGGTCCCAGCACCTTGAGCAGTTCACCCTTGAATACGGCATCGTCAAATGCTTTCACCATATCTCCCTTGGAAAATTCTCCCAAATCGCCAAAACGCTTGCCTGAGGGACAGGTAGAGAAGCGCTTGGCCATCTGGCCGAAGTCGGCTCCCTTCTCGATCTTCTCCTTGATCTCCAGACACTGTTTTTCGGTCTTAACCAGAATGTGCTGGGCACAGGCTTTTTTCATCGGGGCGCTCCTGGAAGTGATGGTGACGATTGTTTACGCCAGGATGGCGGCACATCGTATTGACAAATGGGGGCGCAAGAGTACCCCAATTTGCCACCTGCGTCAGCCCTCACAGCCCGCCATTTACCGGCGATCGTCGCTCCTATTGGCGAGCGCGGGTTGCCAGCACTGCGCGGGGACGCGCTTGCCAGATGATCTCCAGCCCGAGCAGGGCGTAGAGGCTCCATATAGCCAGCGGATTGAGCCACTCCCCCCCCAGTTGCAGGGTCATCAGGGCGCAACCTGCCAGCAGCAAGGTGATCCCCGGCAGCCGCCAGTGGACGGGCAGGGGGGCCAGCATCGCCATCCCCAACAGAATACCGAGGCCAAACGGCAGGTTCAGGGCGGTAAAAGCCAGCGCCTGTTGGCCACTCATGCCGGTCAGCAGGGCCAGCAGGGCGCTGCAGCAGGCGAGAAAGGTGATGAACTCGAGACGATCGGCAATATAGTCAGCCATCTGTTCGCTACGTGCATGCATGATGTGTCTCCTTCAGTTGATGGTTCAAGTGTGAGGGAGGGACGTCTGCAAAGGCAGCGGGATAATTCGATTGCGCTGAACGAGCAATTCTTAATCACTCTCTGTGGCGGGCTTTAGGGTGTGCCGGGCCTGTTAAACGGTGAGGGTGGGGTGATGCCGACAAACTCTGTCGTGGTGGGTTTCTGGTTGCAAAGAGAGGAGGAGAGGTGACAAATGGTGCCTGATGGTGGGGTGAGCCTTATTCAGGGCAGGTCAATTCGCTTCCATCGGGAAAGCGGGCGTCGTTATTGTCACCAAAATGTGTGATTTGTGGTCAACCTCTTAAAAGATATGGCGAATTTGCCAATGGCGCTGCGCTGTCGCTGGCCAACGCCTATGTTAGGATAAGGTTCGCCATTTTTCTGGCGCGCATTGTTGTGTCACGGCCATGCACTGTATGGCGTGCTGCGCCGCATTCGGGGTTGACCCGAAAGGGCGCTGGTTTCCTTCACCACAGATTCAGGAATATTGACCTTTGACAGGATGCATTTCATCCCTGCTGGCAGGGCGTTCACTGTCCGGACCTCCATTTCGCCGTGGCTTGTTACTGCTTGGGCTGTTGTTGTCGCTGCTGGCCTCACCCGCGTTTGCCGCCAAGCTCACCTATCAGGTCAAGGGGTTGAAAGGGGAGAACAAGGACAACGCTGAAGCCTACCTCAATGCCCTGCCGGTCTATCAGGAGCGCCAGTATCGTCCCGCCCGAGCCAAAATTACCGAGAGCGTGCAAAAGGCGCTGCAGGTTTATGGCTACTACCAGCCGAAAATCACCCTGAGTCGCGACAAGAAAACCCCGTCCAAAGTGGTGATTGAGGTGGACAAGGGGGAGCCGGTCATCGTCTCCCGCCTCGATATTCTGCTGGAGGGGGATGCGGGCAGTGACGAGCTCTACAGCGCCCTGCTGGACAAGTTGCCCCTCAAAGAGGGCGAGCCCCTCAACCACGCCAAATATGAATCCATCAAGGCCGATCTGGGCAGCCTCGGGCTGGCCCGCGGTTACTTTGATGCCAAGCTGAGCAAGAGTCAGGTCAAGGTGTTCCCGGACAAGGGGACGGCGGAGATCTTTATTCTGTTCGAATCGGGCCATCGCTACCGTTTTGGCGAGATCCGCTACGATGCCACCCCCGAAGCGCTTCACCTTATTCGCCCGCTTATCAACATCAAGAGCGGCGATCCCTATCTTGCCATCCGTCTGGCCGAGATGTCGCAGGATGTCTCCTCCACCAAGCTGTTCCGTCAGGTCGATATCAAGCCGGTATTGAGCGAGGCGAGCAACTATCGGGTGCCCATCGCGGTGACGCTGGATAACCGGGTCGATCACGAAATCGAGACCGGTATCGGTTATGCCACCGACGTAGGGCCGCGGATGAGTGCCACCTGGGAGAAGCCCTGGGTCAACCGCTACGGCCACCGCCTGTTTGCCACCGCCAAGGTGTCGGCGCCGGAGGCCGAGCTCAGCTTCGACTATCAGATCCCGGTGGGCAACCCGCTGCGGGACTACTACTCCATCCAGACCGGCTACCAGTACAAGGACAACAACGATACCCGCTCCGATCTCACTACCATCGGTGTGCACCGCTGGACGCGGCGGCCGGAGAGCTGGGATCGGGACGTCTTTATCCGCCTGGAGAACGAGATCTATACCCAGGGCGCCGACGAGGGGAACAGCTTGCTGCTGATCCCCGGGGTCTCCTGGTCCCGACTGCGGGTGCGCGGCACCCTGGTGCCCGATTGGGGGGATCGCCAGCAGCTGACGCTGGAGTTCTCCGATCCCAGATGGGGTTCCGACATCAGCTTTATGCGGGTGTGGGGGCGCAGCAAGTGGCTGCGTACCCTCGGCGATAACCACAGATTCCTGATGCGGGCAGAGCAGGGGGCCATTATAGGTGACAGCTTCTCGCTGGTGCCGCCGTCTTTGCGCTTCTTTACCGGTGGCGATCAGACAGTGCGCGGCTTTGGTTACGAGAGCATCTCCCCCACCGGGCCGGATGGCAAGCTGACCGGTGGCCGCTACACCAGCGTGGCCAGTCTGGAATACAACTACCGCTTCAGCGAGAAGTGGCTGGGGGCCATGTTTGTGGATGGCGGTACCTCCACCACCGATTACAGCGAGCCCTGGAAAATAGGTACCGGCGTCGGTGTGCGCTGGGTCACCCCCATCGGTCAGGTCAGGCTGGATCTGGCGGTCGGGGTATCGGAGGAGGAGAAGCCCTTGCGGCTGCATTTCGCATTGGGGCCTGAATTATGATGTTGTCTAAACGCTTTTTTCTTTGGCCGCTGCGGCTGTATCTTGCGCGGGGGTCTGCATTGTGATCTGGCTAAAACGCATCTTTCTCTGGCTGATGGGGCTGGTGTTCCTGCTGCTCATCGGCGTCAGCCTGCTGGGCTTTACCCATCAGGGCAACAAGTGGTTGTGGCAACAGGCCAAGGGGGCGCTGCCTTCCCTCAAGGGGGAGCTGGTTGCCGGTCAGCTTGGCTATGGCTGGACCCTGGAAGGGGCCGGCTGGCAGGATGAGCTGGTGGATGTAACGGTGGATCGCGCCGTGCTCGACTGGGATCTGGGCAAGTTGCTGCAGGGCAAGCTCTGGATAAAATCCCTGGCGGTGACCCATCCGGTGGTCAAGGTAGCCGACTCCGAACCTGCGCCGGAAGAGCCTTCCGAACCCTTTGTCTGGCACCCGCTGCCACTCAAGATCCAGGTCGATAGCCTCAAGGTGGCCGATCTCGATCTGGCGGTGCCCGGTGTTGCCGTGACCCTGGGGTCCCTCGATATCGGCGCCACCCTCAACCGCAAGGGGCTGATTGTACGCGGCCCGGTGCTTGATAACCTGACGGTGACGCTGGATGACGCGGCACCCGCCAGCGCAGCCAAATCTGCCAAGCAGCCGGCCGCTAACGAGAAGCAAGCCGTGACTGCGGTTGCTCGTACCGACAAGGCCAGCGCCAAGACCGTCAAACAGGGCAAAGGGACGCCAGCTGCGAACACGGCAAAGGCAGCCCCCATTGTCCTGCCCGCCATTCATCTTCCTTTCCCCATCCAGCTGGAAGGGGTCAGCGCGACTCGCGTGAAATATAAGCAGGGCGAGCTGATCGAAGGGCTCGACAAGCTGCTGCTGTCGGCCACTGCCGCCGACGATCGTATCGAAGTGCGCGAGCTTTCGCTGCGCCACACCATGGCCGATCTGGCGCTCAAGGGACACATCCAGCTCAGTGATGACTATCCGCTGGCGGTGACCCTGGATGCCAAGGCTCGCAAAGGGCTGCTGGATGGCGAGCTGCAGGGTGAGCAGGCCACGCTGGCGCTGAACGGTTCGGTCGGCAAGCTGGGGTTGGCGTTGTCGGCCAAGGGGCCGGTCGCCGCCAGTCTCAAGGGCTCGCTGGCCGCCCTCGACCCGGATCTCCCTTTTGATCTGGCCCTCGACTGGAAGAGCCTCGGCTGGCCTCTTCACAAGCCAGCCAAAGATGAGCCGAGCTATCGGCTGGACAAAGGGAGCCTGACTGCCAAGGGCAAGCTCTCCGGCTACCAGTTTGCCCTCAATACCTCCGGCAAGGGGACCGATGTCCCCCCCTTCAAGCTTGCGCTGGACGGGAAGGGGGATCTGGAGCGGCTCAGCAAGATCGCCTTGCAGCTCAATGCCCTCAAGGGGGAGCTCAAGCTCGATGGCAAGCTGGCATGGAACAAGGGGATCGAGTGGCAGGGGACCACTCTGTTCAAGGGGATCAATCCGGCCGAGCTGTTGCCTGAGCTGAAAGGGACGCTGGCCGGTGAGCTGGAGAGCCGTTTCGTGATGAACGAAGCGGGCCACTGGGAGCTGAAACTGCCCAAGCTCAAGGTGGATGGCAAGCTCAACCAGTACCCGCTGGCCCTCAAGGGGGAGCTTAGCGGCAACGACAAGATGGAGTGGCAGATCCCGGCGCTCTCGCTGCAAAGTGGCCCCAACCAGTTGCAGGCCAAGGGCAGCATCAGCACTGCCCAATGGAAGCTCGATGCCAACCTGCAGGCTCCCCAGCTGGGGGGGATCTATCCCGGCCTGAAAGGGGATATCAAGGGACAGGTGAAGGTCAGTGGCAATCAGCAGACGCCAAAAATTGATGCGGATCTCGTCTCCGACCGGCTCTACTATGCCGGCACCGACCTGAAGGGCATTAGCCTCAAGGGCAATGCGGCGATCGGTGCCAAACCGGCCGGTGAGCTCGCGTTGTTGGTGGCGCAGCTGAAACAGGGCGAAACCAAGCTCAGCCAGCTGGCCCTGAACCTCAGCGGCGATATCAGTCAGCATCTGTTGACCCTGACCATGAAGGGTGACCCTGTTGCGGCCAACCTCAAACTGGGTGGCGGCGTGCGC
Organism: Aeromonas sp. 604282; assembly: GCF_049170575.1. Taxonomy (NCBI): domain Bacteria; kingdom Pseudomonadati; phylum Pseudomonadota; class Gammaproteobacteria; order Aeromonadales; family Aeromonadaceae; genus Aeromonas; species Aeromonas sp. 604282. The sequence goes on along the minus strand of NZ_JAAKMV010000013.1, from coordinate 1,995 downwards.
GGGGATCACTGGCGCGGGGCGCTCTCCGAGTTGCAGTTGAAAACCCCGCTGCGCCGTTGGGACTTGAGTTCCCCGTGGGCACTGGATCTCGATCTGCCGCGTCAGCGGCTGGCGATGGGGGATCTCTGCCTCGGCTCCCAGGGTGCCAGCCTCTGCGTCAAGGGGAGTCAGGTTTCCGCTGCCCAGGGGACTCTGGAGTTTGCCCTGAGCGAGTTTGATCTCAAGCGGCTGCGCCCCTGGTTGCCGGACAACTTCCGCTGGCAGGCGATGCTCTCCGCCGATGGCCGCGCCAGCTGGCGTGGCAATCAGCCGACCCTGCATGCGGTGGTGCGCACCACGCCGGGCACTTTTGTGGCTGATGGTCTCAAGACCGACTATCAGCAGCTGGCCCTGGCCCTGGATTTCGAGCGGCAGCAGGCGGCCATTCGCCTCGATTTTGCCTCCAAACAGATCGGCAATATCGATACCGATCTGCTGATCAGGGATCCCGCCGGTCGCGGTCTGCTCGGTGGTCAGCTCAAGTTTGACGATCTCAAGCTCAATACCTTTGCGCCACTGATCCCTGAGGTGCGCTCCCTGCAAGGGATCATCTCCGCCGATGCCCGCTTCGACGGCACCCTGGCGGCGCCCCTGTTGTTTGGCCAGCTCAACCTGCGTGACGGTGAAGTGCAGACCCACTCTGACATGGTGACCCTGACCAAGCTGGTGACCCGCCTCAAGATCGAGGGAAATCGCGCCGAGCTCGATGGCTCCATGCTGGTGGGTAAGGGACCGCTGGCGTTGGGCGGCTGGCTCAGCTGGGCCAAGATGCCGGTCAGCGGCAGCCTCACCATTCAGGGCAAGGATCTGGAGGCGCAATATCCGGGCATGGGCCGGGTCAGAGTCTCGCCCGATATCGCGGTGTCGCTGGGTGAGGAGACCCGGATTACCGGTCAGGTGGATATTCCCTGGGCACGTATTCTGGTCAAGAGCCTGCCGGATTCGGCGGTGGCGGTCTCTGATGATGTGACCGTGGTCTATGACGATCTGCCCCCGGCTCCCAAGCAGGCAAGTCTGCCGCTGGCGATGAAAGTGGCGATCCGCCTTGGCAACGATGTGAAGCTCGATGCCATGGGGCTGAAGACCGATGTCTCCGGCGGTCTCAATATCCGTCAGGATCCCGAGAAGCCGCTGGCAGGCAACGGCCAGCTGGTGCTGACCAACGGCCGCTTCAAGGCCTATGGTCAGAACCTCATCATCAAGGAGGGGCGGATCCTCTTCTCCGGTCCGCTGGATCGGCCGTTCCTCAACATCGAGGCCAACCGGGATCCCGATACCATCGAGGGTCAGGTGACGGTCGGGGTGCGGGTGACTGGCCCTGCCAGCAAGCCGGAGATCACTGTCTACTCCGAACCGCAGATGGCGCAGTCGGAACAGCTCTCCTATCTGCTGCGCGGCAAAGGGTTGCAGACCGGCGGTGAGGATGGCGGTTTCAACGGCCTGCTGGTAGCCGGCGCGGTGAGTCAGGCCAACGGCGTGGTGTCGAGCATCGGCGAGTCGCTGGGGATGAGCGATGTCTCCCTCGATACGGCGGGCAGTGGTGACAACACCCAGGTGACTCTGTCTGCATATCTGCTGCCGGGCCTGCAGTTCCAGTACGGGGTCGGGGTCTTCAGCCCCATCGCCGAGTTCAAGCTGCGCTACGAGGTATTGCCACGGCTCTATCTGCAGGCGATGAGCGGGGTGGCTCAGGCGGTCGATATCTTCTATCGCTTTACTCTGTAACGCTTCATCCCGTAACAGGGCTGATATGAATCTAAACGGGAGGCGCAGGCCTCCCGTTTTGTATTGCTCGATCGGCCGCGGGCAAGCCGTGATAAAGGTTGGCAGTGCAGAGGGAGAATGAATTGCGATGGGCCAAAAATGCGAAAACCCGGCACTAGGCCGGGTTTTCTGAATGATGGTGGAGGGAGAAGGATTCGAACCTTCGAAGGCAGAGCCGTCAGATTTACAGTC
>NZ_JAAKMV010000012.1:0-155975 GCF_049170575.1 Aeromonas sp. 604282 | reverse complement strand
CCCAGTCTGACGACAGGGCTTTGGTGTTTTTAGCGTGTTAGACAGCCAGTGTTAGTATTTATCTGCAGGAAGAGAACCAGACAGCCTGTTCTTATCACTATTTTCTAGTTATATCAGAGCGTTATCAGCTCAATTTACAGCCATTCGAGTGGTGCTATGGCCAACCAACTCAGGCTTTATCTGCATGCTGGCTACAAGACAGCTCCATATTGCTCCCTCTCCTCTATCTTGGAGGCCAAGCTGCTTGGTGAGGTTGGGAATACCGAGATTGCCGGATTAATCAGGTACCGTTCAAGCAAAGAGGCCTTCCCGTCGGGAAGACCTCTTTGCTTTATCTATCAGCTGATTACCATCACTCGGTCGATTTATCAGGGCTTCTCTTTGTTGCCAATGCTCAGGCCGAGCTTGATGGAGAGGGCTGCCAGTAGCAGCAGCATCATGATCAGGGAGAAGAAGTTGCTGCCAAGCTCCGGGTATTGCACCTTGAGCAGCGCGGAGTGGCCGAAGACACCGATAAAGAAGCAGAGCAGGGTGCAGATGGGGGTGTTGCCCACCATGGGTTCATGGCGATAGTGCTGAAAAAGCTGGTAGGCCGCCAGCCAGAGGGCAATCAGCGGGAAGAAGGAGAAAGGCACGACCGAGTTGGTCAGCACGGTCAGAGAGGCATCGCCACAGATGCCTATCAGCATGGCCATGGCGAGCGGTTTTTTGGGGATCATAAGCTGTTCAGACATGTCATTCTCCATCCTGTGGTCATGGGTGGGGTTCACGGCGCTTCTGGTTTTGTACCTCTGCGCCCATGGCTATCATCCGCAGTTGGCGAATAGTTCGGTCGGAGAGCGCCCGGCACTCTTCGCTGGTCATGTCGAGCGCATCGGCACCGGCACTGAAGACGATGGTAACCATGGCTTCTGCCTGGATGTAGGCATCTTCCCGTGGCGCTCTGGTCGTTGCTTCAAGGTAGTCGGTCAGCTCGGCGATAAAGTGCTGGATCTCGCGTGCTACCGCCTGGCGAAACGCGGCCGAGGTGCCGGAACGTTCCCGCAACAGCAGGCGGAAGATATTGGGATTGTTCTCGACGAACTCCATAAAGGTCTGCACCGAGGTGCTGATGACACTGCCACCACCGGCAATGCGCTGTCGTGCCTGGCGCATCAGTTGACGCAGGGTCAGTCCCCCCTCATCAACCAAGGTGAGTCCCAGCTCCTCCATGTCGCGGAAGTGGCGATAGAAGGAGGTGGGAGCGATACCCGCTTCACGGGCAACTTCCCGCAGACTGAGGTTGGAGAAACTTCGGTTGGCGCATAGTTGGCTGAATGCAGCATCAATCAATGTACGCCGTGTTTTTTCTTTTTGTTGAGCGCGAATACCCACGAAATCAGTCACCTTCAGCTTAACGAGGCCAAATGATAACCCGAAGGCGCCTTCGGATCAGGTTTGTATCCTACTTTTTTACCATTGACCATGGCGAAGTTGCCATGGAAAATGGCTAACAGCTGTTCGCTGAAAGGATGCAAGAAGATGGCTAAACCCCCGATTATTATCACCAATACCCTGTTGTTTTCCCTCTCCGGACTGGTTGCACTGGTTGCCGTGCCTTGGTATGGCATGAGCCACGGTTACGACATCTGGCAGTGGGTCACGCTCCTGCTGCTGTTCTGTTTGAGTGGCCTATCCATCACCGCTGGCTATCACCGTCTCTGGTCGCACAAGACTTATAAGGCGCATCCTGCGTTGCAGTGGTTGTTTGCGATTGGCGGTGCGCTGGCATTGCAGAACTCGGCGTTACACTGGGCTGCCGACCACCGTCGCCATCACCGCCATGTGGATGACAACGATAAGGATCCCTACAGCGCCGGGCGCGGTTTTTGGTACTCCCATATTGGTTGGATGCTACGAGAGTATCAGGGAGATGTGTATGGCGATTACAGCAATGTACGGGACCTGCAGAATAACTCCGTAGTCGCGTTTCAGCATCGCCACTATCTGGTGCTGGTACTGGCGACCAATCTGGGCCTGCCGCTGTTGCTTGGCCTGTGGCACGGGGATCTGCTCGGCATGCTGCTGCTGGCGGGCGTGCTGCGGATGGTGATGACCCACCACACCACCTTCTTTATCAATTCACTGGCACATATTTGGGGCAGTCAGCCTTATACCGACCGTAACACGGCCCGCGACAACGGTATTTTGGCCTTTTTTACCTTTGGTGAGGGGTATCATAATTTTCACCATCTGTTCGAGCATGATTACCGCAATGGCATTCACTGGTGGCAGTTCGATCCGACCAAGTGGTTGATTCGATTTGCCTCCTGGTGTGGCTTGGCGGCAAACCTTCGTTCTGTGCCGGAAGAGCGGATTGAACAGGCAAGGCTGGAGATGCAGTTGAAACGGGCCCAGGCGCAACTCTGCAAGCAGGATGACCGTGAATTGTGGCAGGCACTGTTACAGGAAGAGTATTCAAAGCTGAGCCAGCAGCTGCAGCACTACTACGCCAGTCGCAAACGGCTGCTGGAACAGCGCAAGCGCAAGGCTCTGGCGCGCTATGACCGTCTCAAGCTGCAATTGGAGTACAGAGCCCTGCGGGACAGCTTTATCGCAGGTAAGCGCAGCTGGAGCCGCCTGCTGGCAGGTATCACTACACGGGCTGCCTAGCTGGATGAAAAAGAAGACCGCCGTCAGGTGGTCTTCTTTTGTGTAGCGGAGGCAGCAGGTTGTTTGCTACTCGGGTCGATCCTGTTCTTGTAGCAGGCTCAGGGTTTGCTGCTCCAGTGGGCTCAGTCCCAGCTGTTCACAGGCCTGCTCAAAGCTGATCCCCAGATGGCACATCATGATGTCGATGGCGGGTAGATAGTTTTTCATAGCTTCATCCATGGTGATCCTCCAGACCCGTCACTTATCCCCTGAATCGCTCGGGGCGGCAATTAGACTTTAGGCTTAGTCTGGCTATTTGCTAGGCATCCCTGCCACTGGGAGAGGGAATTTGTTACCCTGCACCATGATAAAAATAGTTGTCGTATGACTGCGAGCAACAGGTGAGGAGCAGGGCATGTTATTGAGTTTCTTGATCATCGCTTCAGGTTGGTGGCACATCCGTGCTGCCTACGGTTCAGACAGCCGCCAGTTCTATATCAGCAAGCCGCTGACCATGCTGTTTATCATCGCCTTGGCATTCGGCTACCAAAGTTATGACCACGACGGTTCTCACGCCTGGATCCTGCTCGGCCTCTGCCTCTCGCTGGCGGGGGATGTGTTGCTGATGCTGCCAAGCGATCGCTTCATTCAGGGATTGGCGGCATTTCTTGTCGCGCATCTCTGCTATATCGTCGGGTTTGCCCAGGGGCCGCTGTTGCTCAATCTGGTGGACGGTTTGCTGCTGTTGCTGATTGCCGGCATGGTATTTGGCCTGCTGTGGAGCAAGCTGGGAGAGATGCGGATCCCGGTCTTCTGCTACATGCTGGTGATCATCGGCATGGCCTGGGTGGCCGCCGGTGCCTGGCACGCCTCTCTTACAGCCGGTTCTGCCGCAGCTCTGGTGGGAGCACTGATGTTCCTCTTCTCCGACAGCATGCTGGCGCTCGATCGCTTCCGCCGCCCCTTTCCCCACGCTCGAGCCTGGGTGATGAGCAGCTACTTCGCCGCGCAATTCCTGATTGCAGGGTCGCTGGCGGGATAACACCACGTGGTTGAGTACAGGTAACAGATAAAGAAAAACGGGTATTCGCCCGTTTTTCGTTTTATGCCCTGCGGTTTTTCACGCCTCTAGCGGTTCGGCATCGGCTGCCCGTGGGACGGGGGATTTGAGCAACAGCATCAGGGCGCTGGCGATCAGCAGGAAGATCCCCATGATGTAGAACACCTGGTTGTAGGCCATGATGGCCGCCTCCCGGTTGATGGTATTGGCCAGCATGGCCCGAGCTTGCTGCTGGGCAATCTCGGGGCCTGAGCCCTGCGCCATCATGCTCTGGGCCAGCTGCAGCAGATAGCTCTGCCCCTCGAGACTGCTGGCAGCCAGAGTGCTGCCAATTTGCAGCACATGGGTGCGGGTATCGTTGTCGAGCAGGGTCGCGATGATGGCGATACCGAATGCGCCGCCGAGGTTGCGCAGCACGTTGAGCAGGGTCGAGGAGGAGGGGATTTCGTCGTGGCTCAGGCTGGCGGTAGCGACCAGTGACAGCGGCACCATGATGAAGGGTTGCCCCAGCGCCCGCACGATGAGCGACTGGATCAGCTGTGGCCCGGCGTAGTCGGCACTCATGTTGACGTTCATAAAGCAGCTGACGGCGAAGATCAGGAAGCCGAAGCTCACCAGATAGCGCGGGTCTATCTTGTGGGTCAGTTTGGGCACCAGCGGCAGCACCAGCAGTTGCGGCAGTCCCATCCACATCAGTACCTCGCCGATTTCCAGCGCGTTGTAGTTGTGGATCTGGGTCATGTAGAGCGGCAACACATAGATAGAGCCCATCAACGCCATCCCGAGGATCAGATAGGCGAAGCAGGCCAGCGCGAAGCGCGGGTTGTGCAGCAGCCGCAGATTGACCAGCGGGTGACGGCGGATCAGCTGGCTGATGACGAAGAACACCAGCGCCACCGCCGAGATGACTGCCAGTCGCACGATGAAGCTTGAGCCGAACCAGTCCTCTCGGTTGCCCTCCTCCAGTACCACCTCCAGTAAGCCGAGCCCGAGCGCCATGGTGACGATGTCGATAAGGTCCACCCGCTTGATCACGGCCCAGTCCACCGGTTTTTTATCCAGCCCGTGGGCCAGCATGGCCATCACCAGCAGTCCTGGCGGTACGTTGAGATAGAAGATGTAGTGCCACGACATCTGCTCGGTGAGCCAGCCGCCGAGGGTCGGGCCGATGGCGGGGGCGAAGGTGGCGCAGAGGCCAAACAGGGCCATGCCGGTGGCCCGCTTCTGCAGCGGCAGCAGGGTGACGATAAGGGAAAAGGCCATCGGGATAAGTGCCCCGCCGGTGAAGCCCTGCAGCGCCCGGAAGACGATCATGCTGGTGAGGTTCCAGCTGAACGAGCAGAGCACGGAGGCAGCGATAAAGGCGCCGGTGCTCCAGAGCAGGTAGCGGCGCACGCTCAGCCCTCGGCTCAGCCAGCCGCTCAGGGGGATGGCGATCATCTCCGCCACCAGATAGGAGGTGGAGATCCAGGAGCTTTCGCTCAGGGTGGCCGACAGCGCCCCCTGAATATCCTTCAGGGAGGCATTAGTGATCTGGATATCGAGGATGGCCATGAAGGCGCCGATAAGCCCCCCCATGACCGCGATCCAGTTGCGACGTGGAATGGGTTCCATCAGTTGGCGGCAACCACGGGATCAGGCGTGCGGGTATCCACGATCACTTCGGTAGAGAGACCCGGCAGCAGCTTGCCTGCCAGCAGGCCCGGCTGGGGGATGCGGATCTTGACCGGTACCCGCTGCACGATTTTGGTGAAGTTGCCGGTGGCATTCTCCGGCGGCAGCAGGGCGAACTTGGCACCGGTGGCCGGGGCTAGGCTGTCGATGATCCCCTCGACCGGTTGATCCGGGTAGGCATCCAGCACCACTTTTACTTTTTGGCCTCGCTGCATATGGGCGAGCTGGGTCTCCTTGAAGTTGGCCTCGACCCACACCTGCTGCAGCGGCACCAGACTGGCGACCTGCATGCCGGACTGGACGTAGAGCCCTTCCCGCAGACTGCGCTTGCCGATGATGCCATCGGCCGGTGCTCGCAGCTCGGTATAACCTAACTCCAGCTTGGCCTGCTCCAGTTGTGCTTCGCTCAATGCCAGCTTGGCCAGGTTCTGTTTGCGCTCGGCATCCAGTACCAGCAGTCGCTCACGGGCCGCCTGCAGGGCGGCTTTGGCCTCTTCGGCCTGCGCCCTCGCCACCTGAAGGGAGGCGTTCACCTCATCAAGGCTATCTTGCGAGCTGTAGTGGCGCTGGTTGAGCTGACTGATCCTGTTGACCTGCTGGCTGGCGCGCAGCTGTTCGGCATTGGCCGAGGCGACCTTGGCCTCGGCCTGCTGGATCAGGCTCCGTTGTTGGGTGCGGGTGGCGGCCAGATTTTCGGCCGTCGCCTGATTGAGGCGCAGGTCGGCTTCTGCTTCCGCAACCCTGGTTTTGTATTCGCGATCATCGAGACGGGCGATCAACTGACCCGCTTTGACCGGCTGGTTATCGGTGATCAGCACTTCGCGGATATAGCCGGGCAACTTGGAGCTGATCCCGGTCACTTCACTCTGCAGGTAGGCGTTGTCGGTACTTTCAAAATAGCGGCCGTGAAGATACCAGTAACCGGCGAACAGCAGACCGAGCAGCGCCAATATCATGGCTGCCAGCAGGGGAATTTTTTTGTGTTGACTCATTTTTGTGATTCCTGAACTTAAGGGGCGCAGGCTAACACTGGTCAACTGTTTCGATTAGTATGAGATATCGAGATATATAGTTTCACTGGTGCAACAATGGACCTCAATGCCGCGTTAATTCTGGTTCGTATCGTCGATAAGGGCTCATTTACGGGAGCCGCCCGAGAGCTGGGAATGACCAAGGCGATGGTCAGCCGCCGTATCGCCGAGTTGGAACAGCGGCTCGGGGTTCGCCTGCTCTACCGTTCCACACGTCAGCTCACCTTGACCGAGGAGGGGGAGAAGTACTACCTGCACTGCAGCAAGGCCGTCGATGCCCTGACCGAAGCCGAGCTGATGCTGAGCGCCAGCCAGCAGGAGGTGACTGGCACCTTGAAGCTGGCGGTACCCATCGAGACGGGTCAGCTGGTGATCGGGCGGATCGTCGCCAAGTTTTTGCAACGCTATCCCACCCTGCAGGTGGAACTGGAACTGACCAACCGGGTAGTGGATCCCATCAGCGAAGGTCTGGATGCCGTGGTGCGGATAGGTGACATGAGTGACTCCAATCTGGCGGCTCGCCGACTCTGGAGCACTGGGCGGTTGCTCTGTGCCAGCTCGGACTATCTGGCGCGCAGCTCGGCCATCACGCGACCGGAAGATCTGGCAAACCATGAGCGGGTGACGGTGAGCAGCGGATTTCTCGCCTCTCACTGGTGCTTCGAGCGAGATGGCAGAGAGGTACTGGTTGACCCCCCATCCCGTTTTCGGGTCAATAATATTACCTGTGCCCGAGAGGCGGCGAAGGCGGGGCTGGGGTTGGCCTCGCTACCCGCTATGCTCTGTCAGGAGGAGTTGGCCAGCGGTGAACTGGTGACCCTGCTGTCCGAGTGGCAGCAACCCAGAGTCCCTATCTATCTTTTGTTTCCGGAGCGGCAACTGATGCCGCGCAAGTTGCGGGCATTCATCGATTTCATGATTGAGAACGGCGCCGAGTTTGGCATCGACAAGCTGTTATAAGGGGGAGCTATGGATAACTGGATCAATCTCTATCGCGCCTCTCATACCCTGGAGGCACACGCCCTGAAAGGGGCGCTGGAGGTCGAAGGGGTGGCGGTGCGTCTCAATGGCGATGGCCTGTCAGGCGCTTTTGGCGATCTGCCCGTTGACCTGCTGCAGGTGACCTTGATGGTCAGGGCCGAAGATCGCAGCAGAGCAGGGCGGGTTATCGAGCGTTACCAGCAGCGGCAAGGTAATGGCTGGCTGTGCGGTCAGTGCGGGGAGGAGAACGGCGCCAACTTCGAAGTGTGTTGGCGCTGTCATCACGATCCCCACGACAGCTAATCTTATGCTAGCGTGGTGGAAACTCGATATCTTCCCCCGCGCTGGCATCGTGATAGGTCGCCAGATCCAGCTCGTTCTCACTGCGGGCGATCAGCACCGACACCAAAATATCCCCCGATACATTGACCGTGGTGCGCGCCATGTCGAGGAGCCGGTCAATACCAGCAATTAGTGCAACCCCTTCCAGTGGCAGTCCGACAGCCGTCAGTGTCAGGGTCAACAGCATTAACCCGGTGCCTGGCGTGCCGGCGGTGCCGATACTGGCCAGGGTGGCGATGCTGATGATGGTCAGGTAATCGACCATGTGCAGATCCACCCCGAATGCCTGAGCCACGAACAGTGCAGTGACTCCCTGATAGAGGGCCGTGCCATCCATGTTGATGGTGGCGCCGATGGGCAGCACTTTGGCGGTGATGGCGGGTGAGACCCCCAGCCGCTTCTCGGCGCAGGCCAGACTGATGGGCAGGGTAGAGCTGCTGGAGCTGCTGGTGAAAGCCACCGCCTGGGCATCGACGATACTCTTGAAGTAGTGCAAGGGATTGAGCCGCGCCAGCAGGAGTAGCAGGCTGCTGTAGACTCCGAGCACGTGCAGCAGACAACCCAGGTAGACGGCACCGATCACCTTGAGCAGCGGTAACAGCAGGTCGAGACCGTATTTACAGGTCATCCAGGCCATCAGAGCGCAGACTCCATAGGGGGCTAGCGCCATCACCATCTGGGTCAACTTGAACATCCCTTCGGCCAATGAGGTGAAGAAGAGGATGGCTGGCCGGCCGCGGCGTCCACTGGCGTTAAGGGCCACTGCCAGCGCGACTGCAAAGACGATCACCTGTAGAATCTTGCCATCCACCATTGCCTGTACCGGGTTACTCGGCACTAGTTGATTCAGCACACTCGCCAGGGCTGGTTGGGCTTCTCCTCCCAGTCGCTGATGTGGGCCCATATTGGCGCCCATGCCGGGCTCCAGTAGCCAGCCCATCATCAGGCCGATGCAGATGGCGATGGCGGTCGAGCAGAAGTAGAGGCAGATCGCCTTGCTGCCGATGCGATCCAGTCCCTTGCCCTTGAGTAGAGAAGTGAGACCGGCGATGACCGAGCAGAAGATAAGAGGAACCATCAGCATCTGGATGGTATTGACGAACAAGACCCCAAGGGGTTTGAGTAGCAGAGCCTGCTCTTCAAAGCCGACGCCCAGGCCGACGCCAATCAGCATGCCGATCAGGGTCTTGAGCCAGAGTGGGCGGCGGGTCCAGATCTGCCAGGGCTTGAGAGCCTCTCCATGGAACAGCATGACGCCAATATCCTTATAAATTGTCTGCGATGGCGAAAAAGGGGCGTCAGTGTAGCGATCCCTGACGCGGGTTGCCACATTATCGACAAAGCGGCGGCGCTGACCACTCCTCCGGCCAGGTAATGCACAATTTATTGGTTTATATCAAGATCCCTACGGGCAGGGCGATATTTAATTGGCATTAAATATGTTTATTTATGAGGCTTGAAAATGTCGCAATCGATACATGGTCATGAAGTGATGGAGATGATGCTGGTACAGGGGGGGCAATTTACCCCTGCCAGCCTGAAACAGGCGATGGCCGAAAGGTTCGGTGCCGAAGCTCGCTTCCATACCTGTAGTGCTCGAGAGATGGATGCAGAGGCTCTGATTGATTTTTTGGCGGCCCGCGGCAAATTCATCGATTCGGCAGAGGGCTTCCAGACCCGCGCCGACAAGATCTGCAACCACGGTTAACCCCGCTGCGAGCGCATCATGGCGCTCGCTCAATTCTTCACCCTTTGCTATATTTCGCCCCTTGTCTTTTCTCTGTTCAAGGCGTAGTCCGGGCGTTGTATGGATACTTTCTCTGCCGCAGTCATGCTGTTTCTGATCATGGACCCGCTGGGCAACTTGCCGGTCTTCCTCTCCATCTTGCGTCATATCGATCCCAAGCGACGCCGCAAGGTGATGGTGCGCGAACTGCTCTTCTCGCTGGCTATCATGATGCTCTTTCTGTTTGTCGGTCAGCAGATCCTCGGTTTCCTCAATCTGCGGCAGGAGGCGGTCAGCATCGCAGGCGGCATTATCCTGTTCCTGATCGCCATCAAGATGATCTTCCCGAGTGAGGGGGGCGTGACCGGGCTGGCGGCGGGTGAGGAGCCCTTCCTGGTACCGATGGCGATTCCGATGATCGCTGGCCCTTCGATCCTGGCCTCTTTGATGTTGCTGGCCAATCAGGAGCCAGCCCGAATGGTGGACTGGTCGCTGGCACTCTTTCTGGCCTGGGCTGCCAGCGCGGTGATCCTGATGTTCTACGAGGTATTCAACAAGCTGCTGGGTGAGCGGGGACTTACTGCGGTGGAACGGCTGATGGGCATGCTGCTGGTGATGATCTCGGTGCAGATGTTGCTGGATGGTGTACATCATTATCTGGCGGTGACGGGCCAGAACTGACTGTCCGGCACGATGGAACGGGGCTCTTATCGAGCCCCTTTTGCTATCTGACTTTCAGCAATGATTAGTCAGGAGTGCCCGATGACGGAGGATTCCAGTTTGTTCATGATGAGCGAGAGGAGGGTCTCCCGTAGCCAGCGGTGGCCAGGATCTTCACTGTGGCGCTGATGCCATATCAGCAGGTGGGAAATGCTGTCCAGTTCGATGGGAAGAGGGAGCTGCAACAGCGGGTAGACCTGAGTAGCATGGCGCGCGTAGAGCTTGGAGAGGGTCACAATCATGTCGGAGTGCATCCCCATCCGCAGCGCTGCCTCGAAGGAGGGCACGGTGGCCTCGATGCGTCGGTAGAGATCCTGTTCCGCCAGCTTGTGGTCCAGCATCCAGCGATCCCGTCCCTCGCAGTAGGTCTGAACATGGGGATAGCTGAGGTAGCGATCGAGATCCCACTCCTGCTCCCGCAACGCCGGATGATGCTGTTGCACCAGACAGGTGAGATCGTCTATAGCCAGTAGTCGCTGACAGATGCTACCGGGCAGGGTGTCGAGCCGATAATCGGAGTTGATGCAGTTTTCCCGCACCGCGAAGGCGATATCCACTTGCCCCTGGCTCATCTCGGTCAGACTGTTCTCGGTCCACTCTTCGTAACGCAGCCGGATCCGCGGCGCTTGCCGTTTCAGCTCGCTCAGGTAGAGCGGCGCAAACAGGGTAAATGCGCTGTCCATGCTGGCGATGACGAACTCTCGCTCCGAGCTGGCGGGGTCGAACTCGGGCGGCTGGATCAGGTTGTCCAGCGACAGCAGGATGGGTTGCAACTGCTGTTGCAGCGCAAGGGCACGGCCGGTGGGTTCCAGCCCGTAGGCAGAGCGGATGAAGAGGGGATCGTTGAAGGTATCGCGCAGACGGCCGAGGGCTTTGCTGACTGCTGACTGGCTCAGGTGAAGGCGGCGTGCTGCCTTGCTGCCGTTGCGCTCCTCCAGCAGCACCTGCAGGATAATAAGCAGATTAAGATCAATACGACCTAGTTGTTCCAGCAGCATGATATGAATCCTCTTCAATTCTAAGATGAATTTATACCATTTGTTTTCATATCTTGGCGATCTTATCCTCGAATGGTCTCAGGTTCGCATGAACCACTGGTACAGGATGTAGCGGTTGAGGGGACATGTAGCACAATCAATATGGCGACCTCAGGGTCGCCCTATTTTTTGGCTATGATTTATTTGCTCACTTGCACCTGCCTTGATTTTGCCCAACAATCCCTGCGCTCTATTTTGATACAAGTAACAGATATCTCTTTGTGAGGGAGTATCCCTATGGGACTCGGTGGAATTCATATCTGGCATATGTTGATCCTCTTGCTGGTCGTTGTGCTGGTCTTCGGCAGCAAGCGTCTTGCTAGTGCAGGTGAGGATCTGGGTACCGCCATCAAAGATTTTCGCAAGGCGATGCGTGACGACGCAAATCATCCGAAATAAGCAGTAGGAGTAGAACATGTCTGTAGACGAGAAAGTTGAACTGAACGAAACCTGTGACAGCTGCGGCTGCTTTGCCGAGATCGGCACCATCATCGGCGAAGGCGACGATGTGATGGATCTGGTTATTGAAGCCGCTGCCGAGGCTGATGCCCGCGCCAAGCTGGCTGCCTATGAAGCACTGGCCAAACAGGTCACTGCCGAAGCTCAAGTTAGCAGCGAACTGACCCAGGGCGCCAACGGCGTGATCCTGAAAGCCCGCCTGCAATTCACCTGCACTGCCGAAAAACTGATTTTCGAAATGCGGGCCCGCTCTATCTGAGTGGTCTGATAACGCGGCAGGTTTGCCTGCCGTGTTGACCCTTCTGCTGTGGGTCGGCGTTCTATAGTTACTCTATCCCACAGACGTTTTTGCCCGGCGCGAGTCGGCCAACAGAAGGCGTAAACATCATGACGCAGCGATGGATCTCTGCCCCCAATCCCACTCTCTATCGTGATCCGTGCTGCCAACAGGCAGCAGGCGTGACCTCAGCACAGGGGCAGCCATCGTGATGCGACGCTGGATCTGGGCTCTGCTGGCCCTCTGCTGTTTTCCCCTGCTGGCGGCTGAGCTCAAGCCGGTGCGTTTGCCCCAACCCGGGGACCTCGAAAGCATTCTGCAAAAGCGCGAACTCAGGGCTCTGGTGGTCTATGAGCGTGGTTTCTATTTTCTCGATCGCGGCTCCCAGTACGGCATTCTGGTCAATCAGCTGCAAGGATTCGAGCGCTGGCTGAACAACATCTATCTTGCCAAAGAGAAGGTCAAACTCAAGGTGGTCTACATCCCGGTGCGCCAGGACAAGCTGCTGGACTATCTGGCCGAGGGGCGCGGCGATCTGGTGGCGGCGACCATGACGGTGACCCCGACCCGGCGTGAACAGGTGGCCTTCTCCCGGCCGCTCATCTCCTCCATCGAGGAGTGGGTGGTGAGCCAGAACAGCTTGCCCGCCTTCAACCGCATTACCCAGCTCTCCGGCAGGCGGGTCTGGGTGCGCGCCAGCTCCAGCTACTACGAGAGTTTGCGTCAGCTCAACTGGCTGTTTCGTGAGTTGGGGCTGCCCCCCGTCTATATCGAAACGGTGCCCGAATATCTACAGGATGGCGATCTGCTGGAGATGGTGGCTGCAGGCATTATTCCTCTGACGGTGACCGACAGCTACAAGGGGCGGATCTGGCTGGGTGGCATGATCTCCGGTCTCAAGGCTCACAAGTTGATCCCCCTGCGCAGCAATGGCACCAGTGGCTGGGCGCTGCGCAAGAACAGCCCCGAGCTGCTCAAGGCGGTCAATGGCTATCTGGCGAGCGTCAGCCGCAACAGCCTCTACAGCGACATGACTCTGCGCCGGTTGCTGGTTCACAGCGATCAGATGAGCAATATCCTGGCGCCGGATCCCATGGGGCGACTGGCGACCATTCGCAAGGTGCTGGAGAAGTACGCTAATCAATACGATCTCGACTGGCTGATGCTGGCGGCGCTCGGTTACAAGGAGTCCGGCCTCAATCCCAAGGTGCGTTCGCACAAGGGGGCCGTGGGCATCATGCAACTGCTGCCTAGCACGGGGCGGGAGGTCGGCATCAACGGCGTCAGACTGACCACCCTTGAGGGCAATGTGGAAGCCGCCTGCCGCTACATGCGGTTGATCCTCGATACCTACTTCAATGATCCCGAGCTGGATCGGCTCAACCGTCACCTGTTTGCCCTCGCCGCCTACAACGCCGGGCCGAACCGGGTGCAGGCGCTGCGAGGCAAGGCGGAGAAGCAGGGGCTCGATCCTAACGTCTGGTTCGGCAACGTGGATCAACTGGTGGCCAACGAAGTCGGGCAGGGGCCGATCAACTATGTTGGCACCATCTACAAGTACTACGTGGCCTATCGTTTCAGCCTGCCCCAGATCGAGGGCAAGGCTGCCGCTATCGAAGCGGCTCAGCCCTGAGCCGGTTGACTAGCAGGGTCGCCTGCACGGTCGGCAGTTGCCAGCCACCGTCCCTGTGTTGCAGGAACCAGTGGGCGGGGCCGGTGGCCGGGATGAGATCTGGCTGGCTGAGTTGGCCCAGATAGCGCAACATCGGGGTATCATGCAGTTCCATCAGCAACTCCTTTTGAGTATGTGAGAGGCTCGCCAGCGTTATGACACCCGGCCATGACAGCAGGATGACACCATGATCCCCGGTTCCTTTGCCCTGATCGACGATCCCCAGCTGGCGCTCAAGGTGCGTTGTCACTGGATCCGCCATGCCCGCGAGCGGATCCAGGCGCAGTACTACAGCTGGGAGGAGGACAGCAGCGGCAAGCTGCTGCTGAGCGAGCTGCTTCATGCCGCCCGGCGCGGCGTCAAGGTGCAGCTGCTGGTGGATGATCTTTATGCCGGTGACAACCGCTTTCTGGAGATGGTGGCTCACTATCCGGGGATCGAGGTGCGGCTGTTCAACCCTTTCTGGCTGCGGGGCTGGCGCCCGCTGGCACTGCTGCTGGAGGGGTTGTTCAGCTTTCGCCGTATCAACCACCGGATGCACAACAAGCTGTTGCTGGTGGATGGCAAGCTGGCACTGATTGGCGGGCGTAACATCGGCGATCGCTACTTCGGTCTGGATCCGCAAGCTCCCTTCGTGGATCTCGATCTCGCCTGTCAGGGGAGGCTATGCCAGCAGATGACGCAGGGGTTCGAGCAGTTCTGGCGCAGCCGCTGGAGTCACCCCATCCGCCATCTGCTGCGCCGCGAGCTGCTGCCCGCCGAAATAGAGGTGGTCAACGACTTCCTGTTCACCATGACGGATCCGACGGTGGCGACGGTCTACGATCTGCCCGCGGAACTGTTCGACGAAAGCGATGTGCCGCTGCAATGGCATGAGGGTCTTGCCGAGGTGTGGTTCGATCGTCCCGGCAAGGGGCTGATCTCCCGCCCCACCACCGCTCGCCAGTTGTGGCGCCAGCTGGCTGACAATCCCGGCTCGCTGGGGTTGGTGACCCCTTACCTCATCCTGACCCGCGGGTTTCGGCATCGTCTGGCGCGGCTGCGCCAGCAGGGTGTTGCCATCCATATTCTCACCAACTCGCTGGCCAGTACCGATGTGCCGCTGGTCTATGGCGCCTACCAACGCTATCTCGGCTGGTTGCTGCGTCGCGGGATCCGGGTCGCCGAGTTTGATCATGGCCACGGCAGCCTGCACGCCAAGCTGATCCTGCTGGGGGAGGCGCGGGCGCTGTTTGGCAGCCTCAACCTTGACCCCCGCTCGCTGTTTCTCAATACCGAGCTGATGCTGCATCTGCACTGCCCGCCGATCTGCGAGGCGCTGCGAATGTGGCTGGCTCGCTGGCAGGTGCAGGCCGGTGGATTGCCGCGCAAACCCGAGGGGTGGTCAAGGCGGCTGATAGCCCGCCTGAGCGACTGGTTGCCACTGCGCCGTTGGCTGTGAGGCGGCCATTTTTTGTGCGAGATCTCGCAAAGCCTTGTAAGTCATTGCTGATGACCTTTGCGGGTTAATAACTATGATTGAATCTATCTAGCTGTTTTATAACAATTTAGTGGTGATGATAAGGCTGTTTTTTGTACTTCAATGTGAATGGAATGGGCATAAAAACGTTTTTTATTTTGTTTTTATGCGTAATATTTCAGTTGCAAGGACAAACACGGTGGCTTGTCTGCCGTGTGGACGAAGGTTGTAACGGGTAGCTGGCCGGTTGCATCGCTGCAATTGGCGCGCACTTCAGATGGGTCGCGAACTATCGGAAAGTGAAACAGAAGCTCGGCGTGGCCGGACTCCAATATGGAACATGCTATTTGCGAGGGGGTGACATGGACATGTCACCCCACTTTTTTGGTTCTTTGGCGAGTCTCGAGCCAATGAACATTGGCCGCCAGGGGGGCTGGTAAATAGCCTGACACGATATGGGCCACTCTCGACCGCATTAAATCTCGGCAGACCAGGCGAATGTAAAAAGGCCCCCTTGCATTAGCGAGGGGGCCTTTTTATCGGCCAGCGATCAGGGAGCTATCAGCCCTTGATGCGCTCGATGTGGCCACCCAGACCTTGCAGCTTCTGCTCGATGTTCTCGTAGCCACGGTCGATGTGGTAGATGCGATCGACGATGGTGGAACCTTCAGCCACGAAGCCGGCCAGCACCAGACTGGCAGAGGCGCGCAGATCGGTCGCCATCACCTGGGCACCCTTGAGCTGGGCGGTATCGCGGCAGATGGCCACGTTACCCTGCAACTCGATGTCGGCGCCCATCCGCACCAGCTCGGGAACGTGCATGAAGCGGTTCTCGAAGATGGTCTCGGTGATCATGCCGGTACCTTGGGCCACCGCGTTCAGTACGGTGAACTGGGCTTGCATGTCGGTCGGGAAGGCCGGGTAGGGGGCAGTCTTGATGGTGACCGGCTTGAGGGTGCGGCCAGTCATGTCGAGGGTAATCCAGTCTTCACCCTTCTCAATCAGGGCGCCAGCCTCTTCCAGCTTGACCAGTACCGCTTCCAGCAGGGTAGGGTCGGTGTTACGGCAGGTGATCTTGCCGCCGGTAACCGCTGCGCCCACCAGGAAGGTACCGGTTTCGATACGGTCAGGCTGGACGCTGTAGCTGCCGCCGTGCAGACGCTCGACGCCGTCGATGATCAGGGTGTCGGTGCCTGCACCCTGGATCTTGGCGCCCAGCGCGTTGAGGAAGTGGGCCAGATCGACCACTTCCGGCTCGCGCGCGGCGTTTTCGATCACGGTACGGCCTTCGGCCAGGGTGGCGGCCATCATCAGGTTTTCGGTACCGGTGACGGAGACCATGTCCATCAGGATATGGGCACCCTTCAGGCGACCGTCAACGCGGGCCTTGATGTAGCCATCCTCGATGGTGATCTTGGCGCCCATCAGCTCCAGACCGTGGACGTGCAGGTTGACCGGACGGGCGCCGATGGCGCAGCCGCCCGGTAGGGAGACGTCAGCAGCACCGAAACGGGCAGCCAGCGGGCCCAGCGCCAGGATGGAAGCGCGCATGGTCTTCACCAGCTCGTAGGGGGCGACGTGGTTGTTCACCGCACCGGTCAGTACGGTGACGTTGCCGTTGACCTTGGTGGTCGCTCCCAGCATCTCCAGCAGCTTGATAGTGGTGCCCACATCTTTCAGGCGCGGCACGTTGGAGAGGTGCACCTCTTCATCACACAGCAGGGTCGCGAACAGGATCGGCAGGGCTGCGTTTTTGGCGCCAGAGATGGTCACTTCGCCGTTGAGAGTACAACGACCATCGATTTTGAATTTGTCCATTTTTACTTCGTTACCAAATCAGGAGGGCAATAGGAATTTACGTTCGCGTTTCCACTCGGCGTCGGTGAACGCCTTGATGGAGAGGGCATGGATGGCGTTGCTGGCGATCTTGTCCATCAGCGGGGCATAGATGGCCTGCTGCTTCTTGACCCGGCTCATGCCGTCAAACATGTCACCGACGGCGATCACTTGGTAGTGACTACCGTCCCCTTTGACATGGACTTCGGACAATGGTAGAGCCTCAAGGAGTATCGCTTCAATTTCAGAGACTTGCATTATGCGTCCTCAGTTGTGAGCGGGGTTGACTGAAACAGCCCGGCCACCCCGTAGAGGTTGGCCAGGGTATAGAAATCACTGGAGGCGCCCACCAGTAGCGGTGTGGCGCCTCGCGCTAATACGGCTTTGGCCCATTTGACCAGCAGGGCCAGTCCGGCAGAGTCGAGGGTGGCGACGCCGCTGAGCTCGAGCTGGTCGTCCTGCCACCATTCGGCGCGGCGTTGCCACAGGTCATTGACCTGTGGCGCCTGCAGATCACCGCTCAGGATCATTTCTTGAGTACCAGCGGCTTGGCATTGTGTTCGTTGAGCTGCTTGATCACGGCATCGATGCCATTCTGGCGGATGAGGCCGCCCAGCTCGCTCTGCTTGGCGGAGAGCAGGCTGATCCCCTCTGCCACCATGTCGAAGGCTTTCCACTCACCGGTCTTGTTGTTCTTGCGCAGCTTGAACTCGAGGAAGATGTCCGGCTTGCCGGCCTCTTTCACGCTGACATTGACTGCGGTGATGTTGCTGGTGCCCGGTGCCTTGCCCGGCTCGACCTTGACGGTCTGCTTGTCGAAGTGGGCCAGCGCGTCGGCGTAGGAGCTCACCATGTACTCGGTAAAGGCGGCGACGAAGGCGTCACGTTGGGCCGGAGTGGTCTCCTTGATCTGGTTGCCCAGCACCTTGTATGCAGCGAAGCGGTTGTCGACATAGGGCAGCAGCTCTTCGCGGATGATCACCCGCAGGTGATCCGGATTGCTCTTCACCTGGGCCTGATCGGCCTTCAGGCGGGCAAAGGTCTGCTTGGCAGCCTGATCAACCAGCGCGTTAGGGTCGGTGGCATCGACTGCGGCCTGGGCAGACAGGGAAAAGAGCATGCTGGTCATCAGACCCAGCAGCAGGGCGATTTTCTTGAACATGGTTACTCCTTCTTGCTGTCTGATTTGCTGTCGGAGGATTGGCTGTAGAGGAACTTGCCAATCAGATCTTCCAGCACGATGGCGGATTTGGTGTCTTCAATCAGGTCGCCATCCTTGAGCATCTCGGTGCCCATCTCCTCATCGCTGAAACCGGGGGCCAGACCGATGTACTGCTCGCCGAGCAGACCGGAGGTGAGGATGGAGAGGGTGCTGGTATCGGCGAACTCGCCAGCGCTCTTTTGCATCATCAGGGTCACTTCAGGCACCTGGGTTTTCGGGTCCAGTACGATATCGCTGACCCGACCGACCACCACGCCGCCGACCTTGACCGGCGAACGGACTTTCAGGCCGCCGATATTATCGAAATGCGCGCGCAGGGTATAGGTTTCTCCTTCCGGTTTGAAGCTCAAACCGGCCACTTGCAGGGCCAGTGCCAGAATGGCACCGATGCCAGCCAGCATGAAGGTGCCGACCAGGAATTCTACTTTACTGAACTTCATCTTTACCTTATCCAAACATGACTGCAGTGAGTATAAAATCCAGGCCGAGTACGGCGAGGGATGAGTGGACCACGGTACGGGTCGTGGCCTGACTGATCCCGGCCGAGGTCGGCTTGGCATCATAGCCGTTAAAGAGCGCAATCCAGGTAACCACCAGGGCGAAGATCAGGCTCTTGATGGCGCCCTGCATGATGTCTTCACCCCAATCGACGGAGGCCTGCATGGCAGACCAGAAGCCCCCTTCGTCCACGCCGAGCCAGTCCACGCCGACCAGTTTGCCGCCGAAGATACCGATCAGGCTGAACATAAAAGCCAGCAGTGGCATGCTGATGACGCCAGCCCAGAAGCGGGGGGCTACCACTCGGCGCAGCGGATCGACCGCCATCATCTCGAGGCTCGAAAGCTGCTCGGTGGCCTTCATCAGACCGATCTCGGCGGTCAGGGCCGAACCGGCACGGCCGGCAAACAGCAGCGCCGTGACCACAGGCCCCAGTTCCCGCAGCAGGGAGAGGGAAACTAGCGGCCCCAGGCTCTGCTCGGCGCCGAAATCCTTCAATACGTTGTAACCCTGCAGCGAGAGCACCATGCCGATGAACAGGCCGGAGACCAGAATGATGGCCACCGACTGCACGCCCACCACATAGAGCTGCTGGACAAGCAGCGGGAAGTGCTTGCGCGGTTCGGGTTTGCCCGCCAGCGCATGGAACAACATTATGGTGGCGCGACCGACGGAGCTGATAAACCGCACTCCGACCCGCCCCAGCTTGCTTATTTGACTTATCAACATCAGAGATCCTGTAGCAGATCGCCTGCCGGAAAATGAAACGGAACAGGACCATCGGGCAATCCTTTGAGGAACTGCTCGACTTCGGGATTGTGTTCCTCGCGCAGCTGATCCGGCGTGCCGTGCGCCACTACTTTGCGATTGGCAATGATGTAGGCGTAATCGGCGATGCTCAGCACCTCTTTCACGTCGTGGGTGACGATGACGGAGGTGATACCAAGGGCATCGTTTAGCTCCTTGATCAGCTTGACCAGCACCGCCATGGTGATGGGGTCCTGCCCGACGAACGGCTCGTCATACATGATGAGGTCAGGATCGAGCGCAATTGCCCGTGCCAGCGCTGCCCGGCGCGCCATGCCGCCGGAGAGCTCGGAGGGCATCAGTTTCGCCGCGCCGCGCAAGCCCACCGCCTGCAGCTTCATCATGACGATGGTGTGGATCAGCTCCTCCGGCAGGCCGGAGTGTTCCCTCAGCGGGAAGGCCACATTGTCGTAGACCGTCATGCCGGTAAACAGGGCTCCGCTCTGGAACAGCATGCTCATCCGCTTGCGCACTTCATAGAGGCGCGAACGGGAGAGGGTGGGGATATCTTCCCCGTCAAACAGAATGTGACCGGACTCCGGCTTGAGCTGGCCACCGATCAGCCGCAGCAGGGTGGTTTTACCGATGCCGCTCGGGCCCATGACGGCGGTCACCTTGCCACGAGGAATGGTCAGGTTGATCCCGTCATACAACAGCCGATCTCCGTGACTGAAGGTCAGATCGGAGATGGTGATCAGGTCATTGTTCAAACAATTGTCCATCCGGTGTAAATGAGGTGCGAATTTTATGGGCTAGTCTAGGTCTAAGCAACAGCAAGGAACAACTATTGAACAGCCCCTGGACCCGTTTGCGCGACAGTTTTCTGTAACAAAGTGCGTCGCTGGGTGCAGGACTTGCCATCCGATTCGCTTATCCGGGCAGACTTTTTTATAATCCCGCAGCTAATTTCGGCCCGGAGCTGTGTCTTTATGTCTGTAAAGCCTGAGAAAGTGTCTGAACTGTTCGATTTTCGTCGCAGTGCCCGCGCGGTGCTGGACACAGAAAAGCAAGCCATTGATGGACTCTATCAGTATCTGAACGACGCCTTCGACAAGGCGTGCGAGATGGTGCTGTGCTGTGGTGGCAAGATAGTGGTCACCGGCATGGGCAAGTCGGGTCATATCGGCAGCAAGATTGCCGCCACCTTGGCCAGCACCGGTACCCCGGCCTTCTTCCTCCATCCGGGGGAGGCGAGTCACGGCGATCTGGGAATGATCTCCAGCGGCGACCTTATTATCGCCATCTCCAACTCCGGCGAGAGCGACGAAATCCTGGCCCTGCTGCCGGTGCTCAAGCGCCGCGGCATTCCGCTCATCTGCATGACCGGTAATCCCGCCTCCACCATGGCCAAAGAGGCTAACGTGCACCTGTGCATCAAGGTGGAGAAAGAGGCCTGCCCGCTGGGTCTGGCACCCACTTCCAGCACCACGGCGACGCTGGTGATGGGCGATGCCCTGGCGGTGGCTCTGCTGGAAGCGCGCGGTTTTACCGCCGATGACTTCGCGCTTTCGCACCCAGGCGGTTCCCTTGGCAAGCGTCTGTTGCTGCGGGTCGGCGACCTGATGCACAGCGGTGAGCTGTTGCCCCGGGTGGGGATAGATGCCACCATCAGCCAGGCACTGCTGGAAGTGAGCCGCAAGGGGCTCGGTATGACGGCGGTGGTCGATGGCAATGGCCTGCTGGCCGGGCTCTTTACCGACGGCGACCTGCGCCGCATTCTCGACCAGCAGATCGATATCCATCACACCCCCATCAGCCGCGTGATGACGGCCAACTGTGTTACCGTAGGCCCAGAGATGATGGCGGCAGAAGCCGTCAAGCTGATGGAAACGAGAAAAATCAACGGATTACTGGTCGTGGATGGTGATAAGCGCCCGCTCGGCGCCTTCAACATGCACGACCTGCTGAAAGCCGGAGTAATTTGATGCAAAACGTACCGACCCTCTATGGTCCGGTGACGCGCAGCCAGTTCGACAAGGCGGCGCAAATCCGCCTGCTGGTGTGCGATGTGGACGGGGTGCTCTCCAACGGCCTCATCTACATGGGAAACAACGGCGAAGAGCTGAAAACCTTCTGCACCCGCGATGGTGCGGGCATGCGAGCATTGCTCAATGCCGGGATCGAGATCGCCATTATCACTGGGCGCAACTCCCGTATCGTCAGCGATCGGATGAAAAGCCTGGGGGTGGCTCATGTGGTGCAGGGGGCTGATAAAAAGCTGCCTCACTTCGAAGCGCTGCTGGCCAAGCTGGGGCTGACCCCGGAACAGGCTGCCTATATGGGCGATGACACCATCGATCTGCCGGTGATGCAGGTCTGTGGGCTCGGCATTGCCGTGGCCGATGCCCATCCGCTGGTGCTGAGTCGTGCCGATATGGTGACCCGGCTTGGCGGTGGCATGGGGGCGGTGCGCGAGGTGTGTGACCTCATTTTGCAGGCGCAGGGCCACGACGATTATCAGCCCGAGGCCTCGGTATGAGCAGACAGACCCTGTTGTTTGCCCTGCTGTTTCTGGTTGCGCTGGTTGCCTGGCAGCTGGGCAAGGTTGAGTTGGTGCCGGAGAGCGCTGTCAAAATCGAAAACTATCAGCCGGATTTTGTCGCCAAAGATCTGGTGACCACCCGTTTTGATATCAATGGCAAGCGCACCGAGCGGCTGGAGTCGACCTACGCCGAGTATTATCAAATCCTCGAGCAGGCCACCTTCGACAAGCCGGTGGTCTACATGTATGACGATCAGGGTGCCGCCGAGTGGAAGGTGACCGCCGAAACCGGCGTGCTCAACACCGGCGACAACGTCATCCTGCGGGACAAGGTGCATCTGGATGGTCTGCTGCCCACCTCCTTTATCTCCACACTGGATACCCCCTATCTGGAGCTGGATCTGGTGACACAGGATGTGCGCAGCAACCGGGAAGTGAACATTCTGGGTCGGGATTTCCAGACCCGAGGGGTTGGCCTCAAGGGCCATCTGGACCGCAAATATTTTGAGTTACTGGATCAAGGCCATGCCATCTATTTCAATGAAAAACGCTAATCTGGCCCTCGCAGCCCTGTTGTTGTGTGGTGCGGTGACCGCCAAAGAGTCCGACTTTGCCGAGAAGGTCTATGTCGATGCCGTCAAACAGGTGGCCGAGATGCAGGACAACCGCATCACCTTCGAAGAGGATGTGACCATCAATCAGGGCACCATCCGGATCAAAGCTGACAAGGTAGTAGTGACCCGTTCCGGTGAGAAAGGGGCCGAGGTGATGACTGCCTACGGCAAACCCGCCACCTTCTTCCAGATCCTGGATAACGGCAAGCCGGTCAATGCCCACGGCAACACTATCCGCTACGAGCTGAAGAACCGTCTGGTGACCATCACCGGCAACGGTCAGCTCAAGCAGGAAGATAGCCAGGTCAATGGCGATCTGATCCGCTACGACATCGTCAAACAGAAGATGATCGCCGAGAGCAAGAGCCCGAGCCAGCGGGTCAAAACCGTGTTCCTGCCGGATCAGGTAGAGAATTTCGACAAGCCCGCCGACCAGAAGAAGCAGGGAAAATAAGCCATGGCAGTGTTGAAAGCAGTGGGTCTGCAGAAGAGCTACAAGCGCCGCATGGTGGTGAGTGACGTCAGCCTTGAAGTGGGCACTGGCCAGATTGTCGGCCTGCTCGGCCCCAACGGGGCGGGCAAGACCACCTCCTTCTACATGATCGTGGGGCTGGTGCAGCGCGATGCAGGTCTCATCACCATCGACGATCAGGACATCAGCCTGCAGCCCATGCATGTGCGGGCGCGTAACGGCATCGGTTACCTGCCACAGGAGGCCTCCATCTTCCGTCGCCTGTCGGTGTTCGACAACCTGATGGGCGTGATGCAGACCCGCAAGGGGTTGAGCCGTGAGGAGCGTGAAGACAAGGTTCAGCAACTGCTGGAAGAGTTCAACATCACCCACATTCGCGACAACCTGGGTCAGAGCCTCTCCGGCGGTGAGCGCCGTCGGGTCGAAATTGCCCGTGCGCTGGCGGCCGAGCCGCGTTTTATTCTGCTGGATGAACCCTTTGCAGGGGTTGACCCGATTTCTGTGATAGACATCAAGAAGATCATTCAGCATCTGAAAGATAGAGGCCTTGGCGTCTTGATTACCGACCACAACGTCAGAGAGACTCTGGACGTATGTGAGAAGGCCTATATCGTCAGCCACGGCAAGATGATTGCCGAAGGTGCACCGGCTGACATCCTTGCCGATGAGCAGGTCAAGCGCGTCTATTTGGGCGATCAATTCAGTCTATAGTAAGGGGGCATGCCTTCATTTCCTTTGACGAGTGCCTCGCTGAACATAAGGATATCCCGACGTAGATGAAGCCGACATTACAGTTGCGTCTCGGTCAGTCCCTGACCATGACGCCGCAATTACAACAAGCGATTCGTCTGCTCCAGCTCTCCACTCTGGAACTTCAGCAGGAAATTCAGCAAGCGCTCGAAAACAACCCTCTGCTGGAGCAGGAAGAGAGCGAGGCGCAAGAGACCAGTCCGGAAGCGCCGGTCGATGCCAGCCAGCTGGATTCCAGCGATGCCATGGCCCAAGAGCAGATGCCGGATGAGTTGCCGGTGGATACCACCTGGGACGAGGTTTACTCTGCCGGCACCGCCCAGAGCGCGGGCCCCATCCACGATGGGGAAGATAGCGTCTATCAGGGTGAAACCACCGAAAACCTGCAGGATTATCTGCTGTGGCAGATGCGACTCACACCGTTCAGCGATGTGGATGCCGCCATCGCGCTCGCCATCATCGATGCCATCGACGAATCCGGTTATCTGACCGTTGCGCTGGAGGATATCCAGGCTGCCGTCACCAGCGATGACGTAGAGGTGGAACTCGATGAGGTCGAGGCGGTACTCAAGCGGGTTCAGCACTTCGATCCGGTCGGTATTGCTGCCCGTTCTGTGCAGGAGTGTTTGCTGATCCAGCTGGATCAGTATGACCCGCAGACCCCCTGGCTCAACGAGGCCAAGGAGGTGATCCTCGAGCACATGGAGCTGCTCGGCAACCGGGATTACCGCACCCTCGCCCGCAAGACAAAACTCAAAGAGAGCGACCTCAAGGAGGTGCTGGATCTGATCCAGCTGCTGGAGCCGCGTCCCGGTAACGGCATCATCCAGAGCGACTCCCAGTACGTGATCCCCGACGTCTCCGTGGTCAAGAAGGGCAGCAAGTGGGTGGTCGAGCTCAATCCCGACTCCGCCCCCCGCATCCGGGTCAACGAGACCTATGCCGCCATGGCTCGCAACGCTCGCAGCAGCACCGACACCCAGTTTATTCGCTCCCATTTGCAGGAAGCCAAGTGGTTCATCAAGAGTCTGGAAAGTCGCAATGACACCCTGCTGAAAGTGGCCAGTTGCATTGTCGAGCAGCAACAGGGCTTTTTCGAGTATGGTGAAGAGGCGATGAAGCCGATGGTGCTCAATGACATCGCCGAAGCGGTAGAGATGCATGAGTCGACCATCTCCCGGGTGACGACCCAGAAGTACATGCATACCCCCCGTGGTATCTTCGAATTGAAGTTTTTTTTCTCCAGCCATGTGAACACCGAAGGAGGAGGAGAGTGCTCATCGACCGCAATTCGCGCGCTCATCAAGAAGCTGGTCACGGCAGAGAATCCTGCCAAGCCGTTAAGTGATAGCAAGATCGCGGATTTGCTGGCCGAACAGGGTATTATGGTGGCGAGACGCACGATCGCTAAGTATCGCGAATCCTTGTTTATCCCACCTTCCAATCAGCGCAAACGCCTGGTTTAGGCAAAACAAAAGGATGATGTTATGCAAATTAACCTGACCGGACACCATGTCGAGATCACCGAAGCTCTGCGTGATTATGTGAATAACAAATTTGCCAAACTCGAGCGTCACTTCGACCACATCAACAATGTTCATGTGGTGCTTAGCGTGGAAAAACTGAACCAGATTGCCGAAGCCAAGCTGCATGTCAGCGGTGGCGAGGTGTTTGCCAATTCCGAGCATGCCGACATGTATGCGGCAATAGACACCCTGCTCGACAAGCTCGACAGGCAGATCATCAAGCACAAAGATAAGTTAAATAAAAAATAACCATGCAACTTGAACACATACTGAGTCGGGACTGCACCAAGAGTGCAGTCCCTTGTACCAGCAAGAAACGCGCCCTCGAAATCATCAGCGAGCTGGCCGCCGAACGCCTTGGCACCTCCCGTCAGGCGCTGTTTGAATGCTTGCTGGCCCGCGAAAAGATGGGGAGTACCGGGATCGGTGCCGGTATTGCGATCCCCCACGGTCGCATTGACGATGAGTTCCCGCCAACCGCGATCCTGATGACCTTTGCCGATCCTATTCCTTTCGACTCCATCGACAATCAACCGGTTGACCTGCTGTTTGCCTTGCTGGTGCCGGAAAGCGAGTGCAAGCAGCATCTCAAGACCCTTTCTCTGATGGCTTCCAAGCTGGGCGACAAGGCGGTTTGCCGCCAGTTGCGTCAGGCAACCAGCGACGAAGAGCTCTATCAGATCATGACCTCGGCCTGACAGCAGGCCAAGGATGAGACACCCGTTTTGGCGTGAGGGAACAAGATGCAGTTAATCGTGGTAAGTGGACGTTCGGGCTCCGGTAAAACGGTAGCCCTGCGAGTGCTGGAAGATCTGGGTTACTACTGTGTGGACAACCTGCCGGTCAATCTGCTGCCCCAGCTGATTGTCTCTGTGGAGAGCCAATATGACAAACTGGCGGTCAGCATCGATGTGCGCAACCTGCCGAGCGATCCGGAGAAACTGGAAAATCTGCTGGCTCAGGTGCGCAATGAGGGGCGGGTAGAGTTCTCCAGCTTTTTCTTCGACGCCGACAACGGCACCCTGCTCAAGCGTTATGGCGAGAGCCGCCGTTTGCACCCCCTCTCGCGCAACAAGCTATCGCTGGATGAGGCGATTCGGGAGGAGACCCACCTGCTGGCGCCACTCTCCTCGACTGCTGACCTGCGTATCGACACCACCACCCTCAGCATTCACGACCTGAGCGAGCTCATCAAGACCCGGGTTCTCGGCAAGAAAGAGAACGAGCTGGTGCTGGTCTTCGAGTCATTCGGGTTCAAGTACGGCATTCCCAAGGATGCCGACTTCGTGTTCGATGCCCGTTTCCTGCCCAATCCACACTGGATTCCCGAACTCAAGCCGTTTACCGGCAAGGATGAGCCGGTTGCCAACTACCTCTCGGCGCAGGCTGACGTGATGCTGTTTACCCAGCAGATCGAAAACATGCTGGTGACCTGGTTGCCCCATCTGGAGCGCAATAATCGCAGCTACCTGACGGTCGGTATCGGTTGTACCGGTGGGCAGCACCGCTCGGTCTTTATCGCCGAGCGGTTGGCGAGTGCTTTCCGCTTGCTTGGCAAGAACGTGCAGATCCGCCACCGCACTCTCGACAAGAGTGCCCCCCAATCCTGACGGACCAATAGGACGATCCGATGACTGTTTCCGCCTCGGTTGAAGTGAAAAACAAGCTGGGTATTCATGCCAGACCGGCCATGATGCTGTTCGAACTGGTGCAGGGTTTCGATGCCCATGTGTTGCTGCGCAATGAAGATGGTGTGGAGGCTGATGCCGACAGCATTATTGGCTTGTTGATGCTCGATTCGGCTCAAGGCAGGCAGGTAGAGGTTCAGGTAGAGGGCCCCGAAGAGGAGGAGGCCCTTGCTGCCGTGGTGGAGCTGTTCACCTCCGGCTTCAACGAGGAGTAGTCACTCCTCGCTCGATATTATGAACCGGTACGCGCCAGCGCTTTGAAGCTGGCAAAATCCCTGCAAGCCAGCAGATTCCTGTTGGCTTTTTCGTTCATCAGTGCCAGAAACAGGTCGTAGAGACCCATAGCCTCTTCGTAGTCGGCCTTGCTGATGGCCAGTACGAAGATGAGCGTCGCGACTTCGCCATTGCCCCATTCGATCCCCTGCGGTGCCAGCACGGTGTAAACCAGAGTGCGGCGTGCCAGCAGGCCGAGGGAGTGGGGCAGGGCGATCCCTTCTCCCAACATGGTGGAGACGATGCTTTCCCGTTCCTGCAGCGACGTGCGGAAATCTTGCTCGACTAGTCCCTCGTCTTCCAGCTGATCGCAAACCTGTGTAAAAAGCTGATATTGGCTGAGAGGTTCAGTCACCACCATGAAGTGGTTCGCATCGAAATATTTGTCGAGCATGTAGGGGCGGGTGCGATCGATCAGCACCAGCTTGCCGAGTTGCTCCAGCTGGTACTGGGTCGGGAAGGGGTCGACTTGTACGACAGGTCCCCCCTTCTCGCTCACCTTGACGGTACTAATGACAAAGTCCTGCTCGATGTGTGCCAACCCTTCATAATCACGCACCGATTCCAGCGTGGTCAGCTGTAGCTGGGGATATTCTCGTCTGATGCGCGCCTCCAGCACCCTGAAGGTGGCATTTCCCGCGTCGCATAACAGCAGTGCCAGCGGGCGTCTGGTGTAGCCGATATCATAGTTACGTTCCAGACCTACCCCGATATGGATCACCAGATAGCCGATCTCGTGGTGGGTCAGTCGGTAGGGGGTCTGCTTGATCCACTCCGAAATGGCCGCCAGGGTGATGTCATAGGCAAGGGGATAGTACTGCTTGATGTGATCTGCCAGTGGATTGTGGCTGCCAATCTGGTATTTGACCCGCAGCAACATGGCGCTAATGTGGCTCTGCAGATCGGCTCGCAGTTGCTGGTCACCACGCAAGTCATAGGGGTAGTGCTGATGGATGTAGGTCAGCAAATGTGTCACAAGCTGTTCGCTTTCCACTGCCATGACCGGGCTCAGGCTCGGACTGTCTGCCATCAGACGAGCCTGGATCTGGATAGCGAGACTAGCTATTTCGCCATCTGTGGGTGACGTCAGGGTTGGTAGCTCAGTATAAATATCGCGGGCAGCTTCCAGCAGTGGAGTGGTAAGGTCTTCACTGGTGAACTGGTGCAGTTCGTGACCGGACGCTTGCCTCAGCAGAGCTACGGCACAGTAGATCGTGAGCTGCTGCAGGCTCTCGTCAGCGAGACGCAACTGATGGCGAGCGAGTTGGGCATGAATGTGGTTGCCTACCACCTCCATCGTCTTGCTGGGACAGATATTTGGCAGCAGGCTCTGTAACTGGGTGCTGTGCAATAGCTCCTGATAGAGCAATTGGGTGAGGCAGGCGCGAATAGCAGTTTCGCAGCCTTGGATGCGCATACCCTGTCGGGGTTTGCTCTCGACACTGAGTCTAAAGTGGCCGAGTTGTTCACGTACCTCCGCCATATCCCCCTGTAGTGCCGTCCGGCTCAGGTACCAGGTATCCGCCAAGTCATCGAGCTTGATTCCCTGCTCTGCCGTTAGCAACAAGATCTGCAGATGCAGTACTCGCTCACGGCTAGTGCGTGGCAGCGTACACTCCTGCTCCTGTGCGGCCAATAATCCATCAAACAATCCCTGGTTGTAGATCTTCAGTTGGTAGCCGCTGCCACGCTGATGGATAAGGTGAGCTCCGTGGTTAGCAATCAGCTCGTTGAGAGTTGCCACATCGGTGCGTACCGTACGGGTGGAGACGTTAAGGCGACGAGCAAGCTCCTCCTGAGGTAGCGGCGCCGCATGGAGTTGCGTGAGCAGCTGATGGAGTCTGGGGTGGGGCAGCTTGATCATGAGGGGGGGCGAGACTCCTGTCGAGAGATAAAGGATCAATGTTAACTACGGGGCAACCAACAAACCAGCCACTGCCAACTCTATCAGCCAGTGGCTGGCGGCATATCAGCCTTTACCTACATGTTCAGGTAATAACTGTTTCACCATTTCAAGCAAGGCGCGCACATCCTCGGGGCGAGTGTGACCGCTCGCGCTGTCAATGATGGAACTGTAGACGTGGGGGATCACCTTCTCGACCCCGGCATCCAGCGCAATCCGCACAATCTCCTCGAAGTTGTCCAGATCGATGCCGCCGGTGGGCTCCAGCCAGAAGCCGTGGCGAGCACAAGCCTCGGCCACCGCCTGATACTCGTCGCGGCAGGCCAGCCCGCCCATGGGGAAGAATTTGACCGAGCTGCCACCCATATCCTTGAGCAGGGCGATGGCGGTATCGATGGGGACAATCCCGTCTGGCTGCCCGGCGCTGAGCGGGCCGGTGGAGATCTTCACCATGCCCGGCATGCCGGTGGGGGAGATCAGGCCGTTAACCAGCGTTTCCGACTGGCCGAGCAGCGCCCGGCTGGCGCCAACGCCAGTGAACACCTGGTTGACGTGCTGGGGCTGCAGCTGGCAGGCCAGCTCGGCCACCATGGCGGACTGGCGTGGATCTCCGGCCCCCAGACCGATGGAGAGAGCGTTATCGATAAGCTTGGCGTACTCCTTCATATCGGCAACAGCGGAGGGGATATCCGGGTAGTTTTTGGAGAGCACACCGACCAGCACGTGGCCTTCGGCGGCGTCGTATACCTCGACGGCATTCTCTTTGGAACCTGCCAGCACGTTGAGACAGACCCGATCACGGTAGTAGTTGGGGGTAAGGGACATCAGCGATTCTCCTGAACGAGGTTGGCAATGGCGGAGTGGATTTGGTCTAGCTGGGGCACGGTGACGCTGCGTACATCGATCTCGATATGCCCCTCGTTGGCCTTGTAGCCACGGCAGTAGATGGCAGGCGTGCCCTGTTGCAGACGGCTGACGACCTGCACTGTGGTCATGCCGATCTGCTGGTGGTCGAAGGCGATATCGGTGCGGGCGATGTCACGTCCTGCGCTGTCCCACACCACCTTGGCGTTGACGCCGGGCAGCTGGTTGAGACGCTCGATGAAGGGGGTCATCTTGGCGACCATGGCGGCGCCGCTCTCCTTCTCTTTGGCCAGGTAGCGCTCGATGGCATGGGTGAGGCCGAGGATCCCCTCCTTGCCCACCTTCATGGCACGGCCGATGCCGTTGGCCTGCTGCTTGACCCACTCCACGTACTGGCGCTTGCCGAGTACCAGCCCGCTGGTGGGCCCTTCGATTGCCTTGGCGCCGCTGTAGATGACCAGATCCGCCCCCAGGTTGTAGTAGAGACGCAGATCCTCTTCGGCAGCCGCATCGACGATGAGCGGGAGCCCGTGGGTCTTGGCGACCTCGGCGGCCTCGGCCACCGACAGAATGCTCTTCTGCACGCAGTGGTGGGACTTGATATAGAGGATCGCAGCGGTGTTGGCATTGATGGCGGCGGCCAGTTGGGCAGCAGAGCACTCGTTGGCGTAACCGGCTTCCACTACTTTGCCGCCACCCAGATTGACCATGGTACCGACCGGGGCGCCGAAGTTGACGTTATGCCCCTTGGGCAGCACGATTTCACTCGGCACCTCATGGGGGTGGGTATGCAGGTGCTCGAGGCGATAGGGATCGCCGCGTACTATCATGGCGGCGACTGACTGGGCGATGCCGGCGCTGGCACAGGAGACCACCACAGCATCTTCCACATCCAGTAAACCAGCCAGATAGGTGCCGGTCTTGTTGACCAGATCCTTGACCTCGAAGTAGTGGCCAAGGCCAAAATTGACCGCATCGACCACCTCCTGCTCGGGGGTGGAGACGCCGAGAATGGTCATGCGCCCGGAGGCGTTGATCACCGGTTTGAGCTGATATTTCTCATACACAGAAGGCATGGTGTGATTTCCCATAGTGAGTCAGAACCAGTTCGCCACCGACCAGGGCGGCGAGAGGCTGCAGTTGTTGGTCACCGCTGCGGGACTGGGCTTCGGTATCCATAAACAGGGTCGGGCCGCTGGCGACCTCGAACAGGGTCAGATCGGCATCGGCGCCCACCTCGAGCCGCCCCTTGCCGGACAGGCGCAGGGCATCGGCCGCTTGATGGGTGACGCAGGCGAGCACCTGCTCCAGCGTCATGCCGATGGCGAGAAATTTCGACATCACGTGTGCCAGACTGTAGACCGGCCCCTTGATGCGGTTCTTGCAGTAGATGTCGGAGCTGATGGTGCGGGGCAGGATCCCCTGTCGGATAGCCAGCTCCGCCACCTCGAAGCTGAAGCTGGCGCCGCCGTGGCCGATGTCGAGCAACAGGCCCCGTTTCATCGCCTCGTGCACCGCGACCCGCAGCTCGCCAGCCGGAGTCAGGATGCGGTTCGGTTTGCCGTTGAAGCAGTGGGTCAGCAGATCGCCATCCCCCAGCAGAGCGACGATCTCGTCCAGATCCGGCGGTGTGTTACCCACGTGCACCATCAGCGGCAGCTGGCCGTGAGCCTGTTGCAGCGCCTTGGCCATGCGCAGCGGTTGCAGACCGTTCTCGCCTACCACGCTACCGCTCATCCGCGCCTTGATGCCGACGATAAAGTCGGGGTGGCGGCGAATGGCTGCCGAGGCGAGATCCATATCGAGGTCCCGGCTATCCGCCAGCTCGTTCTGGCGCAGCAGACCGATGCGGGAGATGTTGAGCAGGGCATGCACCCGGGTCTTGCAGCCCGCAGCGATCTGCTGGAAGTCATCCACATCGTCGGCACCGGTACTGCCGGCGTCGATGACGGTGGTGACGCCGGACTCTACGCCCACCTTGTCCGGCTCATCGTGATAGATGGGGGAGGCGGGGTAGCAGTGGGTGTGGCCATCGATCCAGCCGGCGCTGACGTGGATCTTGCCGGCGAGATCCAGGAACTGTTGCGCCGTTGCCGTCTCCGGCAGGGAGCCGATGGCGGCGATTTTGCCCTCTCTGATGGCAATATCGACGAGCTGGCCATCTCCCTGGCGCCCGGCTTTGATGATGATGTCGTACATGCTGATGACCTCTGGCGAGCCACCCCGCAGGGCGGCTGGTGGTTATGCAAGTGCAACTGGGAAGAAGGTACCCAGCAGCATGGCTCCCAGGATGGCACCGCCGGTGATGGGCTTGCCCCACACGTAGAACAGCAGCGCACCCAGCAGGGAACCGATACCGATGGGGATCGATGCACCCATGGCGGAAAGGATGATGAGGGGGCCGAGGAAGCGGCCAGAGCTGTTGCCAGCTCCCATCATGACGTCTGCGCCGTAGGTGGAGTTGCTCTGGTTGATGGTAAACTTGCGCGCCAGAATGATGACGTAGCCGATGGCCAGACCAATCCCCATGCCGGTTGCCAGCGAGGCACCGAAGTTTTCCACCGGATAGACGATGCCGGCCCCCAGCAGCAGGGCTGGCACGCCGAGGCCGACCCCGGTCTGGATGGCGCCGCCGATATCCAGGATCCCCACCAGGGATCCCTCGATGATGCGGGCGAACAGGAAGCTGGCTCCGAACGCAGCTACTGCGCCGTAGGCACCCGTGTCCATTCCGGCTTTCAGCATGGCGACGAAGGCTACCTCGTTGAAGGCTCCGACCCCGTACAGATAGAACATGTGGGTACCGGCAAAGACCCCGGCCGAGAGCAGGCCGACGAAGATGGGGAAAGACCAGTCGGCATACCAGAAGTTGTTTTTCAGTTTCTCATCCATGGTGTGACCCCTTATTTGCCGCTCAGCAGGTTATGGACGTTTTCCAGCCACAGGGGGACACCCATATGGAAGGATTCAATCAGTTTCATGTCGAAGCCGCGGAAGAAGCCGCTCAGCACGAACAGCAGGACGATGGCCGCCATCATCACCTTGGTGACGTGGTTCCAGCCGCTCTCTTCCACGCCCTTGCCGATCAGGATGCCGAGCACCAGGCCCGGTACCGCGTTGCCCATGATGAGCTGGGCCAGACCGCCGAAGATGGTGGCCCAGAAACCGGATTTCTTGCCCGCCTCGATGGCTGCGAGCCAGAAGATCACCGGCATGACGGTATTGACCAGCAGGTTGGCGGCTGGCACCAGCACCTTGACTGCTGTGACCTGCAATGCAGCCGGAACGGCGGCGGCCGTGCTGTTGAGGAAGGCGACCACGATGGCACCTATGATGCCGCCAGCGATGGCCATCTTTTTCGGGTCGTGCAGGGTGGTGGCGAGATCCCGGTTCTTGAACAGCAGTGCCGCCGTGGCCCAGTGCGGAATGATGCGGTGATCCACATCCTGGGTGAAGGCGCCCGCCGCCACGGTGGAGGCCCAGGCGTTGAAGAAAAAGCCGAGACCAAACGAGAAGTGGGAAGCGGGATCCCCTTCGCAGGAGTTGAGTTCGCCCAGGGTGCGGAAGGCGCCCATGCCCTGTACGGTCGGGGCGTGGAACATCCGCGCCGCGCCGGCCCCCACCCCGACGCCAACCAGGCCGCCAATGATGAGAGACTTGATAAATATGATTAGAAACATCCAACGTATCCTTCTTGTGGGGTGGTGCCGGTCAGGAGATCACACCTGGGTGAACGTCACCCTGGCGACGTCGAGACTGGTGGCCTGAACTGTGATCTCCAGCTGAACGCGGTATTCGCGGCGCTGGCGCGGCAGGAAGAAGAACAGGAACTTCTCCACCCGGACCGACTCCTCGGCTCTAAGCACCTGTACATCGACCGGCTCAATGCGCAGCAGTACCTGCTGGTTGTCCTTGAGGAGCGTTGGCTGCACCTGGCTGAGAGCGGAGGCAAATGCCTGCTGACGGCTGGTTCCCTTGCCGCTGACGGTGACCTTGGTGGTGAAGTTCTCTTTCATCAGGCGCGTCCGTGCTTCTTGGCGAAGGCTTCGACCAGTTTCTGGCCCAGCTCTTCCTTGTCCATGAAGCCAAAGCCCAGCACCACGCAACCTTCGTTGATGGCGGTGACACCCTCTTCAACGGAGCGCATGCCGTAGCGGCACTTGTAGCCGTACTTGGTTTGGGCGGTGATGGCACCGGCGCCGCCGCTGCCGCAGAAGGAGATGCCGAGATCAGCCTGCTCCTTGTTCATCACGTCGCCGAGCTTCATATCGGCAGCCATGCCGGGGATGATGGTCACGTTGGCACCTGCAGCTTCCGCGCCTGCACCTACTTTCTGACCTTTACCGAGACGATCTCCAATCACGAGTTTGATGGCAGTCATTTAGTTATCTCCTGTTACTGAGCTGAGTTCGTTTTCTTTGGCTACTTCAAAATGGACGGACAAGAGGTGTGCCTCTTCGTAGGCGAGTCGCTCTAGCCAGCTGACAACCTGCTCGGCGAGACGCAGAGAGAGGGGCGAGATCTCCTCAAACAGGCTGAGGTCAACTTCCGGCAGCGGTTCGCCGCTGTGGGAGCGCCACACCATGGCTTTGATATGGGAGGCCAGCATCTGCTGCTGTACCTCGTTGGGGTGGATGCCCTGATCGCCCAGCAGAATATGAATGCGTGCCAGGACCTGATCGGTCTGGCGCAGCAGTGCCGGACTGTCCGGGGTCAGGGTCTGGTCGTAGGTATCTGTTTGCAATGTCTGCTCTCCAAGGCTGGCAGAAGGGATGGCTCTACCCTAAGCCGACATGGATGGAGAGTGGAGGCAGCTTTTTTCCGATTCGAAGCGGAAATCCCGATCATTCGGGGTCAAAGAGGGCCTTTTGTTGGCAAAAGAGAGTGAAAAAGGTCTGAACGAGGCTGGGTTAGTGTGAGCGAAGGCGCACTTTTCCGTTTTCAGCTGGCAGCTGAGCCTTGGCGAAAAGTGTGAGTCGCCTCACGCAGGCGGGGCGTATTTATGAAACAGCATGCAAGAAAAAGGGCGGTTGACCGCCCTTGAACGATGAGATGGGGTTGAGGTTAGCTGGCGCCTGCCGCACTGGCGGCAGCACGGTTCTGGTAGCGCAGATCCTCTTCGATGGTCACTACCACCTCGAGTGGCTTGCCAGAGCGCAACACCGAGATTGTCAGCTGGGTGCCGGGGCGGCTCTCTACAATCTTGTCCATGGCGGCACGTACCCCGGTGATCGCTTCACCGTTGATCTTGAGCAGCACGTCACCCCGTTGCAGGCCACCTTTGGCCGCCGGACCGACAGGATCCAGACTCTCGACGATGAGACCGCGCAGTTCGCCCAGGTTCATCATGCGGGCGACGATGGGGTTGATCTCGACGCTGGAGATGCCGAGATAACCGCGAATGACGCGGCCGTTGGCGATCAACTCGTCCATGATCCGCTTGGCCAGCCGGTAGGGGATGGCAAAGCTGATGCCGTAGCTCTCCTGATTGCCGTTGAGGTGATAGGTGGCTGTGTTGATGCCAACCAGATCGCCCCTACCGTTGACCAGAGCCCCCCCCGAGTTGCCAGCATTGATGGCCGCGTCGGTTTGCAGCAGATCCTGTCGGCCATTGCTGTCGGGCCCCATGCTGGAGAGGCCGGTACGGCCGGTCGCACTGATGATGCCCTGGGTGATGGTCTGGCCGACGTTATAGGGGTTGCCGATGGCGAGTACCACGTCGCCCACTTCTGGCAAGCGTTCCGGATCTTGCGGGATCACAGGCAAGTTATCTGACTCGATATAAAGTACGGCAAGATCGGTGAGCGGGTCTGTGCCGATCAGTTCGGCGCTGAAGACGCGGCCATCCTGCAGGGCGACGATGATCTGATCGGCATCGGCGATGACGTGGTAGTTGGTCAGCACGTAGCCGCGCTGGGTCATGATGACGCCGGAGCCCAGCCCCTGTGGCTGCAGTTGTCCGCGATTGCCCTGATTGGAGGCAAAGCTGCGGGTATAGATGTTGACGACTGCCGGGCCGGCGCGGTGGGCGGCGTAGGAGAAGCTCAGTTCGCGGGCATTGGTGATCAGGCCGGGCAGTTGAGCCCCGCCACGGAAATTGGGAAACAGCAGCAACAGCAGTGCGGCGACGGTCAAACCGAAACCGATGGACTTGCCCAAGTAACTGACTAAAGAGGGGATTTTCATGTCATTCTCATCCGTGCTGGCTGCGGGCAGAGAATAACACTATCAATGGATAAAAATCACCCGCGGCGAGGCCGCGGGTGATAGAGCGGTTGGCGAATAACCGCGTGTTAGCGGATCACCAGATAGAGCGAGGAGTCACCACGCTGGATATTGAGCGCCAGTACGTCAGGCTTGTTCTTGAGCGCCTTGCTCAGCTCGCCCAACGTGTTGATGCGCAGACGGTTGACCCCGATGATGATGTCCCCCTTCTGCAGGCCCGAAGCGGCTGCCGGAGAGCGTGGATCAATGTCAGCCACTGCGACGCCGGATACCGGATCGGTAGTGGTGCTCAGCTTGGCCCCTTCCAGTGCCGGGTGCAGTACGCTGGCGCGGACTTCGCTGTCATCGGCTTGCTTCAGGGTTACCTTGGCTGTTTGTGACTTGCCATCGCGGATCAGTCCCAGCTCGACCTGCTTGCCAGCACCCATGGTGGCGATCTTGGCTCGCAGCTCGCCGAAGGAGCGAACCGGCTTGCCATCGATGCTGACGATGATATCGCCCGCCTTGATGCCCGCCTTGTCTGCGGCGGAGTCAGGCATGACCTGGTTGACGAAGGCGCCATCCTTCTTGTTGTAGCCGAAGGTCTTGGCGATGTCTGAGGTGAGCTCGGTGCCGGTAATACCCAACTGACCACGACGTACTTCACCATATTTGACGATTTGCTCGGTCAGATCCCGCACCATGTTAGAGGGAATGGCAAAGCCGATGCCAATGTTGCCGCCGTTCGGGCCCAGAATCGCGGTATTGATACCGATCAGCTCGCCACGCAGGTTGAGCAGGGCACCACCGGAGTTACCTGAGTTGATGGCCGCATCAGTCTGGATGAAGTTCTCCAGATTCTCGATGTTGAGGCCGCTTCGACCGAGCGCGCTGACTATACCTGACGTGACGGTCTGACCCAGCCCAAACGGGTTGCCGATAGCCAGCGCGTAGTCACCCACCCGCAGTTCGTCGGAGTCGGCGAACTTGATCTGTACCAGTTCCTCGGCCTTGATTTGCAGCAGGGCGATGTCGGACTGCTTGTCTTCACCGATCTTCTTGGCCGCATACTCACGGCCATCCTTCAGAGTGACCTTGATCTCGTCCGCTTCGTGCACTACGTGAGCGTTGGTGATCACATACCCCTTCTTGGCATCGATGATGACGCCAGAGCCGAGAGCCTGGAACGGCTGTTCGCTCACTTGCTCGTCGGGCATGTTGGGACCAAAGAAAAAGCGGAACTGTTCCGGTAGGCGCTGACGGGTCACTTTCTTACCGGAGACAGAGATATTGACTACGGCAGGAGTGACCTGTTCGAGCACTGGCGCCAGACTTGGCATCTCCTGATTCGAGCCTAACAGGGAAGGCAGTGCAGCCTGAGCGGGGGCCGCAGACATGGCGATACCGACACTGAGGGCTAGCACACTGAGCATGGAAAGAGGTTTACGCATATGAAAAACAGCTCCCAGAAAAAGTTGCATTGCAATCGTCAAGGTCAGACCACAGGGCAGGCCAATTAGTTCCGCGAGGAACTAGTTTGGTTGTTTGAGCAGTCCGGAAGAGGCACCGGCATAGTCGCGAGGCGGTACGCCCGGCTCCTCTGGTTCTTTGGTTGGTGCTTCTTCTACCAATGATTCACGGAACAGGGGTTCCTGGGCCTTGGCCAGGAATTTGCTCTGCTCCGCCATATGGCGATAGAGGGTCTGATACTGCTCGGCCAGTTGCTCCATCAGCGCGGCGCTGTCGGCGAAGTGGGTGTTGATCTGGCCCTGATAGCTTTCGAGCTCCTTGTGGGCCTTTTTCAGTTCCTGTTCCAGACGGCCGGCATCGCGACTACGCACCGAAAAACGGCCGAGAACGATACCGATAATCAAGGCCGCGACAGCCAGCAGGATCCCAGTTAACAGACTCATAGATGCTCCTTGTTACAGCTAAAACAGTGTGGGTTTATGCGGTTGACATAACCGCCATGCCTTGATGGCACTATACCGTGCGTCCTGAGGCCGTGATACCATTTTGTCCTCGATTCAGGGACTTGGAGAGGCGCTTAAGGATGACACCGCAGCAAAAATACCAGCAGGATCTGCAGCGCCCCGGCTTTATGGCCGACCCCGCGCAGGGGATGGCTATTAGCAGGCTGGAGCGACTCTATCAGGATTTGCTACGGCGCCCGACTCCGACCAGATCTCGAGGGTTGCTTGGCTGGCTGCAAAAGCCCAAGCCGCCGGAGCCCGTCCTCGGGATATATATGTGGGGTGGAGTGGGCCGAGGCAAGACCTGGCTGATGGATACTTTTTTCGACAGCCTGCCGGGGACGCGCAAGATGCGCAGCCATTTCCACCGTTTCATGCATCGTATTCACGATGAACTGCAAGGGCTGAGCGGGCAATCCGATCCCCTCAAGCTGGTAGCCAGTAAGCTTGCTAGCGAAACAGACATCATCTGTTTCGACGAATTTTTTGTCTCCGACATCACCGATGCCATGCTGCTGGGCACGCTGTTTCAGGAGCTGTTTGGTCACGGCGTCGTGCTGGTCGCCACTTCAAATATTCCGCCACAGGATCTTTATCGCAACGGGCTGCAGCGAGCCCGTTTTCTGCCAGCTATCGAGCTTATCGAGCGTCATTGTGAAGTGCTTAACGTGGATGGCGGTATCGACTATCGCCTGCGCACGCTGGAACAAGCCGAGATTTATCACTGCCCGCTGGATTTGCAGGCAAAAGCTAATCTTGACCACTATTTTCAGCAATTAACCGGTGGGCACACTGCTTGCGAGGGGGCGTTCGAGGTCAATCATCGTCAGCTGACGTCGCTGGGTATGGGAGAAGGGGTGCTCTATATGGGTTTCGAGCAACTTTGTTGTACTCCCCGCTCCCAAAACGACTATATCGAGTTGGCCCGGCTGTTCCACACCGTGTTGCTGGCCAATGTTCAACCAATGGGCACAGGCACGGATGACGCGGCCCGCCGCTTCATTGCCATGGTCGATGAGTTTTATGAACGGCACGTCAAGCTCATCATGTCGGCAGCTGTTCCCATGGCAGAACTCTACGGCGAAGGGCTGCTGAATTTCGAATTCAAACGCTG
The DNA here is from genome assembly GCF_049170575.1 of Aeromonas sp. 604282. Classification (NCBI taxonomy): domain Bacteria; kingdom Pseudomonadati; phylum Pseudomonadota; class Gammaproteobacteria; order Aeromonadales; family Aeromonadaceae; genus Aeromonas; species Aeromonas sp. 604282. Next base: position 116,680 of record NZ_JAAKMV010000012.1, on the reverse strand, counting down.
TCTTTCACGGCTTCAGGAAATGCAATCGCACGAATACCTTGCCAGAGTGCACCTTCCTTAGTCACAATACCGCGCCTGCCAGTCGGATGGGCATCTGCGGCAGGTAGGGCCGGGCGACATTTGCTAGCTTCATGGCAGTGAAATTAGCAGGTGATATTTAAGGCAACTTCACTTATAATCGCCCGGCCCACGTTACAGCTGTCGATAAGACAGCAACACTTTAAGCTTTACTTGTATTCGAAGGGGTACAGGTAGGCCATCGTTTGTTGTTTGTGGGAGAGCCCCCATAAACAATTGGGTCTGTAACAGGTAATTGGGTTTAACTTAATGAAAACTTTCGTTGCCAAGCCAGAAACCGTAAAACGTGACTGGTACATTGTGGACGCAGAAGGTAAAACTCTGGGTCGTATCGCAACCGAGATCGCTGCTCGTCTGCGTGGTAAGCACAAAGCTGAATACACTCCGCACGTTGACACCGGTGATTACATCATCGTTGTAAACGCTGAGAAGGTACGTGTTACCGGTAAGAAAACTACCGACAAAATGTACCACGCTCACTCCGGTTTCCCGGGTGGTATCAAGTCCATCAGCTTCGACAAGCTGATTCAGCGTAAACCGGAAATGGTAATCGAAGCTGCTGTTAAAGGCATGCTGCCGAAAGGTCCTCTGGGCCGTGCCATGTTCCGTAAACTGAAAGTTTACGCAGGCGCCGAGCACGCTCACGCTGCTCAGCAACCTCAAGTACTGGATATCTAATCGGGAACTGGCAACATGGCAGAAAATCAATACTACGGTACCGGCCGTCGCAAAAGCTCCACTGCTCGCGTATTCATCAAAGCGGGTAGCGGTAAGATCGTAATCAACCAGCGCTCCCTGGAGCAGTACTTCGGTCGTCCGACTGCCCGCATGGTAGTTCGTCAGCCGCTGGAACTGGTTGAGATGACCGAGAAACTGGATCTGTACATCACCGTTAACGGTGGTGGCATCTCCGGTCAAGCTGGTGCGATCCGCCACGGTATCACTCGTGCTCTGATGCAGTACGATGAAACCCTGCGTTCCGAACTGCGTAAAGCAGGCTTTGTTACTCGCGATGCCCGTAAGGTTGAGCGTAAGAAAGTCGGTCTGCACAAAGCTCGTAAGCGTCCGCAGTACTCCAAGCGTTAATTCGCTTTTGGTGCTCACTCTTTCGAGTGTCAAAAAAGCCTGGCAACCGCCAGGCTTTTTTTATTGGTAATATTACCGACATCAATGCTAACCACGCGTCACAAAAGACAAAAAATTGTTTCTTTATTGTTTTTATTGCTCACCGCTCTTTCTTGTCAAGTTGTTATCTTTTCTTTAAAATTTCCCCTGTTTTCTGTGGCAATTGTAAATCCAGCTTCCGCCGCTGTTGTCACGGGAAAAATGGGGAACAGGGACACTATAAGAATGTGCGGAGTCCACATGGGAGAGTTTTTGGATGAGCAATGCGCCAGTTGATACCGGTCGCCGCAGATTTCTTACCTGGTCAACGGTTGCCGTTGGTGGGGTAGGAGCTGCGTTTACCGCAGTGCCGTTTATAAAGTCATGGAATCCGAGTGCCAAGGCCAAAGCAGCCGGTGCACCGGTTGAAGTCGATATCAGCAAGTTGGAACCGGGTCAGCTCATCCGTGTCGAGTGGCGTGGCAAACCCGTCTGGGTGGTCAAACGCACCAAACAGACGCTGGATGCCCTGGCAGCACATGATGACAAGTTGCGGGATCCCTCATCAGAAGAGCCGCAACAGCCTGATTATGCACATAATGGCTACAGATCCATCAAGCCAGAGATCTTTGTCGCGGTCGGTATTTGCACCCATCTCGGGTGTTCGCCTTCTTATCTGCCTGACAGTTTTGGCGAGCAGGTGCAGGGGGTCACATCCGGCTTCTTCTGCCCGTGTCATGGCTCCAAGTTCGATATGGCTGGCCGTGTGTTCCAGGGGGTGCCTGCACCACTGAATCTGGTTATTCCGCCGTATCAATTCATTAACGACACCACCATTCTGGTCGGTGCCGATGGCAAGGAGGCCTGATCATGTTGAGCAAACTGATGGGCTGGATTGACGATCGCTTCCCGCTTACGGCCATGTACAACGACCACATGGCCAAGTATCCGGCACCGAAGAACCTGAATTTCTGGTACTTCTTTGGTTCGCTGGCCATGTTGGTGCTGGTTAACCAGATCATCACCGGCATCTGGCTGACCATGAACTACAACCCCTCTGCGGAGGGTGCATTTGCCTCTGTCGAGTACATCATGCGTGATGTGGAGTATGGCTGGCTGCTGCGTTACATGCACTCTACCGGTGCCTCTGCTTTCTTCGTGGTGGTCTACCTGCACATGTTCCGCGGTATGATTTACGGCTCTTACCAGAAACCACGCGAGTTGCTGTGGATCTTCGGCATGCTGATCTTTCTGGTGCTGATGGCGGAAGCCTTTATGGGCTACTTGCTACCTTGGGGACAGATGTCATTCTGGGGGGCCCAGGTCATCATCTCGCTGTTTGGTGCCATTCCGGTCATCGGTGATGATCTTACCCTGTGGATCCGTGGTGACTACGTTATCTCTGGTGCGACCCTGAACCGCTTCTTCGCGCTGCACGTCATCGCGTTGCCGCTGGTTTTGGTGATGCTGGTTGCGATGCATATCCTGGCGCTGCACGAAGTGGGTTCCAACAACCCGGATGGCATAGACATCAAGAAGCACAAGGACGAGAACGGCTGGCCGCTGGATGCGGTGGCGTTCCACCCTTACTTCACCGTCAAGGATATGATCGGTGTGGCTGGCTTCCTGTTCTTCTTCTGCGCCATCATTTTCTTCAAGCCGGATATGTGGGGTTACTTCCTCGAGAAGCCGAACTTTGAAGTGGCCAACGGCCTCAAGACTCCTGCTCACATCGCGCCAGTGTGGTACTTCACCCCCTTCTACGCGATTCTGCGTGCGGTACCTGACAAGCTGCTTGGCGTCATCATGATGGGCCTCTCTATTGTGGTGTTGTTCCTGCTGCCTTGGCTGGATCGCTGCAAGGTGCGTTCTGTTCGCTATCGCAGCAAGCTGCACAAGCTTAACATCGCCCAGTTCGTGGTCTGCTTCATCATTCTGGGGGTGCTGGGTGTACTGCCGTCGACGCCGACCCTGACGCTGGTTGCCCAGATTTGTACCTTGGGTTATTTCGGTTTCTTCGTGCTGTTGTTCTTCTACAGCAAAAACGAACGCACCAAGCCGCTGCCGGAGAGGGTTACATTTAAATGAAAAAAATAATATTTGCAGTGCTGACCCTGCTGCCATCACTGGTGTTTGCCAATGCTGGGGCCGTGCATCTGGACAAAGCCAATTATGATCTGAGCGACAAGGCATCCCTGCAACGTGGAGCTGCCACCTTCATGAACTATTGTGCAGGCTGCCACTCTACCCAGTATCAACGCTACAACCGGGTTGCTGCCGATCTGGAGATCCCCGAGGAGCTGATGAAGGAGAACCTCATCTTCACCGGCGCCAAAGTGGGTGATCTGATGAAGAGCGCCATGTCCGAGAAGGATGCCGCCAAGTGGTTTGGTGCTCCCCCTCCTGATCTGACTCTGGTTGCCCGGGTACGTGGTGCGGACTGGATTTACACCTATCTGCGTTCTTTTTATGTGGATCCGACTCGTCCATTTGGGGTGAATAACGTGGTGTTCCCGTCTGTGGGTATGCCTCATGTGTTGGAACCGTTGCAGGGAACCCCCCGTGCCGAGTTCGTCACTCACACGGTCGATGGAGTCGAGACCCAGCAGGTTGTCAGCATCAAATCTGACGGTAATGGTGAAATGGATGACGAAGAGTATGATCAGACGGTACTGGATCTGGTAAACTTCTTGGTCTACTCGGCTGAACCGGTACAACAGGAGCGTGAACGCATGGGCTTCTGGGTGCTTGGTTTCATCGTGATCTTCTTCATCTTCACTGTGCTGTTGAAGAAGGAATTCTGGCGCGACGTTCACTAAGCGACCAGATACGGGTAATATAATGCACGGCAATGAAGACCAAGATGCTTCATTGCCGTTTCTGCTTTTTAATGACGGGAGGGTTCAATGGCTGTAGCTGCCAATAAGCGTTCGGTAATGACGCTGTTTTCCGGTGCCAACGATATGTTCAGCCATCAGGTGCGTATTGTCCTGGCGGAGAAGGGTGTTAGCGTGGATATCTGCCAGGTTGATCCAGCCAATCTGCCGGATGAGCTGGCCGAGCTGAACCCGTACAACTCTGTACCGACCCTGGTTGATCGTGAGCTGGCACTCTACACCTCACGCATCATCATGGAGTATCTGGACGAACGCTTCCCGCATCCACCCCTGATGCCTGTTTATCCGGTTGCCCGTGGTAACAGCCGCCTGATGATGCACCGCATCGAGCTGGACTGGTATTCCCTGGCTGACAAGATCATGGCCGGTACCGATGCAGAAGCAGCACGCAACGAACTGCGTGACAACTTGCTCGCCATTGCACCGATCTTCGGTGAAATGCCCTATTTCATGAGCGAAGAGTTTGGCCTGGTGGATTGCTACATGGCACCGCTGCTGTGGCGTCTGCCGAGCCTGGGTATCGACCTGACCGGTCGTGGCGCCAAAGAGCTGAAGGCCTACATGGTTCGTCTGTTCGAGCGTGAGTCCTTCCAGGCCTCCCTGACCGAAGCCGAACGCGAGATCCGTGCTGGCGTATGAGCATGGAACCGACAATGACGCCGAGTCGCCCGTACCTGTTACGGGCGTTCTTTGACTGGTTGCTGGATAACGATCTGACTCCCCATCTGGTGGTCAACGTCAACATTCCCCATGTGATGGTGCCGATGCAGTTTGCTCAGGACGGGCAGATTGTGCTGAATATCGCGCCCCGTGCCGTAATGCAGTTTCACATGGATAATGAGGCAATCAGCTTCAGCGCCCGCTTTGGCGGGGTATCCCAACAGGTCTATATCCCGATGGCGGCCGTGCTGGCTATCCATGCTAGGGAGAACGGCGTGGGAACCCTGTTCCCCCCCGAGCCTGGTTACGATATCTGGCTGGAGCAGGCCGAAGCACCGGTGGAGCCAGAGCCGGAACCTCCGCGTCCAAGCGGTCGTCCGACCCTGAAAGTCATCAAATAAAAAACGCAGCCAATTGGCTGCGTTTTTCATATCCGTAATTATCAGTTCTGGGCGTATTCGAATGCCTTGATGACTCGCTTCACACCGCTAACGTGGCGAGCGATGTTGACCGCCTGCTCTCCCTCCTGACGGGTGACAAGACCAATCAGGAATACTTCGCCGTTTTCGGTGACCACCTTGACCTTGGCGCTATCGAAGTTTTTGGTGCCGAACATGTCGGCTTTCACCTTGGAGGTGAGCCAAGTGTCATTGCTGCGTGTGGTCAGGCTGACTGGCTGACCAAGGCGTAACTCGTTGTAGACGTGGCGGACCCCCTCGATGCGGCCAACAATCTTGCCTGCTTCCAGCTTGTAAACGTCAGAAGGTGTCTGACCGACCAGCAGCACACGGCCATTGTTGCTGTAGACGCTGATCTTGCTGGCTGCGCTGAGCGGTTTGTTGTCGGCCAGCAGATTGGCTGCTTTCAGCTCGATGCTCTGGTCATCCCACTGGGCGCTCATGGTACGGCGGTCGCCAGAAACCTTGGCGGTGCCAGCTGCTCCGCCAACCACCACGGCAGCACAGCCCTGCAATAGCAAGGAGCTGGCTAGCAGGCCAAGGATGAGTATCTGCTTGTTCATTGTTTCAATCTTCCTGTTGCGGGAAAAGAGTCTGGTCGATGAGATCACACAGACAGTGCAGGGTCAACAGGTTGACCTCAAGAATGCGGGGGCGGCGGGCAGAGGGTACTCGGATCTCCACATCGTTTGGCCCCAGCAAGCCAGCCATCTCGCCACCGTCGCCGCCGCTCAGTACAACAATGGTCATGTCGCGGGAGAGAGCTGCCTCGGCCGCCTTGATCAGGCTTCGGCTGTTGCCCGTGGTGGTGATGACCACCAGAATGTCGCCAGGCTGGCCCAGTGCGCGGATCTGCTTGGCGTAGACCTCTTCAAAACCGTGGTCGGTGGCGATGGCGCTGATGGTCGCCATGTCCGGGGTCAGGGCCATACCGGGCAGGGAGGGGCGCTGGGTCTCGTAGCAGTTGACCAGCTCGGAGATAAACAGCTGCGCCAGTGCGGCAGAAGGACCGTTACCGCATGCCAGCACCTTGTGGCCATTGAGCAGGCAGATGGTGATCATCTGGGCTGCAGTATGGATGGCATCCGGCAGCGCCTCGGCGGCGGCTATCTTGGTCTGGATGCTTTCGGTGTAGTTCTCTTTGATGCGGTCAGTCATAGGGTCCTCTTAAAATGCGTTCTGGATCCAGGCTGGCTGGTCACCCTCGAACGCAATCACATCGAATCGGCAGGCCTGATTGGCCTCGTTGATGGCATGTTGCTTCAAATAGTGGCGCGCTGCCAGCATGATCTTGCGCTGTTTGCTGTGGGTGACCGAGCTGGCGGCCCCGCCATGGCTGCCGGTGGCCCGGTAGCGCACCTCAACAAACACCAGGGTCTGGCCCTGGTGCATGATGAGATCTATTTCACCGCCACGACAGCGGTAGTTGCGAGCTACCGGTTGCAGGCCCTGTGCCTGCAACCAGCGTTCAGCAACTTGTTCAAAGTGCTGTCCCTTGCTCGTTGGTGAGGGGAACAGGCTCGGCAACTGCTGGCGCATCCGTTTCCATAGTTCCTTCATTGGAGGGCTCCTCCAGTTGCTGAACGGCGTTCTCGTCGACCAGTTTGCCGTTCTGGTAAGTACCCCAGCTCAGCATCCGCACGATATTGCCCTGAGCATCCACGCTCAGCTGACCGCTCATGCCGGCCTGCTGCATGCCACCTACCTTGCGCATCTGCTGGAGGTTCTCAGCCAGGCTGACGGCATCGTAGCCCATGGCAAACAGACGCAGCAGGTCACCCTGGGTCTGCGGCCAGAGCAGAGCGATCTGCTCGCGCTGTTTCTCGTAACCACCGAGCAACAGCGGCATATCGGCGATATGCATGCCGTTGAGCTCGGAGGCGACCTCGGTGGCTGCGCTGTCGTAGCCACGGGAGCTGGTGTAGATGGGCAGGCTGCCCATCGGATTGACCGAGACGTCCACGTAGGGTTTGATCATCCGGGTTTCCAGGCTATTGGCCACCACGTAAACGGCATCGATGCTGCGCGGTGCGGCATCAGAGAGTTGCACCACTTCACCTGCACGGGCGGTAGAGCGGCCGCTCAGGGCATTCTTGACCATCCCCTGTACTTCGTTGCGGGCACCGAAGGTGGCAACGACCGGTTTATCCTGACTGAGAGTGGCCCAGCTCTGCTCGAACGCCTTGATACTGCTGTAACCGATCCGCCCCTGGGCGGCGATTAGCAGCGGTTTGCGGTAGCCCTGCGTGTAAAGGTACTGGGCTGCCTGCGCGGCATCTGCGGCGGCAGAGAGGGAGAAGTAGTAGGTGGTGTCGTTGACGACCGGCTTGTCCAGCTCGTTGAGCGCCAGTACCGGCACGGTCGGATTGGCCTTGAGCAGCTCCTCGACCCGGTCTTTCAGCAGCGGGCCGATGATCATGTCTGCCCCTTCCTGAATCGCCTGCTTATAAAGGTCGCCGGTCGACTTGCTCTGGGTGTCGTAGAAGTTCAGGGTGAATTGCCCCTGATTTTCCTTATAAGACATCAGCATACCGTTACGGATGGCGGCGCCCTGCGGCTCCAGATTGCCGGAGAGGGGCAGCAGCACAGCGATCTGTTGCACCGAGGTGCTGGCAGTGGCAGCCAGATCGCCCAATCCTGCCGGCATATCCTTCTGGGCTGGATGGTTGGGGAAGTCGCGCTTCCAGCCTGCCAGTTGGCGGGCCAGCAGGTTCGGCTGGGCGCCAAACTCGTTGACCAGTGCCGCCAGTCGCAACCAGCCGGTGGTCACATCAGGGGCCGGAGCCTCTTCCAGCGCTTGCAGGGTGGAGGGGGTCATGCTTTTGAGCAACGACCAGATTTGCTGATGGTTGGTGGCCTGCTCGCTCTGATTGAGGTAGGGCTCCAGTGCAATCAACGACTTGGCTGCGCCAAACTTGTTGTTGATGTCGAGCTGCAGCACCACGCGCTGGCGATACCAATCCTTCTGGGTATCGGCATCCAGCACCACCTCGGGTTTGCCTTCCAGCAGGATCAGCGCCTGATTGGCGTGGCCCTGCGCCAGCAACAGATGAGCTTGCAGCAGTTGCAACTGCGCCTTCTGAACGGGATCCTTGGCCTGCTTCTGCAATTGCTGGAACAGTGCCGAGGCCGGTTTGGCCTGGCCCAGCGCCAGATAGCTGCGTGCCGCCAGCATCTGCCAGGTAAAGGCTTCGGCCGGCTTGGCCGGGTCCACCTGCTCAAGATACCACTGGGCATTCTTGGTCAGATTGGAGAACGCAGAGGGCATGCCTGACTGCCCTGACGGTTGATTGGGCTCCGACGCACAGGCGGCGAGCAGTACTGCCGCGAGTATGATGCCGAAGAGTCGTGATACACTTAGCTGCTTTGTAACCCGGTTCAAGTTCATTCCCCGACCAGTGTTGAAGTTCCCCATAGTGTAAACGGGCCAATATGGCGACACAATTGTCGGGGCACTCGGAGATCCCATGAGTGACATCCCAACCCTGTATATAGTCCCCACTCCGATCGGCAATCTGGCGGACATTACCCAGCGTGCATTGGACATTTTACGCAGTGTCGATCTGGTGGCAGCCGAAGATACTCGCCATACCGGTATCCTGCTCAGTCACTACCAAATCTCGGTACCGACCTTCGCCCTGCACGATCACAACGAGCAGCAGAAGGCCGATGTACTGATCGGTCGGATCAAAGAGGGCAAGAGTGTTGCGCTGGTCTCCGATGCCGGCACTCCGCTTATCAGTGATCCTGGTTATCACTTGGTCACCCGCTGTCGTGAGGCCGGGGTCAAGGTGGTCCCGTTGCCCGGCCCCTGTGCCGCTATCACTGCTCTGAGCGCGGCCGGTCTGCCCACCGATCGCTTTGCGTTTGAAGGCTTCTTGCCCGCCAAGAGCAAGGGTCGGGATGATCGTCTGCAAGCCGTTATCGAAGACACCCGCTCGCTGGTGTTTTACGAATCGCCGCGGCGTGTGCAGGATACAGTAGAAGCGATTGCTCGCATTCTCGGCGAGCGTCAGGTGGTGGTGTGCCGTGAGCTGACCAAGACCTTCGAGTCGATCCACGGTCTGCCAGCCTCCGAAATGCTGACCTGGCTTGGCGAGGATGACAACCGCTGCCGCGGAGAGATCGTGCTGGTGGTGGCTGGCGCCGCCAAAGATGAAGAGGATCTGCCAGCCGAGGCGATCCGTACTCTGGGTCTGCTGGTGGCCGAGTTGCCACTGAAAAAAGCGGCCGCCCTGACCGCCGAGATCCACGGCGTGAAGAAGAATGCCCTCTACAAATACGGTCTCGAGCACTATTGAGTCGGTGGAATAGGCCGCCAGACTGTTTTATGACCAGCACGCTCCTCTGTATCTGCGAGCATTCACCTTGTAAACGGGGGGCCAAAACGCGATAAATGGCTGTAAACGGGAATTGCCGGTTTACCCCGTGCGTATCGCAAGGCTATAATCCGCGCCTCGGAGTTGGCTGGGCAATCGCTGCTTCGTCGTTGTGTCCCTCGGGACAGACGGGCGGAGGGGAGGAAAGTCCGGGCTTCACAGGGCAGGGTGCCAGGTAACGCCTGGGGGGCGTGAGCCTACGACCAGTGCAACAGAGAGCAGACCGCCGATGGCCCGCAAGGGATCAGGTAAGGGTGAAAGGGTGCGGTAAGAGCGCACCGCGCGACTGGCAACAGTTCGTGGCACGGTAAACTCCACCCGAAGCAAGACCAAATAGGCCCCTATTGGCGCGGCCCGCGTTGGGGGCGGGTAGGTTGCTTGAGCCAGCGAGCGATTGCTGGCCTAGAGGAATGATTGCTACCCGGGGTAACCCGGTACAGAACCCGGCTTACAGGCCGACTCCGACCTCATTCCGAAGAGCCCCGCGATTTATCGCGGGGCTCTTTTTTATGCATGAGAAAATATGGCTTCGTTGGCAGGATATTTTCGGCCTTGTCATTTTGAATGAAATTATATGTTTTAAATCAATCGAATAGTTTCGTATTTAGCACGATGGTAGCGATAGATGGTGACAGAACCCAGGATGGTTGTTCGCACCCGCACATTGTGTGTGTTCTCAGTTCATTCATTTATTTCAATTAATCACCAGAGTTTAACGCCAAATAACTTGTGGAAAATCAACCCACTCAATCCGCAGTATGCAATTGCTGCGTCAATATGTTCCCTCTGCCCCATCTCCTTGCTTGAAAAGCCCCCTGCACGTCCTTAAACTTCAAGGTGGGGAAAAGTGGATCAAAGTGGTTTTTAGAGGGGCAATCTGCCTGCTCACTCACCTTCAGGGACTGCAATTTGTTGCGTGGCGCTCATGCCATCAGCCTGGACAGTAAAGGGCGGCTGGCTATTCCGACCAAATTCCGTGATTGGCTGCGCGACGAAAGCGACGGCCAGCTGGTCTGCACCATCGATATTGCCCATCCCTGTCTGCTGCTCTATCCCCTGAATGAATGGGAAGAGGTCGAGCGCAAGCTCAAGACCCTCTCCAGCATGAATCCGCAAGAACGCCGTTTGCAGCGACTGCTGCTGGGACATGCAACCGAATGCGAGCTGGATGGCAATGGCCGTCTGTTGCTCAGCCAGCCACTGCGCAACCATGCGGGGCTGGACAAGAAGATCATGCTGGTGGGCCAGCTCAACAAATTTGAGCTGTGGGATGAAGCCCGCTGGCAGCAACAGGTCAATGACGACATCTTGGGTCTGCCCGGGGACGATTGGGCAAGCTCACCACGACTACAGGATTTCTCTTTATAAATGACCCAAGCCGCTGAACACATCACAGTGCTGCTGCACGAAGCCGTTGAAGGTCTGGCCATCAAGCCGGACGGAATCTATGTAGACGGCACTTTTGGCCGTGGTGGTCATTCTCGTCTGATCCTGCAACACCTTGGCCCTAACGGCCGCCTGATCGCCATCGATCGCGATCCCCAGGCGATTGCCGAAGCGGCCAAGATCCAGGATCCCCGTTTCGAAATCGTACACGGCCCCTTCTCCGGCATCGCCTCCTATCTGGATGAGCGCGGTTTACTAGGCAAGGTGGATGGCTTCCTGCTGGATCTGGGGGTCTCTTCACCCCAACTGGATGACGCCGAGCGTGGTTTCAGCTTTATGAAAGACGGTCCGCTTGATATGCGGATGGACCCTACTTCCGGCCAGAGCGCCGCCGAGTGGCTGGCCAAGGCCGATGTGGACGATATTGCCTGGGTATTGAAGACCTTCGGTGAGGAGCGTTTTGCCAAGAAGATTGCCCGCGCCATCGTGCACGACCGGGTGACCGAGCCTTACGTGCGCACCCGCCAGCTGGCGGAGATGATTGCTCGGGTCAATCCGAGCAAGGAGAAAGGCAAGCATGCGGCGACCCGCAGCTTCCAGGCTATCCGCATCTACATCAACAGTGAGCTGGACGAGATCGAAACCGCGCTCAACGGTGCGCTGGAGGTGCTGGCTCCTCACGGTCGTCTGTCGGTGATCAGCTTCCATTCGCTGGAAGACCGCTTGGTGAAGCATTTTATTCGCAAGCACGAGAAGGGGCCGGAAGTACCCTACGGCATTCCGTTGACCGAGGCCCAGCTGGCTGGCGGTCGCAAATTGAAGTCGGTCGGCAAGGCGCTCAAGCCTTCTGATCATGAAGTGTCGGAAAATACCCGGTCGCGCAGCTCTGTGCTGCGGGTCGCCGAGCGTCTGGCGGAGTAAGCGATGAGCGAAGTGCGTGTCCACCTGGCCAAGGAGATCGTTGCTGATCTCTGGCGGCACAAGCTGCAGATCCTGTTGTCAGTCGCCGTGCTGGTGACTGCGTTTGCCGTGATCCTGGTGACCAACATGACGCGCGGCCTGACTGCCAAACAGAACGACCTGATGGCCGAAGAGGATCGCCTCAATATCGAATGGCGTCACCTCCTGCTGGAGCAGGGCACCCTGGCGGAACACTCCCGGGTGGCCACTCTGGCGATGGACAAGTTACAAATGGGTCGCCCTCTGGTGACCACCGAGAAGGTAATTACCCTGCCATGAAACGCAAGGCTACAGCCAAAGCTGCCAAAGCGAACGTCAAAGCGCCCTCGATCTATCCGTGGCGCTTTCGCACGCTGGTCGTATTCATCGGCATTGCATTCGTTGGGCTGATCCTGCGCTTGGCCTGGATCCAGGTGATCAACCCTGACCGCCTGCGGCAGGAGGGGGACATGCGTTCCCTGCGTACCACCTCCACCCAGGCTGTGCGCGGTATGATCACCGATCGCAACGGTGAACAGCTGGCTGTTTCCGTTCCGGTCGAGGCGGTCTGGGCCGATCCCAAGACGGTGCACGAGTCTGGTGCGATTCACAACGAGCGCGCCTGGATGGCGCTCTCCGCTGTTCTCAAAATCGACATCAATACCCTCAAGCAGCGTATTGCTAACCCCAGCAAGCGCTTCGTCTATCTGCAGCGTCAGGTGACGCCCGCTGTCTCCGAATACATCAAGGGGCTCAAGCTGGGTGGTGTCTATCTGCGTCCCGAGTCACGCCGCTTCTACCCAACCGGCGAGATCAGCGCCCACCTGGTGGGGGTAACCAACATCGATGGCAACGGGATCGAGGGGATCGAGCGCAGCTACAACGAGTGGCTGACGGCGACGCCTGGCGAGATGCGGGTGCGCAAGGATCGGCAGGGTCGGGTCATCGAGCGTCTTGGCATCGTTAAAGAGGGCAAGAACGCCAACGATCTGCAGCTCAGCATCGATCAGCGGGTACAGGCTCTGGCCTATCGGGCGCTCAAACGCGCAACCGACGAGAACAAGGCAACGTCAGGCTCGATGGTGATGCTGGATATCAAGACCGGCGAAGTGCTCGCCATGGTCAATACCCCCTCCTATAACCCGAACAACCGCGGCCAGTATCAGAGTTTCCGGGTGCGCAACCGGGTGGTGACCGATACCTACGAGCCGGGCTCCACAGTCAAGCCGCTGATTTTGCTAAGTGCCTTGCAGGCGGGTGTCACCAGCTGGAAGGATTTCATTCCCGGTGGTCCGCTCTTTATCGGTGCCAAGCAGATCAAGGACGTCAGTATTCACAAGGCGACCAACCTTTACGATATCCTGCGCTACTCCTCCAACATTGGCATGTCGCGCATCGCGCTACGGATGCCGGCCCAAGAGATGATCAACACCCTCAGTATGTTCGGTTTCGGCATGGATACCGGCAGCGGACTGATGGGCGAGAGCGGTGGTATGTTGCCTCAGCGTCGGCGCTGGTCCGATATCGAGCGGGCGACCCTTTCATTTGGTTATGGTCTGCGGGTTACCCCGCTGCAACTGGCTTCCGCCTACGCCACCCTAGCCAACAAGGGCAAGCGAGTGCCCATCTCCATCGTCAAGGTGACCACGCCGCCCAAGGGTGAGCAGGTGATCGATCACAACAACGCCTCCGCCATGCTGCAGGCGCTGGAGTACGTAGTCGACAACGCCATTCCAAAAGCCAAGATCCCGGGTTATCGGGTCGGTGGCAAGAGTGGTACCGCCAAGGTCGCCGTTGCCGGAGGCTACGGCAAGGATTACATGGCCTGGTTTGCCGGTTTTGCCCCTGCCAGTAATCCCCGTTTCGTCATGGTAGTTGTGATTAACGAGCCAAAAGGCAGTGCCTACTATGGCGGTGCCGTGGCGACCCCACCGTTTGCAGAGGCCATGGGCGGGGTACTGCAACTCTTCAATATTCGTCCTGATGCGGTGCCCACAGCGGTGCCCGCCAAACTTGCCCGTACGGAGGCTCCTCTTGTCCCGCGCACTTGATGCATTACTGCGCCCCTTCGGTATCCAGGCGCCGGCGCTCACTCTGACCGATATTCAGCTTGACAGTCGGCGGGTCAGGCCCGGCACGCTTTTCGTGGCCATCCGTGGCCATCAAGTGGATGGTAGACGTTTCATCGAACAGGCGGTGGCTCAGGGAGCGACCGCTGTTGTGTTTGAGGAGGATGGTGAATTTGTTGCGCCAGCAACCTCGACTCCCTGTATCGGGATGCGGGATCTGCCCGCTCATCTCTCTGCGCTTGCCGGGTATTTCTACGACCAGCCAGCGAGAAAACTGGAGCTGGTCGGGATCACCGGTACCAACGGCAAGAGCACCACTGCATTGCTGGTCGCCAACTGGCGCACCCTGCTGGGTGGTAAGGCCGGGGTGATGGGCACCATCGGCAACGGCCTGTTTGGCCATCTGATCGAAGCGGAAAATACCACTGGCAGCGCCGTGCAGGTACAAGCCAATCTGTCTGCGCTGCAAGAGCAGGGGGCGGATCTGGTGGCGATGGAGGTCTCCAGCCATGGTCTGGTGCAGCACCGTGTCGCCGCGCTGCCCTTTTCCGCCGCTGTCTTTACCAACCTGAGCCGGGATCACCTCGACTACCACGGCACCATGGAAGCCTATGGCGCGGCCAAGGAGCAGCTGCTGCAACTGGTCGATGAGTCGAATGCGGTGATCAACCGGGATGATGCATTGGGTGCCAAGTGGCTCGAAAAATACCCGGCAGCGGTGGCTTTCAGTGTGAATGGCCCGATTGAACACCATTCCGGCCGTCAATTAACGGCGCAGCAGCTCGATTTTCACCAGCAAGGTTTTCGCGCGCAGATTAACTCCAGCTGGGGGAATGGTGTATTATCCGCCCCCTTGCTCGGCCGCTTCAACGTCAGCAATGTGCTGGCGGCGATGGGCGTGATGCTGGTGCTCGGCTATGACTTCCACGAGCTGTTGGCGACAGCACCTCAATTGCAGCCGGTGACCGGTCGCATGGAGTGTTTTGGCGGTGGAGTTACGCCGCTGGCGGTGGTCGATTATGCCCATACCCCGGATGCGCTGGAGAAGGCATTGCAGGCACTGCGTGTGCACTGTGCAGGTCAGCTCTGGTGCCTGATTGGCTGTGGTGGCGATCGGGATCGCGGCAAGCGTCCCATGATGGCAGCCATGGCTGAGCAGTATGCGGATCGCGTGATCCTGACTGACGACAATCCCCGTACCGAAGAGCCGGCCCGGATCATGGCCGACATGGTGGCGGGGCTTCGCGATCCTGCTGCGGTGCAGGTCGAGCACGATCGGGTCAAGGCGATCTCGCTTGCCATCGGTCAGGCGAACAAACAGGACATCATCCTGGTGGCCGGTAAAGGCCACGAGGATTATCAAATCATAGGAACCGACAAGCGGCACTACAGCGACCGGGAAACCGTCGCGGCCGCCTTGCACACATTATTGGAGTCATTCAAATGATGACCCTCAGGCTTGCCGAGCTGGCGCAGGTACTTGATGCCCGTCTGATTGGCGAAGATGGCGAGATCACCGCTGTCAGCACCGATACCCGTACTTTGGGTGCTGGTGCTCTGTTTGTTGCACTGCGCGGTGAGCGCTTCGATGCCCACGACTTTTGCGATCAGGCGCTGGTGGCAGGGGCCTCTGCCCTGCTGGTCGAGCGCGAACTGCCTCTGGCCATCCCCCAGCTGGTGGTGGCGGACAGCCTCAAAGGGCTGGGCCGGCTCGGCAAACTGGTGCGTGAGCGCATCAACCCGAAAGTGCTGGCTATCACCGGCAGCTGCGGCAAGACCACGGTGAAGGAGATGGCGACCGCTATCCTGCGTCATGAAGGAGAGGTGCTGGCCACCGCCGGCAACTTCAACAATGAGGTGGGCGTGCCGCTCACCCTGCTGCGCCTCGAGCCGCAACACCAGTTTGCAGTGATGGAGCTGGGCGCCAACCACAAGGGCGAGATCGCCTGGACCACCTCGCTGGCCAAACCCGATGCCGCCATCATCAACAACGTTGCAGCTGCCCATCTTGAGGGCTTCGGCTCGCTTGAGGGGATCTACCACGCCAAGAGCGAAATTTTTGAAGGCTTGAGCGCAGGCGGTACCGCCATCGTCAATGCCGACAACGAATTCTGGCCGAAATGGCGCGAGCGTGGCATTCGCTGCGCCTTCTCCATCGAAGATCAGAGCCAGCCGTTCCATGCTCGCGATGTGGTTCTCAACGCTCAGGGTTGTGCCGAGTTCGTGATGGTGACCCCGCAGGGCGAGGTGAGCCTGACTCTGGCGATCCCCGGCCGCCATAACGTGGCCAATGCGCTGGCTGCTGCTGCCGGTACCTTAGCACTCGGTGCTTCTCTGGCCTCGGTCAAAGCCGGTCTGGAGCTGATGGCTCCGGTCAAGGGACGCTTCTGTGTTCAGCACTGGGGCGGCCTGACCCTGGTGGACGATACCTACAACGCCAGCGTGGAGTCCGTGCTGGCGGGCATCGATGCCCTGACCGCCATGAGCGGATTCAAAGTGCTGGTGTTCGGTGATATGCGGGAACTGGGTGAGGAGTCTGCCGAGCAACATGCCCGGGTTGGCCGTCATGCTCGCGAGTGCGGCCTGGATGCCGTGCTGACAGTGGGGGAACATAGTCGTCATACCGCAGATGCCGCGGTTGGCCGACATTTCGATAACAAGGCGTCGTTGTTTGAAGTGCTTGCTCATATGATTGATACACATCGGGAAATTTCAATTCTGGTCAAGGGAGCTCGCGGCTCCCGCATGGAAGATATCGTCGAGATGGTCAAAGACCGTCAGGAGTCTGCTCCATGCTAGTCTGGCTGGCCGAACTGCTCACCCCGCACTTCACCTTCTTCAACGTCTTCTCCTATCTGACGTTTCGCGCCATCCTGTCGATCATTACCGGACTGGGGGTTGCCCTCTGGATGGGGCCGCGGCTGATCCGACGCCTGCAGATCCTGAAATTCGGTCAGGTGATCCGCAACGATGGTCCCGAGTCCCACCTCAGCAAGCGGGGCACCCCGACCATGGGTGGCCTGATGATCATTGCTGCGATTTTCACTTCGGTGTTGCTCTGGTGCCGCCTCGACAACCCCTATGTCTGGCTGGTGCTGTTTGTGCTGGGAGCCTATGGTGCCATCGGCTTTGCCGACGACTACCTCAAGGTGGTGCGCAAGAATACCGACGGCCTGATCGCCCGCTGGAAGTACTTCTGGCAGTCTGCGGTTGCGCTTGGAGTGGCAGTCTTCCTCTACGCCACGGCCACTCATGATGGCCAGACCCAGCTGGTGGTGCCCTTCCTCAAGGATGTGATGCCGCAGCTTGGTCTGATGTTTATCCTGCTCACCTATTTTGTCATCGTTGGCACCTCCAATGCGGTCAACCTGACTGATGGTCTGGATGGTCTGGCCATCATGCCTACCGTGATGGTGGCGGGGGGCTTCGCCTTCATCGCCTGGGCCACCGGTAACGTCAATTTCGCCAGCTACTTGCATATCCCCTATGTGCCCTATACCTCCGAGCTGGTGATCGTCTGTACTGCCATCGTCGGGGCAGGTCTGGGCTTTCTCTGGTTCAACACCTATCCGGCACAGGTCTTCATGGGGGACGTCGGTTCCCTGGCACTGGGCGGCGCGCTTGGCACTATCGCCGTGCTGGTACGCCAGGAGTTCCTGCTGGTGATCATGGGCGGTGTCTTTGTGATGGAGACCGTCTCGGTGATTCTGCAGGTGGGGTCTTACAAGCTGCGCGGCGTGCGGATCTTCCGCATGGCGCCGATCCATCACCACTACGAGAAGAAGGGCTGGCCGGAGCCGCGCGTTATCGTGCGTTTCTGGATTATCACTCTAGTGCTGGTACTGCTGGGTCTTGCCACCCTGAAGGTGAGATAAGGCTATGGTCATCGTTATCGGACTCGGCAAAACCGGACTCTCCTGCGTCAACTACTTCCTCGGCCGTGGTGTCACCCCGCTGGTGATGGACACTCGTGCCAACCCGCCCGGCAAGGATCAACTGCCCGCCGAGGTGGAACTCATTCACGGGCTGGATGGTGAGCGACTCAAACAGGCGCACATGATCGTAGCGAGTCCCGGCATTGCCCTGGCTACCCCTGAATTGAAAGCGGCTGCCGAGTGTGGTGTACAGATAGTCGGCGATATAGAGTTGTTCGTTCGCGAGACCGAGACACCGGTCATCGCCATCACAGGTTCCAATGGCAAGAGCACTGTCACTACTCTGGTGGGTGAGATGATTGCCGAAGCCGGGCTCAAGGTGGGCGTGGGCGGCAATATCGGCACGCCTGCGCTGGAGCTGCTCAAGCAGCCGATGGATCTCTGCGTACTGGAGCTCTCCAGCTTCCAGCTGGAGACCACTCATAGCCTGCGTGCTGCCGCCTCTGTGGTGCTGAACCTCTCTGAAGATCACATGGATCGCTATCAGGGTATGGCCGACTACCGTGCCGCCAAGATGGAGATCCATCAGCACTCCAAGCACATTCTGGTCAATCGCGACGATCCCCAGACTTTGCCCGATGTGGGTCAGGTGTGGCAGAGCTTCGGTCTCGACTGCAATGGCTATGGCCGCTGCCTGTTGGATGGTCGCTACTGGTTGACCCTGCACGGCGAGCCGCTGCTGGCGGTGGACGAGATGAAGATCGTCGGTGCACACAATCAGGCCAACGCGCTGGCCGCCATGGCGCTGTGTGATGCGGTCGGCATTCCCCGCGCTGCCCAGCTCACCGTGCTGCGCCGCTTTGAAGGTTTGCCCCACCGTGCCCGTTTCGTGCGCGAGGTAAACGGGGTGCGGTGGATCAACGACTCCAAAGCCACCAACGTGGGAGCTACGCTAGCTGCCGTTGCCGGTGTCCGTGAATCGGTCAAGGGGCGCCTGTTGCTGCTGGCCGGTGGCCAGGGCAAGGGGCAGGACTTTGGCCCGATCCAGGCGCTGCTGGGCAACCAGATCGATCACATGTACTGCTTCGGTCAGGATGCTGAGGTGCTGCTGGCGCTGGGCGAGCAGACCGAACGGGTGGCCGACCTGGCCGCTGCGGTTGCCAAAGCGGCGGCCGATGCCAAGCCCGGTGACTGGGTGCTGCTGGCGCCAGCCTGTGCCAGCTTGGATCAGTTCAAGTCGTTCGAGGTGCGTGGCGATCGCTTTACCGAGATGGTGATGGCGCTATGAATGCCCTTCGCGCAGCCGCAGGTCTGTTCCAGCGCTGGCTATTGCCGGCGCGCCCTGCCGGCCTCTATGACCGGCAGTTGGTGTTGCTGGCGCTCTCCCTGATGGCGGTCGGGGTGGTGATCGTGGCATCAGCTTCGATCCCGGAGGGGATCTCCCTGGGGGATGATCCCTTCATGTTTGTGAAGCGTCACGCCATGTTTCTGGTGATGGCGCTCGGTATCTCCTGGTTTGTGTTGCAGGTGCCGATGGCGCGCTGGCAGGAGTACAACGGACCCATGCTGTTGCTGGCCATTCTACTGCTGGTACTGGTGCTGGTGGTCGGGCGCAATGTCAACGGCGCGGTGCGCTGGCTGCCACTGGGCCCCTTCAACCTGCAGCCGGCCGAGTTTGGCAAGCTGGCGCTATTCGTCTATCTGGCCGGTTATCTGGTGCGGCGTCAGAACGAGGTGCGTGAAGCCTGGCTTGGCTTCCTGAAGCCCCTGGCGGTATTCGGGGTGCTGGCGATCCTGTTGCTGCTGCAACCGGATCTGGGGTCGACCGTGGTGATGTTCGTCACCTCGTTCGGCATGCTGTTTCTGGCTGGTGCCAAACTGTGGCAGTTCATGATCCTCATCGGTGGCGGTCTTGGCGGGGTGATCATGCTGATCATCGTCGAGCCCTACCGGATGCGTCGGGTGACCTCTTTTATGGATCCCTGGGCCGATCCGTTTGGCAGTGGCTACCAGTTGACCCAGTCGCTGATGGCGTTTGGCCGTGGCAGCTGGTTTGGCGAGGGGCTTGGCAACTCCATCCAGAAGATGGAGTACCTGCCGGAAGCGCATACCGACTTCGTGTTTGCGATCCTCGGCGAAGAGCTGGGTTACGTTGGGGTTCTGGGCGCCCTGTGTCTCATCTTTGCGTTGGCGATCAAGGCGTTGAAGCTGGGGCATCGCGCCCTGCAAGCCGACCGCCTTTATGATGGCTATCTGGCTATCGGTATCGGCATCTGGTTCAGTTTCCAGACTTTCGTCAACGTCGGCGCGGCCAGCGGCATGATGCCGACCAAGGGCTTGACCCTGCCGCTGGTCAGTTACGGTGGCTCGAGTCTCATCATCATGACAGTGGCGGTGAGCATGTTGATTCGAATCGATTTTGAGTTGCGTCAGGCGACTGCCCAGGCGCGGGTGCGGGAGGTTTAGTGAGCAAGACGCTGTTGGTGATGGCAGGTGGTACCGGGGGGCATGTCTTTCCCGGTCTGGCCGTGGCTGATCGACTGAGGGAGCAGGGCTGGACTGTCCACTGGCTGGGGACGGCGGACCGGATGGAGGCGGAGCTGGTGCCCGCCCATGGTTATCCCATCTCCTTTATCGATATTCAGGGCGTGCGTGGCAACGGCATCAAGCGACTGCTGATGGCGCCCTATCGTATCGTCAAATCCATCTTGCAGGCGCGTCAGGTGCTCAAGACCGTTCGCCCTGATGTGGTGCTCGGTATGGGGGGCTTTGCCTCCGGTCCAGGGGGCGTGGCTGCCTGGTTCTCTGGCATCCCGTTGCTGCTCCATGAGCAGAATGCTGCTGCAGGCATGACTAACAAGCTGCTGGCGCGTATTGCCAAGCGGGTGCTGATGGCATTTCCGGGCGCCTTCGCGCCGAGCCGCCGCACCGCTGTGGTCGGCAATCCGGTGCGTCCCGAAGTGGTTGCCCTGCCGGATCCGCAGCTGCGCAGCGAAGCCGAGCCGCTGCATCTGCTGATCGTTGGTGGTAGCCTGGGTGCCCGCGTGCTCAACCAGCAGGTACCCGCTGCAGTTGCTGCGGCTGGTGTGCCTATCGAGGTGCGTCACCAGTGTGGCAAGGGCAATGCCGAGACAGTATCTGCTGCCTATGCCCAGCACGGTATCAATGCCGAGGTGAGTGAATTTATCAAGGATATGGCTGGCGCCTACGCCTGGGCAGATCTGGTGGTCTGCCGGGCGGGAGCACTGACGGTATCCGAGGTGGCCGCCGCCGGGGTAGCAGCCATTTTCGTGCCGCTCCCCCATGCGGTGGATGATCACCAGACCCGTAACGCCTTGACCCTGGTCGACGGCGGTGCGGCCGAGTTCCTGCCCCAGTCCGAGCTGAACACAACCTCACTCGCGGCACGCCTGACCTGGCTGGCTGGTCGCCGGGAGACCCTGTTTAACATGGCGAAAGCGGCTCGTCGCGTTGCCATCACAGATGCGGCCGAGCGGGTTGCAGATGAGTGCAAACAGCTCGCCAGTGGGCAGAGTGGTAAAGATTGATGAGCAAGGTTGCAGCGGTGACACCGTGCAGCCTTGTACCTGTATGTATTGATGCCGCCGTGCAGCCGCGCTTTGACGGTACATTGCCTGCGGCAGACTAAAGAGACGATTATGACCAAGGTTGAACTGGCAAAACTGCGTACTGTGATCCCCGAAATGCGCCGCGTGCGTCGCATCCACTTTATCGGCATCGGTGGTGCCGGTATGGGCGGGATCGCCGAAGTGCTTGCCAACGAAGGGTATCAGGTAACGGGTTCGGATCTGGCTCGCAATGCCGTGACTGAACGGTTGGCCGGACTGGGCGCTCACATCTTCGTCGGTCACAGTGCCGAACACGTTGAGGGTGCCAGCGTGGTGGTGGTCTCTACCGCCATCAAGCAGGACAACCCGGAGCTGCTGGCCGCCCGCGAGCTACGTATTCCGGTGGTTCGTCGCGCCGAGATGCTGGCCGAGCTGATGCGTTTCCGCCACGGTATCGCCATCGCCGGTACCCACGGCAAGACCACCACCACCAGTCTGGTGGCGAGCATCTATGCCGAAGCCGACCGCGATCCGACCTTCGTTATCGGTGGCTTGCTCAACAGTGCCGGCACCAATGCCCGTCTGGGCAGCAGCCGCTATCTGATTGCCGAAGCAGACGAAAGTGACGCCTCCTTCCTGCATCTGCAGCCGATGGTCTCTATCGTGACCAACATTGAAGCGGATCACATGGACACCTACGGCGGTGACTTCTCCAGGCTGAAGGCCACCTTTATCGAGTTTCTGCACAACCTGCCCTTCTACGGGCTGGCGGTAGTCTGCATCGATGATCCGGTGATCCGTGGTATGTTGCCGGAGATTGCTCGTCCGACCTTGACTTATGGTCTCTCTGACGACGCTGACGTGCAGGTATTGGATTTTGTCCAGACCACCAACCACAGCAGCTTCCGAGTGCGTCGCAAAGAGGCGGGCGAACTGCAGGTTACCCTCAACTTGCCGGGGATCCACAATGCCTTGAACGCTGCCGCGGCGATAGCTGTCGCGACTGAAGACGGGGTTAGCGACGAGGCCATCATCCGTGCGCTGGCCAAGTTTGAAGGGGTTGGCCGTCGCTTCCAGCAGTATGGCGAGTTCGAAACCGGGCGCGGCAAGGCCATGCTGGTGGATGATTACGGTCACCACCCGAGCGAAGTGAAGGTCACCATCAACGCTGCTCGTGCCGGTTGGCCCGAGAAGCGTCTGGTAATGGTGTTCCAGCCGCACCGTTATACCCGCACCCGAGACCTCTACGAGGACTTCGCAGATGTGCTCTCCAAGGTAGATGTACTGGTGATGCTGGAGGTTTATGCTGCCGGTGAGGATCCGATCCCGGGGGCTGATGGACGGGCTCTGTGTCGCTCCATTCGCTCGCGTGGCAACCTGGAACCCATCTTCGTCGCCACGCCAGATGACGTACCTGTCGTGCTGGCCGACGTGATTGGTGAGGGGGATTTGGTGCTGACTCAGGGGGCGGGGAACGTTGGGGCACTTGCCCGTCGTCTCGGCGAAATGAAATTGCGCATAGATAGCATGAAATCTGGTGCCTGAGGGCCCAATGAGTATTTTGACCGCCAAGCCGGGGCCTATATAATGGCGAACCGGTCTGTCAAAAGGCCGGTTTAGCGCGTTACACGGGGATCGAGCGGGTGGAGGCAAGGGCACAGGGGCGCACCAAGGGCGGCTTCATCGTAGGTGTGATGTTTTTCCTGCTGGTGATATGGGGCTGCTACCGGACTGCGCTGGATGTTAAAGGTTGGCTGACAGATGCCAACCGGTTGCCCATGAGCGAGCTGTTGCTGCAGGGGCAACACCAGTATCTGGAAACCGAAGAGCTGCGACTGGCCGTGCTGGATGGCGCCGAGTCACGCAACTTCTTCGAGTTGGATGTCAACGAATTGCAGGCACGGCTTAATGCCTTGCCATGGGTAGCCTCGGTATCGGTACGCAAGAAGTGGCCGAACAAGATCAAGGTTTACCTGACGGAACAGGATGTGGCGGCGCGCTGGAATGGCAACCGCTTCGTCAACACCAAGGGCAAGGTGTTCAGTGCGCCGGATCGGGTCAAGACATCGCTGTTGCAGTTGTCTGGGCCGGATGACCAGGCCGCCATGGTGTTGAAAGAGAGTCGGCAGTACGAAGCGCAGCTGGCGGCCAAGGGATACAAGTTGTTGGGGGTGAATCTGACCCCCCGCCATGCCTGGGAACTGACCCTGGATGGCAATATCAAGCTGTTTCTGGGGCGTAACGACATAGCGCTCAGGTTGCAGCGGTTTATCGATGCCTTCCCGGTTATCGAACCCCGTTCGCAGGTTGCGTATGTGGATCTTCGATACGATACCGGTGTGGCAGTTGGCTGGAAGAAGAGCGAAGAGAAAGTGCATGACCAACACCGCAGATAGGAATTTGATTGTCGGACTGGATATCGGCACAACCAAGGTGGCGGTTCTGGTCGGGGAAGTATTGCCGGACGGTGAACTGAACGTCATCGGTATGGGCAGTCACGCCTCCCGCGGGATGGAGAAGGGAGGGGTCAACGACCTCGATTCCGTGGTCAAGTCACTGCGCCGTGCGGTGGAAGAGGCCGAGATGATGGCGGATTGCCAGATCAGCTCGGTTTATCTGGGGTTGTCCGGCAAGCATATCGACTGCCGCAACGAGACCGGCATGGTGCCCATCTCCGATGAGGAGGTGACCCAGGAGGATGTGGACAACGTGATCCACACCGCCAAGTCGGTTCGCCTCTCCGACGAGCTGCGTGTGCTGCACGTGCTGCCCCAGGAGTTTGCCATCGACTATCAGGAAGGGATCAAGAATCCGGTCGGCCTCTCCGGCGTGCGGATGGCGGCCAAGGTGCATCTCATCACCTGCCATAACGACATGGCTCGCAACATCGAGAAGTGTGTCGAGAAGGTAGGGCTGCGGGTCGATCAACTGATCTTCTCTGCGCTGGCATCCAGCTACGCAGTGTTGACTGAAGACGAGAAAGAGCTGGGGGTCTGCGTGGTGGACATCGGTGGCGGCACTATGGACATGTCGCTGTTTACCGGCGGCGCACTGCGCCACACCAAGGTGATCCCGTACGCTGGCAGCACTGTAACCAGCGACATCGCCTACGCCTTCGGTACGCCGCCGCTCGACGCAGAAGCGATCAAGGTGCGCTACGGCTGTGCCCTCGGTCGTCTGGTCAGCAAGGAAGACAATATTGAAGTGCCCAGTGTCGGCGGCCGTCCGGCGCGCAGCCTGCAGCGGCAGACACTGGCTGAAGTGATTGAGCCCCGTTACACCGAGTTGCTCTCCATGGTGAATGATGAGCTGGTGCGGGTACAAAGCGAGTTGAAAGCGCAGGGGGTCAAGCATCAGCTGGCAGCCGGTGTGGTCTTGACCGGCGGCGCTGCCCAGATTGAAGGCATTGTGGAGTGTGCAGAGCAGATCTTCCAGTGTCAGGTCAGGGTAGGGGAGCCCATGAATATTCGTGGTCTGAGTGATTACGTGCAGGCACCGGTGTACTCGACCGCAGTCGGGTTGCTGCAGTATGGCCGTACCCATCAGGCAACAGGTAGCAACAAAGAATATGCCGCCAAGGCAAGCGTCGGTGGCCTGGTCAAACGGGTCAGCAACTGGCTGCGTGGCGAGTTCTAAGAATTTTGCTGAGTCAGGCAAATAAAGCGGAGAGACAACATGTTTGAATTTATGGATAGCCACACTGACGAAGCCGTCATTAAAGTGATCGGTGTAGGTGGCGGCGGCGGCAACGCTGTCGAACACATGGTTCGTCAAAACATCGAAGGTGTCGAGTTCATCACCGTCAACACCGACGCCCAGGCACTGCGTAACTCCAGTGCCAACACCACTCTGCAGATCGGTAGTGGTATTACCAAGGGTCTGGGGGCGGGTGCCAATCCCGAAGTGGGTCGTGATGCGGCCATGGAAGATCGCGAAGCACTGCGTGAGCTGCTGACCGGTTCCGACATGGTGTTTATCGCCGCTGGTATGGGGGGGGGTACCGGTACCGGTGCTGCGCCGATCGTGGCCGAAGTGGCGCGCGAGATGGGCATCCTGACCGTTGCTGTAGTGACCAAGCCGTTCTCCTTCGAAGGGAAGAAGCGGATGGGCTTCGCCGCGCACGGTATCGAAGAGCTCTCCAAAAATGTTGACTCCCTGATCACCATCCCCAACGACAAGTTGCTGAAGGTGCTGGGTCGCGGCATCTCCCTGCTGGACGCCTTCAAGGCGGCCAACGATGTACTGCTTGGTGCGGTACAGGGCATTGCCGAGCTGATCACCCGTCCGGGCTTGATCAACGTCGACTTCGCGGACGTACGTACCGTGATGCGCGAAATGGGTACCGCCATGATGGGTACCGGTTCTGCCTCCGGTGATGACCGTGCCGAAGAAGCGGCCGAGAAAGCCATCTCCAGCCCGCTGCTGGAAGATGTAGATCTGGCCGGTGCCCGCGGCATCCTGGTCAACATCACTGCTGGCATGGACATGACCATTGAAGAGTTCGAAACCGTGGGTAACGCGGTCAAGGCCTTCGCTTCCGAGAACGCCACTGTGGTAGTGGGTACCGTAATCGATCCGGAAATGCACGACGAACTGCGTGTGACCGTGGTTGCGACCGGTATCGGTGCCGAGCGCAAGCCGGACATCACGCTAGTCAAGAGCAGCCAGGTGCAAGAGCGCCCGGTGCGTCAGCCGCTGGTCAGTGACATGATGCAAGGCCGCGTGATGGACGAAGCGCCGGCCAAGGTGGTCAACGCCGAGCCGCAAGCCCGTCGTGAACCGGATTATCTGGATATTCCGGCGTTCCTGCGCAAGCAGGCAGACTAAGCCTCTGATGAGGCTTGTTTGTCTGTTGCTTAAGGAATGTGCTAAGATGGCCTGCCAACGACCATCTGGTCCGGATTTTAAGCTGTTTAGGGTACACCCATGATTAGACAAAGAACCTTGAAAACGAGTGTACAGGCGACTGGTGTCGGCCTGCATTCGGGCCGGAAAGTCACCATGACATTCCGTCCGGCACCTGTGAACACAGGGATCGTTTACTTGCGTACCGATCTGAATCCTGTGGTGGAGCTGCCAGCCAATGCCGATCAGGTGCGCGATACCGTTCTCTGTACCGCTCTGGTCAACGAAGCCGGTGTCCGGGTCTCTACCATTGAGCACCTCTCCGCCGCGCTGGCTGGGATGGGGATCGACAACCTCTATGTCGAGGTTGACGCGCCCGAGATCCCGGTGATGGATGGCAGTGCGCATCCCTTTATCTACCTGCTGCAGGAAGTCGGGATCCGTGAGCAAAATGCGGCCAAGCAGTTTGTGCGGATCAAGAAGAGCATCCGGGTTGAAGACGGCGACAAGTGGGCGGAATTCCACCCCTATCGCAACGGCTTCAAAATGGATCTCGAGATCGACTTCCAGCATCCGGTCTTTGAAGGGCGCAATCAGCGTTGCGTACTGGACTTCTCCGGTGCTTCCTTCGTGAAAGAGATCAGCCGTGCCCGTACCTTCGGGTTCATGCGTGATATCGAGTACCTGCGTTCCCAGAACCTGGCGCTGGGCGGAAGCCTGGAAAACGCCGTGGTACTGGATGACTATCGGGTGCTGAACGAAGACGGTTTGCGTTATGAGGACGAGTTCGTCAAGCACAAGATGCTGGACGCGATCGGTGACCTCTATATGTGTAACCGCAGCATCATCGGTGAGTTCCGTGCCTACAAGACCGGACATGCCCTGAACAACAAACTGCTGCGTGCCTTGCTGGCCGAGCAGGAGGCTTGGGAACTGGTGACCTTCGAGGGTGAGGGCGACAAAGCGCCTATCGCTTACTACGATAACGGTCTGGTTCTGGCCTGATAGCTATGCAACGGAACGTCGGTCCTCTCTCCGCACCGACGTTCCGTCATTTGTTTACTCCATCCTTTAATACCGATTATCTCCCGGTTTTATTTCCCGTGCAGGCTCTTGGCCGCACCTGACCGAGCAGACTGATTTCTATGAGCATTACCCTGATCCTCCACGGCAAGCAGCGACGCAAGTTGCACCTGCCCAAACAACGTCTGGCCTGGGTCGGCGGTATTCTCCTCTCCCTGTTGGCACTTGGTGGTGGTTGGCTTTGGCAGAGTTGGCACCAGAAAATGGAGGCGCTGGAAGTAGCGCTTGCCGTTGCCGAGCAACAGTCCGTCGACCAGAGTGGCGACGAAGCCCGTGAACAGTTGGCAATGTTGGCTGCTCAGGTGGGCACCATGCAAGGCCAGCTTGGCCGTCTCAATGCCCT
This sequence comes from Aeromonas sp. 604282, assembly GCF_049170575.1. Lineage (NCBI taxonomy): Bacteria > Pseudomonadati > Pseudomonadota > Gammaproteobacteria > Aeromonadales > Aeromonadaceae > Aeromonas > Aeromonas sp. 604282. The sequence continues at coordinate 88,995 of NZ_JAAKMV010000012.1, read as the reverse complement.
CGGCGAACGATTGACCGAGCAGGCCGATCTCGACCCCGACGAGTTCAATTTCAAAGAGCTGCCCCCCATGGGCGGACCTTCTTATGATGAAGATCTGGAAGTGAGCCTCAACGAGCTGCAAGCCTCTATGAAACACCTCAGCCAGCAGCTCAGCAGCCGTGAAGAGCAGCTGTCGGTACTTGAATCTTTCATCATGAATCACCATATCACCGATGCCGGTTTTATTTCCGGCACGCCAGTCAAACAAGAGCGAGTTTGGGTCTCGTCCGGGTTTGGTGGACGCGTCGATCCGTTCAACGGGCGTGCCAAGATGCACAAAGGGGTCGATTTCCGTGGCAAACCCGGAACCCCGATTCTGGCCACCGGGCCTGGCATTGTCAGCTGGGCGGGCCGTCATCCGGAATTTGGCAATATGGTGGAGATTAATCACGGCAATGGCCTTGTCACCCGCTATGCCCACAACTCCAGGTTGCTGGTCGAGGTGGGCACCATGGTTGATCAGGGTCAGAAGATTGCCTTGATGGGACGTACCGGTCGTGCGACCGGTGTCCATTTGCATTACGAAGTGTTGAAAGACGGTCGTCAGGTCAACCCCGCACGCTTTCTCAGTGCCAGCCGGGGTTAGGTTTTTTTCTTCAGTTCCAGTGACGGAACGCTTTTATAACCAGAAATAGTTGGTACCCATGATTAGCACACTGCTTACCAAGATTATCGGCAGCCGGAACGACAGAACGCTCAAGGCTTTGCGCAAAATTGTAAAACAGATCAATGCCATGGAGCCGCAGTTCGAGGCTCTCTCCGATTCCGAGTTGCAGGCCAAAACGGCTGAATACCGTCAGCGTATCGAGCAGGGCGAGACTCTGGAGCAGTTGCTGCCGGAAGCGTTCGCGACTGTGCGTGAAGCCTCCAAGCGGGTGTTCGGCATGCGTCACTTCGACGTACAGCTGATCGGCGGTATGGTGCTGAACTCCAACCGCATTGCAGAAATGAAGACAGGTGAAGGTAAGACCCTGACCGCGACCCTGCCGGCCTACCTGAATGCCCTGAGCGGTCGTGGCGTGCACGTGGTGACCGTGAACGACTACTTGGCCAAGCGTGATGCGGAAGCTAACCGTCCGCTGTTTGCTTTCCTCGGCATGACCGTTGCGTGCAACGTGCCCGGCATGGATGCGTCCCAGAAGCGTGACGCCTACGCTGCCGATATCACCTACGGTACCAACAACGAATTCGGTTTCGACTACCTGCGTGACAACATGGCGTTCTCGCCGGAGCAGCGCGTACAGCGCCCGCTTAACTACGCGCTGGTGGACGAGGTTGACTCGGTGCTTATCGATGAAGCCCGTACTCCGCTCATCATCTCCGGCCCGGCCGAAGACAGCTCAGAGCTCTATATTCGCGTCAACAAGCTGATCCCGCTGCTGGTCAAGCAGGACAAGGAAGACACCGAAGAGTACACCGGTGACGGTCACTACACGGTGGACGAGAAGAACCGTCAGGCCCTGCTGACCGAAAACGGCCAGATCTTCGTGGAAGAGCTGCTCAAGAAAGAGGGGCTGCTGGACGAGAACGACTCCCTGTTCTCCGCCTCAAACATCAGCCTGCTGCACCACGTCAACGCCGGTCTGCGTGCTCATACCCTGTTCGAGCGCAATGTGGACTACATCGTCCAGAAGGACGAGATCGTCATCGTCGATGAGCACACCGGTCGTACCATGCCGGGTCGTCGCTGGTCCGATGGTCTGCATCAGGCCGTTGAAGCAAAGGAAGGGGTGAAGATCCAGAACGAGAACCAGACGCTGGCATCTATCACCTTCCAGAACTACTTCCGTCTCTACAACAAGCTGGCGGGGATGACCGGTACTGCAGATACCGAAGCCTTTGAATTCCAACAGATTTATGGCCTGGATACCGTGGTTATCCCGACCAACAAGCCGATGGTGCGCAAGGACATGGGCGATCTGGTCTACCTGACCGCCAATGAGAAGTATGCTGCCATCGTCAAGGATATTCGCGAGTGTGTGGAGCGCGGCCAGCCGGTGCTGGTGGGTACCGTCTCCATCGAAAACTCAGAGCTGCTCTCCGGCATCCTGACCAAGGAGAAGATCCCGCATCAGGTACTGAACGCCAAGTTCCACGCCATGGAGGCGGAGATCGTTGCCCAGGCAGGCCAGACTGGTGCTGTCACCATCGCCACCAACATGGCCGGTCGTGGTACCGATATCGTGTTGGGCGGCAACTGGCAGGCAGAGATCGCCAAGCTGGAGAACCCGACCGAGGAGCAGATTGCCGAGCTGAAAGCGGCCTGGCAGGTGCGCCACGATGCCGTGCTGGCCGCCGGTGGTCTGCACATTATCGGTACCGAGCGTCACGAATCCCGTCGTATCGACAACCAGCTGCGCGGCCGTTCCGGTCGTCAGGGTGACCCGGGTTCCTCCCGCTTTTACCTCTCCATGGAAGATACCCTGATGCGGATCTTCGCCTCTGATCGCGTCACCGGCATGATGAAGAAGCTGGGCATGGAAGAGGGCGAAGCCATCGAACACCCCTGGGTCACCAAGGCGATCGAAAATGCCCAGCGCAAGGTGGAAGGTCGCAACTTCGACATCCGCAAGAGCTTGCTGGAGTTTGATGACGTTGCCAACGACCAGCGCAAGGTGGTCTACGAGCAGCGTAACGAGCTGCTGGATACCAACGACATCTCCGAGACCATCCACGTTATCCGTGATGATGTCTACGGCAGCGTGATCGATGAGTATATCCCGCCCCAGTCTCTGGAAGAGATGTGGGATGTACCGGGTCTGGAAGCGCGCCTGAAGGCCGATTTCGCGCTGGATCTGCCGTTGCAGCAGTGGCTGGCGGAAGATGACAAGCTTTACGAAGAGAAGCTGCGCGAGCGCATTCTGGACGAAGCTACCAAGCTCTATGCCCACAAGGAGGAGCTGGTTGGCAAAGAGGTGCTGCGCAACTTCGAGAAGGCGGTGATGCTGCAAACTCTGGATGGTTTGTGGAAAGAGCATCTGGCGGCCATGGATCACCTGCGTCAGGGCATCCATCTGCGCGGCTACGCCCAGAAGAACCCCAAGCAGGAGTACAAGCGTGAATCCTTCGATCTGTTTACCCAGATGCTGGAAACCCTCAAACGCGACGTGGTCAGCATTCTGAGCCGTGTTCAGGTGCAGGAGCGTGATGTGGAAGCGATGGAAGAGCAGCAGCGCCAGCAGGCGGAAGCCGCTCCCCGTACCTACACCCACGCCGCTGCCGAGAACCAGCTGGCCGATGAACAGACCGCAGGCGAAGAGGGCCACACCACTTTCGTACGCGACGAGCAGAAGGTTGGCCGCAACGATCCCTGCCCGTGCGGCTCCGGCAAGAAGTACAAGCATTGCCACGGTCAGTTGACCTGATCGACGCTATGCCATAACAGGCGGGCCAAGTGCCCGCCTTGTTATTGGTGGCAACAAGCGAACAGAGGTAATTGATGGAACAGAAAAAACGGATCTGGGTGGCGGTTGGCGTCATCGAGAATGAACGGGGCGATATCTTCATCGCCAGACGCTCCTCCGATCGCCATCAGGGTGATCGCTGGGAGTTTCCCGGTGGCAAGGTAGAGTCCGGTGAGGATCTGCTCACCGCACTGGATCGGGAGCTGTGGGAAGAGATCGGCATCCGGGTGCAGGATTGTGCCCCTTTTATGGAGCTGCAGCACGACTACCCCGAGAAGCAGGTGTTGCTGGATATCTGGAAGGTGACCCGTTTCAGCGGCGATCCGTTCGGCAAGGAGGGGCAGGAGTGTCTATGGGTGCCGGTGGCTGAGCTGCACAACTACCACTTTCCCGATGCCAACGGTCCGATTGTCGCGCGGCTTCAAGGCCTGCTGGCGTGAGCCGGTAGTAATCAACAAGTATGAAAAAAGGGCCAATTGGCCCTTTTTTCATTTTACAGAGGCGAGTGGCCGCAGGCTTATAGCCACTGGTCACCCTCTTCCGGCTCCGGCAGCAGGTCCGGGTTGATTTCGCCGGGAATGCGCTTCTCTTCATCGGCCCATTCGCCGAGATCGATCAGCTGGCAGCGCTTGCTGCAGAAGGGGCGGAACGGACTCTGCGGGCCCCACTCCACTTCGCTCTGGCAGGTTGGACACTTTACCTTGGTGACCATAAGCCCTCCTTAGCAGCAGGCGAGCTGGAACGGCACGTCGCCAATCGGCTGTTCTGCGGTGGGCAGAAAGCGCAGGGCGAAGCGGTTCTTGTGGCCGCTCAGGGTCGGGTAGCAGAACAGATTGCCCGGCAGCTTGATGCGGATCAGCTCGGCGCTCTCGGCGGTGTCCTGGAAGAAACCGTTGCTCGCAACCTGCTCACTGAAGCTGCCTGATTCGCGCCACAGGCGCAGCAGCAGTGTGATGGCATTCATCAGCAGGTTGATATCGCTCAGCCAGCCCTGCATCTGCTGGTGACGGGTGATGGCCGGGGTTCCGAGCCAGTGGTGCAGCTGCGGCACATCGAAGGCACACAGGCCACCCGGGATGGAGAAACGCTGGCGGATGGATCCGAGCAGACGATCCTCTTTCAGGCGGGCACCCGGGCGTGGTGAATTGAGCAGGTTGCGGGAGAGCTGGCTGCTCTCTTGCTGCATCAGTTTGATCTGCTCCAGATCGACGTCGGGCAGGCTGGCCCAGTGGCTCAGACGCTGGCCGAGACGCTCCAGATCCTTGATGAGGTCGGCGCGCAGGTCACCACGCTCCAGCAACTCCTGCAGATCGAACAGCCCCTTGAAGAAGGCGATATGTGCCCAGGATTGTTCACTCTCCAGATTGTCGCGGATCTGGGAAAATAGGGACTCCAGACGCAGGTAGGTCCGGCTTTTTTCATTGAGGGGGAAATCGTAAATCATGCCTAATCCTGGCCAGCCATAAACCGGCCTAGTGTACTCACACTTGGCGGGCTTGTTGAGAGGCAATTGCCAGATATGTCTCGTGCAGTGCCAAAATCCGCGTTTTAATCGCCATTTCGCTGTCATTGTGGTTTTCGATGACATCATCCGCCACAGCTAGCCGTTCTGTCCGGCTCGCCTGAGCAGCGATGATGGCTTTGGCCTGCTCGGTGCTGACGCCATCCCGACGGCAGGTTCGCTCAATCTGGGTGGCTTCGTCCACATCGATCACCAGCACCCGGTCGGCGAGGCCGGTGAGTTTGTTCTCCACCAGCAGCGGCACCACCAGCAGGCAGTAAGGTGAGCGGGCAGCAGCACATTGGCGCTGCATCTCGCTGCGAATGAGTGGATGGAGCAAGGCGTTGAGCCAGGTCTTGGCTTGCGGGTCGCTGAAGACCCGTTCGCGCAGGGTGCGGCGGTCGAGTTGACCGCTCGGCTCAATCACATCCGGGCCAAAATGGTCGGCGATGGCGGCAAGAGCCTGGGTGCCCGGCTCAACGACCTCGCGGGCGATCACATCGGCATCCACCACCTCGATACCCAGCTCGGCAAACTGATTGGCGATGGTGGTCTTGCCGCTGCCGATACCACCAGTGATAGCAACTACATACATGGGAGCCTCTTGCTCAAAGCAGGGTAGAGAGATACCAGTTGGTGATGGTATCGCCCCACAGCAGGGCAATCCAGCCCGCGATGGCGAGGTAGGGGCCGAAGGGGATGGGCTTACTCTGATGGTGTTTGTGCAAAGCGATCAGACTGATGCCGATCACGGCGCCGACCAGGGATGAGAGCAGCAGAATTATGGGCAGCGCCTGCCAGCCGAGCCAGGCGCCCAGCGCCGCCAGCAGCTTGAAGTCGCCATATCCCATCCCCTCCTTGCCGGTGAGCAGCTTGAAAGCCCAGTAGAGGCTCCAGAGCACCAGATAGCCCGCCATGGCGCCAATCACTGCATCAGCCAAGGGGACGAAGCCACCTGCCAGATTGAACAGCAGCCCGCTCCACAGCAGGGGCAGGGTGAGCTGGTCTGGCAACAACATCTTGTCGAGATCGATAAAGGTGAGGGCGACCAGTACCCAGGTCAGCAGCAGGGCGGCCAGCGTGCCCCAGCCCGGTGTAATCACCATGGCAACAGCAATCGAGAGCAGGGCGGTCAGCAGCTCCACCAGCGGATAGCGGGCCGAGATGGGGGCCTGACAGTCGCGACAACGCCCCTTGAGCCAGAGCCAGCTCAACAGCGGGATGTTTTCCAGCGCAGTGATGGCGTGGTCACAGTGAGGGCATGCGGAGCGGGGGACCATCAGGTTGTAGCGCTCTGGCGCAGTGGCCTCCTCATCGGGGGAAAAGTAGCTGCGATACTCGGCCTGCCACTCCCGCTCCAGCATGATGGGCAAGCGGTGGATCACCACGTTGAGGAAACTGCCGATCATCAGGGAAAAGATAAAAACCAGCGAGAAATAGAGCCAAGGCAAGCCGTGAGCCAGCTCGAGAAGAAGTGTCATAACCAACCGTCAGTTATTAAATGAGGGGAATGGCATGGCTGTGGCGCCATGCCCTGATGAATCAGCCCACCACGTCGCCAAGTTTGAAGATGGGCAAGTACATGGCGATAACCATGCCGCCGACCAGCACCCCCAGCACCACCATGATGAGGGGTTCCAACAAGCTGGTGAGGCCATCGACCAGGTCGTCCACCTCCTGCTCGAAGATGGTGGCAACCTTGGAGAGCATATCATCGATGGCGCCGGACTCCTCGCCGATCATCACCATCTGGATCACCATGTCGGGAAAGAGATCGACGGTGCGCATCGCCACGTTGATCTGCATACCTGCCACTACCTCGTTGCGAATGGCCATTACTGCGGTGCGATAGACATAGTTGCCTGAAGCGCCGGCCGCCGAGATGAGTGCATCGACCAGTGGAATGCCGGCCGAGAAGGTGGTTGAGAGTGTACGGGCAAAGCGAGCCATGGCCGCCTTGTGCAGGATCATCCCGACCACCGGGATGGTAAGTACAAACTTGTCGGTATTGTCCCTTACCTTCTGGGAGGCGCGCCAGGCGCGTACATAGAGGAAGATGGCGAGTGCAGCTCCGCCAAAGAAGACATACCACCAGTTCTGCATAAAGCGTGAGATGCCGATGACAAACTGGGTGAACACCGGCAGCTCGGCGCCGAAGCTCTTGAAGATATCCTCGAACTGGGGGATGACGAACAGCAGCAGGATGGAAGTCACCACGATGGCCACCAGAATAACCATGGTGGGATAGAACATTGCCTTCTTGATCTTCGACTTGAGCGCTTCCGACTTTTCCCGATAGGTGGCGATACGGTCGTAGATGGTCTCCAGCGCACCGGATTGTTCTCCCGCCTCCACCAGATCGCAGTAGAGATCGTCAAAATAGCGGGGGTGGCGGCGCAACGCCTCCGACATGGGGGTGCCGGTTTCGACATCTGCGGCAATCTCCCCCATCAGTTCGCGCATGGCAGCTTTCTCGTGGCTGCGGGCGATGATCTGCAGACTCTGTACCAGTGGTACGCCGGCGGAGAGCATGGTAGTGATCTGGCGGGAAACGATGGCGATATCCATCGGCTTGATCTTGGCGCCACCCTTGGAGAAGAGCCCTTGGGATTTTTTGGCCACCTTGGTGACGTTGACCCCCTGCTTGCGCAGCTCCGCCTTGACGGTATTGATGCTGTCAGCCTGCAGCTCGCCAGAGACCTTCTGCCCCTTGCGATTAACCCCGTGCCAGCGGTAGGCGAAGACTTTTTTGGGGGTATTGTTCTTTTTCGTTAGGGTTGCCATCTTTGCATCCTGCAATTGGGCGGATGGTCAGGGAGTCCCTGAACCATCTGACCTGATAAATATCCTCAAACGGCTTGGCACCATCTGGTCGTTTGCTGGTAAATCATCTTGCTCGCATCTTGGCGAGTTTTAATTGGTGGTGACCCTGTTGACCTCTGCCAGGCTGGTGACACCGAGGCGTGCCTTCTCCAGTCCCGAAGTACGCAGGGTGCGCATTCCCTCTTTCTGAGCTATTGCCGCAATTTGCAGGGAGTTGGCGCCTTGCATGATCAATTTGGCGATATTCTCCGACATTAGCATGATCTCGTAGATGCCGACCCGTCCCTTATAGCCGCCCGAACACTCCTTGCACCCCACAGGTTTGAACAGCCGCAAGCCAGCTGCCAGTTGCTGCGGGGTAAAACCCAGCTCCAGCAGCTCTGCTTCCGGCACCACCTCCGGCGCCTTGCAGTGGTCGCACAGTTTACGTGCCAGCCGTTGGGCCATGATCAGGGTGACCGAAGAGGCGATATTGAAGGCGGGCACCCCCATATTCATCATCCGGGTCAGGGTTTCGGCTGCCGAGTTGGTGTGCAGGGTTGAGAGCACCAGGTGGCCAGTTTGCGCAGCCTTGATGGCGATCTCGGCGGTTTCGAGATCCCGTATCTCCCCCACCATCACCACATCCGGGTCTTGCCGCAAGAAGGAGCGCAGTGCGCTGGCGAAGGTGAGCCCCGCCTTGGGGTTGACCTGCACCTGGTTGACGCCCGGCAGGTTGATCTCCACCGGATCTTCAGCGGTGGAGATATTCACCTCGGTGGTGTTGAGAATATTGAGGCCGGTATAGAGCGAGACCGTTTTGCCCGAGCCGGTGGGGCCGGTCACCAGGATCATCCCCTGTGGTTTCGAGAGGGCACGCAGGTACTGCGCCTTCTGGCGGTCGTCGAAGCCGAGCTGCTCGATATTGAGGCGGGCCGCCGAGGAGTCGAGCAGACGGATAACGATCTTCTCCCCCCACATGGTGGGCAGGGTATTAACCCGCATATCCATCGACTTGTTGCGCGACAGCTTCAATTTGATGCGGCCATCCTGCGGCAGCCGCCGCTCGGCGATATCGAGCCGCGCCATCACCTTGAGGCGGGCAGAGAAGCGGTTGGCCAGATTGACCGGCGGGGTGGCGATTTCGTGCAGAATGCCATCGATGCGAAAGCGCACCCGATACTTGAACTCGTAAGGCTCGAAGTGCAGGTCGGAGGCGCCGCGCTTGATGGCATCCATCAGGATCTTGTTGATGTACTTGACGATGGGGGCGTCGTCATCGGCGGTATTGACGCTCTCGTCCAGTCGACTGTTCTCGTCGGAGACTTCGAGATCCGAAATCTCTGCTTCGTCGATATCCTCCATGCCGAGGGCGTCGTTTTCGCTCTCCAGCAGCTTGCCGATGGCGGCGGTAAGCTTGTTCTCCTCCACCAGCAGCGCTTCGGTATGAAGGCCGAAACTGAAGCCAAAGTCCTCCAGGGCCGAGACATTGGTCGGATCCGACATGGCGATATAGAGAGTGTGGCCCTGGGTGTAGATGGGCAGCACGTGGTGTTTCTCAATCAGCTTCTGATTGAGGTACTTCTGCGGGATCTCGGCCAAATCGAAGGCGGCAAGATCCAGCAGAGGTACCCCATACTCCAGCTCGCAAAAATCGGCGAGCGCCTTGCTGTCGAGGATGTCGTTTTCTATCAGAAAGGTGACAAAAGGTTTACGCTGGGCCTTCGCCTGGCTTAGATAGCGCTGGGACTCCTCTTCACTGATCAGTGAAGAGGCGGCCAGGCTTAACGCCAGGCCGCTATTAGGGCTAGATGTCATTATGGGCAGTAGTCGCCAACATTAGATGCCCCAGTACATGAAGACTCCCACGTGACCTTACCATCAGTTGCTACAGTACCTTCTAATTGATAGGCATCACCTGAAGGAAGAGGAGAAAGAGTGTCGTCTTTGACCGTAGCAGTTAAAGTGTATGTGGTTGAAGTTCCACCGCCTGAGCCCGTTACTTCAACACCAGTGGACACTGCTGGTGATGCCGAGGCACCAGGAATTCCTGCTGCAACCCCAGCTTCACAAGCTGCAACACCATTTGTTTGTACACATACTTCAACGGCTGTTTTGGCTGCGCCAGTTGCAGCAACTAACTCAGTCATCTTGGCCTTTTTGGTGTAGTTCTGATACGCCGGCAGCGCGACGGCGGCCAAGATGGCCACGATCGCGACCACGATCATCAATTCAATAAGGGTAAAGCCTGATTGTTTCTTCATTTTACTGTTCATGAAAAATATCCTTTTATCCTTGGTTCCTGGGAAGTGCCGGTGGAAAATCATCTGCACGTCAGTATCTTATCCGAGCTGTCAGGGGTGGCAACAGAGATTGTCTATTTTGTTAATCACACTTCTTTCATTTAGCAAAAACTTGATGCGTGTCATAAAAGAAGTGGCCTCCTATGACTCTTTATATTGCCGGAATCGGGTCCGTCTTAACACTCCTTTGCCGAGGGATCCTGCATAAAGAAAAGGCGCCCATGGCGCCTTTTGCAAGTTGTTTGTCCGGTTCGGTCGAGTATTTGCTCAGGTCCCGGTAATTTGGCTCACTGCTGGATAAAACGCATGGAGAGATCGAGCGCCCGCACATGCTTGGTGAGCGCCCCGACCGAGATAAAATCGACGCCGGTGGCAGCGAACTCGGCCAGGGTGTCCAGCGTCACATTACCGGAAACTTCCAGCTTGGCGCGCCCCTGATTAATGGCGACTGCTTCCCGCATCATGGCCACGTCGAAATTGTCGAGCATCACAATATCGGCATTGGCCGCCAGTGCCTGTTCCAGTTCTGCCAGTGATTCCACTTCCACCTCCACCGGTTTGCCCGGATTGAGCCGACGAGCCTCGCTAATTGCCTCGGCGATGCCGCCACAGGTGAGGATATGGTTCTCTTTGATGAGATAGGCGTCGTAGAGGCCGATGCGGTGATTCTTGCCGCCGCCACAGGTGACCGCGTACTTCTGGGCGGTGCGCAGCCCGGGGATGGTTTTGCGGGTGTCGAGCAGGCGGCAGTCGGTACCCTCCAGCTCTGCCACATAGCGAGCGGTGAGGGTGGCGACGCCTGAGAGGGTCTGGACAAAGTTCAGCGCATTGCGCTCGCCGGTCAGCAGCCGGCGGGCAGGGCCGTGGAGGCGGAACAGCTCCTGATTGGGGGAGAGCACTTCCCCATCCTGCACCTTCCACTCCACCTTCACGTCGCCGCCGAGTTGTACGAACACTTCATCCACCCAGGGCTGGCCGCAGAACACACCGGCCTCACGGGTGATGACCCGGGCGCTGGCCATCCGGTCGGCCGGGATCAGCTGGGCGGTGATATCGGCACTGGCGTCCGGTTGGTCCAGCGTGGTGAGGGCATCGCCCAGATCTTCGAGTAGTGCGGCGCGCACGGCGCGGCTGACATCCTGTTGAAACATGCCTTATTCCTGCAAGGGTCTGAGCAGCAGTTGCCGCTCCTTTTGAACCAGCTCCAGCCGACCGAGGGCGTTCATGCCAACCAGCACTTCGTCACCGTCTGCCGCCGGATTGATAAAGATGGCTAGATCGTACAAGGTCAATGGCCCCATCGCCAGCGTTTCGATGGTGCCGTTGCCGACCCGGATCTGCCCCGCAGCGGTATTGACCTGGCTGCTGCCATAAGCTGTCAGGCCGAGGCGCTCGGCAACCTGTTGCGGGATGGTGATGCGTGTAGCGCCGGTATCGAGCAGCAGTTGCACCGGCTGACCGTTGATGGCACCCTCCAGACGATAGTGGCCGCTCTGGTCGGCGCGCAGCAACAGCTCGCCGCTGGCGGTCACGCTCGGTTGGTTGCGGGTGTGAAAATAGAGGGTCAGCAGGCCCATCAAAGAGAGCCAGGCCAGTAACCACATCCAGCGTGCCGTGTGCTGCATACCCCATCCATATCGAGCGGAAGATGACTCAGCCTAACATACCATTTCCCGTTGATTCAGTGAGTTGGTGCCGGGTTGCCTATCAGGTATCTTCGTTTTGTCGCCATTTATCAGCCAACTCGAGTAGCCGATGACTCAACTCCCTTCGCAACCTTGTTTCTCTATCGATGCCGCGGGCTGGTGCCAGCAGGCGCGCCGGGTGCCTTCTCCCCATCACAACGAGCGGGCCGTGCCGGACGATATCTCCCTGCTGGTGGTGCATGGCATCAGCCTGCCGCCGGGGGAGTTTGGTGGCCCCTTTATCGACGATCTTTTTATGGGGCGGCTCGACCCCGATGCTCACCCCTATTTTGCCGGTATCCATCAGTTGCGGGTCTCGGCCCACTGCCTGATCCGCCGTGATGGCGAGCTGGTGCAGTATGTGCCGTTCGGCGCGCGCGCCTGGCATGCTGGTATCTCGAGCTGGCAGGGGAGGGAGGCATGCAATGACTTCTCCATCGGCATCGAGCTGGAAGGGACCGACGAGACCCCCTACACCGAGGCTCAATATCGGGCACTGGCCGGGCTCACTCGAGCCATTTCAGAACGCTATCCGGCGATTACCCGCGAAAAAATTGTCGGTCATTGCGACATAGCGCCAGGGCGCAAGACGGATCCCGGTGCCAGTTTTCAGTGGGATTACTACTGGCAACTACTAAACAGCTAAAGTAAATATTCAAATTTAGTTTGGATTTTAAAATCAATGGCTTGCCGATCTGGCAGGCCATTTTTGCCTCTGGTTGCACATATGTTATTTGTGAGCGTGGTCAAGAATATTGGTCAGACCATTTTCTATGAGCTAAATCATGTTTCCTCTGCTTTACCCCTTAAGTGGTGGGGGTGATTCTTGACTCAGATCATCTTTTGAGTGGACTTTTCAAAAGGCCTCTGCTAATTTTCGCCCCATCCATGAAATTGGTAATACCAATTTAACAAAGTAGCCTCATGCCCTATCGCAAGATTACGCAACCCAAGTTGGCCGACTCCATTGTCGCCGAGCTGGAACAGATGATTCTGGAAGGCAGCCTGCAGCCGGGGCAGAAATTGCCTCCCGAGCGGGAACTCGCCATCCAGTTTCAGGTATCGCGCCCCTCCCTGCGCGAAGCCATCCAGCGGCTGGAAGCGCGCGGGTTGCTTTATCGCCGTCAGGGCGGCGGCACTTATGTGCAGAATGCCCTGAGCAAGGGGATGGCCGATCCTCTGTTCGAACTGCTCAGTACTCACCCGGAAGCCCGGTATGACCTGCTGGAGTTTCGCCACGCGCTGGAGGGCATCTGTGCCTACTACGCCGCCTTGCGGGGAACCGGGTCTGATTTCGAGCGCATTCGTCAGGTACAAATCACCATCGAAGAGGCGGGCCAGTCGGGCTCGCTGGTGGCCGAATCGGCAGCCGTCACCCAGTTTTATCTGGCGGTGGCCGAGGCGTCCCACAACGTGGTGCTGCTGCACCTGCTGCGGGCCATGAGCCCCATGCTCGAGCAGAACATTCTGCAGAATAACGAGATTTTGAATCGCCGCCCGGGAGTGGTAGCCAAGATACGTCGCCATCGCGCGAATCTGATCGAGGCTATTCTTTCGGGGGCTCCGGAGCGGGCCAGAACAGCTTGTCATGAGCATCTGGCCTTTATCGAGGACACCTTGTTGGATATGCAGAGGGAAGACAGCCGGATCCAGCGATCCATGCGTCGGATCCGTCAGCAGGAAAACTAATCCCACAAGGCTTTATTGTCGAATGCTTGCGCCCTTCGCCGTGCAATGCCGTGCAATCACAACAACATAGGAACCAGCCATGTCTGATATCCTGAAGAACGATGTGGACCCGATAGAAACGCTGGAGTGGCTTGCCTCTCTGGAATCCCTGCTGCGTGAAGAGGGTCCGCAACGCGCTCAGTTCATCCTTGAACAGTTGGCCGAGAAAGCCCGCGCAAGCGGTGTGGACGTGGCTGCCAAGGCAAATCGCGATTACATCAACACCATCCCGTCCAGCGATGAGCCGGACTATCCGGGTGACCTGGAGATGGAACGCCGCATTCGCGCCATCATCCGCTGGAACGCCATGATGATCGTGCTGCGCGCCTCCAAGAAAGACCTGGACCTGGGTGGTCACATGTCTTCCTTCGCTTCTTCTGCGACCATCTATGATGTCTGCTTCAACCACTTCTTCCGTGCTCGTAACGAGAAGGATGGTGGCGATCTGGTTTACTTCCAGGGTCACATCTCCCCGGGCATCTATGCTCGCGCCTTCGCTGAAGGTCGTCTGACCGAAGAGCAGCTGGACAACTTCCGTCAGGAAGTGGACGGCAAGGGTATCCCTTCCTATCCGCACCCGAAACTGATGCCGGACTTCTGGCAGTTCCCGACCGTCTCCATGGGTCTGGGCCCTATCGCCGCCATCTATCAGGCTCGTTTCCTGAAGTACCTGACCGACCGTGGCATCAAGGATTGCTCCGAGCAGACCGTTTACGCCTTCCTAGGTGACGGCGAGATGGACGAGCCGGAAGCCAAAGGTGCCCTGACCGTTGCCGTGCGTGAAAAGCTCGACAACCTGGTATTTGTGGTTAACTGCAACCTGCAGCGTCTGGATGGTCCGGTTGTCGGTAACGGCAAGGTCATCAACGAGCTGGAAGGCCTGTTCGCTGGCGCCGGTTGGGACGTGACCAAGGTGATCTGGGGTCGCAAGTGGGATGAGCTGCTGAAGAAAGACACTTCCGGCAAGCTAATCCAGCTGATGAACGAGACCGTGGACGGTGACTACCAGACCATGAAGTCCCGCGACGGTGGCTACATCCGCGAGCACTTCTTCAACCGTTATCCGGAAACTGCCGCGCTGGTCAAAGACATGACCGACGAGGAGATCTTCGCTCTGAACCGCGGTGGTCACGATCCTCGCAAACTGTTCGCCGCATTCAACAAGGCGACCCAGACCAAGGGCAAGCCGACCGTTATTCTGGCCAAGACCATCAAGGGTTACGGCATGGGTGAAGCGGCTGAAGGCAAGAACATCGCTCACCAGGTCAAGAAGATGGAGCTGGACTCCGTGCGTCACCTGCGTGACCGCTTCAACCTGCCGGTGGCCGACGAGCAGCTGGCCGATCTGCCGTACCTGAAGATCGAAGAGGGCAGTGAAGAGCACAAGTACCTGCATGCTCGTCGTGCAGCCCTGAAAGGCTATCTGCCGACCCGTCTGCGCGAAAGCACCACCAAGCTGGAAATCCCGGCGCTGGATGCCTTCGGCCCGCTGTTGGGCGAGCAAGCGCGCGAAATCTCCACCACCATGGCGTTCGTGCGTTCCCTGAACGTGATGCTGAAAGACAAGTCCATCGGCAAGCGCATCGTTCCGATCCTCGCTGACGAAGCCCGTACCTTCGGTATGGAAGGTCTGTTCCGCCAGATCGGTATCTACAGCCCGCACGGTCAGCAGTACACCCCGCAAGACCGCGACATCGTCTCCTACTACAAGGAAGACAAGCAGGGTCAGGTTCTGCAAGACGGTATCAATGAGCTGGGCGCCATGTCCTCCTGGCTGGCTGCTGCGACCTCTTACAGCACCAACGATTGCCCGATGATCCCGTTCTACATCTACTACTCCATGTTCGGCTTCCAGCGGATCGGCGACATGGCGTGGGCAGCCGGTGACCAGCAAGCCCGTGGCTTCCTGCTGGGTGCAACCTCCGGTCGTACTACCCTGAACGGCGAAGGTCTGCAGCACGAAGATGGTCACAGCCACATCCTGGCGAACACCATCCCGAACTGCATCTCCTACGACCCGTCCTATGCCTATGAAGTGGCGGTGATAGTACAGGACGGCCTGCGCCGCATGTACGGTGAGAACCCGGAGAACGTGTTCTACTACATCACCACCCTGAACGAGAACTACGCCATGCCGGCCATGCCGGAAGGCGCCGAGGAAGGCATCCGCAAGGGTATCTACAAGCTGGAATCCGTCGCCGGTGCCAAGGCGAAAGTTCAGCTGCTGGGTTGTGGTTCCATCCTGGGGCACGTGCGCAAGGCTGCCCAGATCCTGGCCAGCGAGTACGGCATCGGTTCCGATGTGTTCAGCGTCACCTCCTTCAACGAGCTGGCCCGTGACGGTCAGGACGCGGATCGCTGGAACATGCTGCACCCGACCTCTGAAGCGCGTGTTCCCTACATCGCTCAGGTACTGGGTTCCGAAGCCACCATCGCTGCGACCGACTACATGAAGTCCTTCGCCGATCAGGTTCGCGCCTTCGTTCCGACCGAGAACTACCGCGTGCTGGGTACCGACGGCTACGGCCGTTCCGACAGCCGTGCCAACCTGCGTCGTCACTTCGAAGTGAACGAGTTCTACGTGGTGGTTGCTGCTCTGACCGAACTGGCCAAGCGCGGCGAGGTAGACAAGCAGGTTGTGGCCGACGCCATCGCCAAGTACGGCATCGATGCCGACAAGGTCAACCCGCTGTACGCGTAAGTGGATCAAGGGTCGCGCCGTCATGCGGCGTGACCCTGCCAGGATTTAAAACGGTTAACGCGAGATGTGCGTGGCGGCATCAGCCAGTCACGCGGATCGACGCAAGAGGATAAAGCACAATGTCCAAACAGATTATGGTGCCGGATATCGGCGCCGATGAAGTTGAAGTCACCGAGATCATGGTGGCCGTGGGTGACAAGGTCGAGCTGGACCAGTCCATCATCGCGGTAGAAGGCGACAAGGCCTCCATGGAAGTACCGGCCCCGTCTGCCGGTATCGTTAAAGAGATCCTGATCAAGGTAGGCGACAAGGTTGCCACCGGTTCCCAGATCATGATCTTCGAAGCCGAAGGCGCTGCCGCCCCTGCTGAAGTGGCTGCACCGGCTGCCGCTGCTCCGGCCGCCGCTCCTGCCGCTGCCGTGCGCAAAGATGTGCACGTGCCGGACATCGGTGACGACGAAGTGGACGTGACCGAGATCATGGTTGCCGTGGGCGACATGGTTGAAGCCGACCAGTCCATCATTGCCGTGGAAGGTGACAAGGCCTCCATGGAAGTGCCAGCGCCGTTTGCCGGTCGCGTGGTCGAGATCAAGGTTGCCGCTGGTGCCAAGGTCTCTACCGGCTCTCTGGTGATGGTATTTGAAGTGGCTGGCGCTGCGCCTGCTGCCGTTGCTGCTCCGGCCCAAGCTGCCGCGCCCGTGGCTGCTGCCCCGGTTGCCGCTGCTGCCAAAGAGGTCAACGTACCGGATATCGGTGGCGATGAGGTGGAAGTCACCGAGATCATGGTTGCCGTGGGTGACAAGGTTGAAGCCGATCAGTCCCTGATCGCCGTGGAAGGTGACAAGGCCTCCATGGAAGTGCCTGCTCCGTTCGCCGGTGTGGTCAAAGAGATCAAGGTGAAGGCGGGTGACAAGGTCTCCACCGGTTCCCTGATCATGGTCTTCGAAGTAGCTGGCGCTGCTCCTGCTGCCGCGCCGGTTGCTCAAGCTGCCGCTCCGGTCGCTGCAGCCCCTGTTGCCGCTGCTCCGGCTCCGGTTGCCCAGGCTGCTGCCGCTGCGACCGATTTCGTTGCCAACGATGCCTATGTACACGCCTCCCCGGCAGTACGCCGTCTGGCGCGCGAGTTTGGCGTCAACTTGGCCAAGGTGAAAGCCTCCGGTCGCAAGGGCCGCATCGTCAAAGAAGACGTACAAGCCTACGTGAAGGATGCCATCAAGCGTGCCGAGTCCGCTCCTGCCTCTGCCGGCGTAGCCGGTGGCAACGGTCTGGGCGTACTGCCGTGGCCGAAGGTAGACTTCAGCAAGTTCGGTGATGTGGAAGAGGTCGAGCTGACCCGCATCCAGAAGATCTCCGGTCCGAACCTGCACCGCAACTGGGTCATGATCCCTCATGTCACCCAGTTCGACGAAGCCGATACCACCGAGCTGGAAGCGTTCCGCAAAGAGCAGAACGCGATGCTCGAGAAGCAGAAGGCTGACGTGAAGATCACCCCGCTGGTGTTCATCCTGAAAGCCGCCGCCAAGGCGCTGGAAGCTCACCCGCGCTTCTGCAGCTCCCTGTCCGAAGATGGCAGCAAGCTGATCATGAAGAAGTACATCCACATCGGTGTGGCGGTGGATACCCCCAACGGTCTGGTTGTGCCCGTGGTGCGCGATGTTAACAAGAAGGGCATCATGGAGCTGTCTCGCGATCTGGCCGAGATCTCCAAGAAGGCCCGTGCCGGCAAGCTGACCGCTGCCGACATGCAGGGCGGTTGCTTCACCATCTCCAGCCTGGGTGGCATCGGCGGTACCAGCTTTACCCCGATCGTCAACGCGCCGGAAGTGGCCATCCTCGGTGTTTCCAAGTCCGAGATGAAGCCGAAGTGGAACGGCAAAGAGTTCGCGCCGCGCTTGATGCTGCCGCTGGCTCTGAGCTACGACCACCGCGTGATCGATGGTGCCGATGGGGCTCGCTTCATCACCACCATGAACGGCGTGCTGTCCGACATTCGTCGACTGGTCCTGTAAGTGAGAGGGCGGGCCCAGAGCCTGCCCTTTTTACTTCTCATTTCATTAACATGATCGTAAACTTGCCCCGTTTTTTTCACGGCTGCAGCCACCCGTTTCGGTATAAGACTGCGCTGTCCGGGGATATAAGAACGACAAAGAGGTCATGATGAGTAAAGAAATCAAAACCCAGGTCGTAGTACTGGGTGCTGGCCCTGCCGGTTATTCCGCTGCTTTCCGTGCAGCCGATCTGGGTCTGGATACTATTATCGTCGAGCGTTACTCCACCCTGGGTGGCGTCTGCCTGAACGTGGGTTGCATTCCCTCCAAGGCCCTGCTGCATGTAGCCAAAGTGATTGAAGAAGCCAAGGCGCTGGCCGAGCACGGCATCGTCTTCGGTGCACCGCAGACCGACATCGACAAGATCCGTCTGTGGAAAGAGAAGGTTATCAACCAGCTGACCGGCGGTCTGGCTGGCATGGCCAAGATGCGTAAAGTTCAGGTGGTTAACGGCTTGGGTAAATTTACCGGCCCGAACACCCTTGAAGTGGAAGGTGCCGACGGCAAGACTACCGTGACCTTCGACAACGCCATCATCGCGGCCGGTTCTCGTCCGGTGAAGCTGCCGTTCATCCCCCACGATGACCCCCGCGTATGGGACTCTACCGATGCGCTGGAGCTGAAAACCGTTCCCGGCAAACTGCTGGTTATCGGTGGCGGCATCATCGGTCTGGAGATGGGGACCGTTTACTCCTCTCTGGGTTCCGAGATCGACGTGGTGGAATTTGCCGACCAGCTGGTTCCGGCTGCCGACAAAGACATCGTCAAGATCTATACCAAGCGCGTCGCCAAGAAATTCAACATCATGCTGGAGACCAAGGTCACCGCAGTTGAAGCGCGCGAAGACGGCCTGTACGTCTCCTATGAAGGCAAGCACGCTCCGGCCGAGCCGGTTCGCTACGACAACGTGCTGGTTGCCGTAGGTCGTGTGCCGAACGGCAAGATGCTGGATGCCGAGAAGGCAGGCGTTGCCGTGACTGAGCGTGGTTTCATCGAGGTGGACAAGCAGCTGCGTACCAACGTGGCGCACATCCACGCCATTGGTGACATCGTGGGTCAGCCGATGCTGGCACACAAAGGTGTTCACGAAGGTCACGTTGCCGCCGAAGTCATCGCCGGCAAGAAGCACTACTTCGACCCGAAAGTGATCCCGTCCATCGCCTACACCGAGCCAGAGATGGCATGGGTTGGTCTGACCGAGAAGGAAGCCAAGCAACAGGGCCTGAACTTCGAAGTCGCCACCTTCCCGTGGGCTGCTTCCGGTCGCGCCATCGCGTCCGACTGTTCCGACGGTATGACCAAGCTGATCTTCGACAAGGAGAGCGGCCGCGTCATCGGTGGTGCCATCGTGGGTACCAACGGTGGTGAATTGCTGGGTGAAATCGGTCTGGCCATCGAGATGGGGGCGGACGCCGAAGATATCGCGCTGACCATCCACGCTCACCCGACTCTGCACGAGTCCGTGGGTCTGGCTGCCGAAGTGTTCGAAGGCTCCATCACCGATCTGCCGAACGCCAAGGCCAAGAAGAAGAAGTAATTCGCTTCTGCCTGTAAAAAAGCCGCTCAATCGAGCGGCTTTTTGTTTTTTAGCGTCTGCAGGTGGTTTAGCAGCGCCCCTTCTTGGCCTGACCGGGCGGGCAGAAGGTGCCATAACCGCCACCACTGCCGTCGCTGACCCGGATCCGGGTATCATCCACGCTCACGTCGGCGCCGTGTACTCGTACCGGCCCGCTGCTGCAGGCGCTGAGCACTCCCCCCAGCAATATCATTACGATCAGCTTGCCCATAACTCCTCCTCATATTTCCCTGATTATGAGGCATTTCGAGAGCCGCATAACGGCGGTTGAATGGCCGTGCGTCACCGTTTGCCGTGGCTATGACAGAGGGCGCCGCAGCGCCCTCTGGTGAGTCTTCATAAGTGGGATGCAGACTACAGACGGAAGTTGCCGACCAGCTTGTCGAGTTGACCGGAGAGCTGCTGCAGGCTGCGGCTGGACTCGGTCAGCTGGTGGGCAATGTCGGCGGTCTCCATGGTGAGCTGGTTGATGTCCTCTACGTTACGGTTGATCTCGCCCACTACGCTGGATTGTTCCTCGGTGGCGGTGGCGACCTGGATATTCATGTCGTTGATCTGGGTGATGTGGGCGGTGATCTGGCCGAGGGCGGCGTTGGCCTCATCGGCCTGGCTCACTACCTCCAGACTCTGGTTGCGCCCCTGTGCCATGGCGCTGACGGCGCGGGCACTCTGCTCCTGCAAGCGGTTGATCATCCCCTGGATCTCGGCGGTCGAGGCGGCGGAGCGGTTGGCCAGATTGCGCACCTCATCTGCCACCACGGCGAAACCGCGACCCTGTTCACCGGCCCGTGCGGCCTCGATGGCGGCGTTCAGTGCCAGCAGGTTGGTCTGCTCCGAGATGCTGCGGATTGTTTCGAGGATGCTGCCGATGGAGTCGGTCTGGCTCGCCAGCGACTCGATAACCCCGGCCACCTGCTCAATCTCGCCGGAGAGGCCGACGATGCCGTGGCGTGCCTGTGCCACCACGACCGCCCCTGCATCGGCCTGATCGTTGGCCTGTCTGGCTACTTCTGCTGCCAGCGAAGCGTTACCGGCGATCTCGCTCACCGTAGCGCCCATTTCGTGGATGGCGGTGGCCACCTGCACGGTACGGTCGCGCTGGGCGGTACAGTTGTGCTGGGTCAGTTGGGCCTTGGTTGCCACTTCATTGGCAGTGGCCGCGAGTTGGCGAGAGTTCTCCGCCACCTGCTCGATGGAGCCGTGGATCTTGGCGACGAAGTTGTTGAAGCCGGTGGCGACCTGACTCAACTCGTCACGCCCCTCCACCTTGAGGCGCTGGGTGAGATCCCCATCGCCGCTACCCAGCTCCTTGAACAGGCGGGCCAGCTCATTGAGCGGACGGCTGACCGAGCCGGACAGCAGCATCCCCATCAGCCCCATGGCCAGCGCGATGACCAGCGAGATCATCAGGATCTCGTTGCGGGTCTGATCCAGTTCGGCATAGATCTCGGCTGCTGGCACCTGGGCCACCAGATACCAGTCGAGCAGCGGGATATAGCTGCTGGCCAGTACCATGGGCTCACCATTCACTTCGGCGTTGATGACGGCAAAGGGGCGTTTGGCCAGCAGGCTGCCGGTATCGCCGCTGGCAATGCTGCCAAGGGTGTCACGCTCGATGCGGTTGGCCTCGGGATGAAGCTTCACCTTGCCACTGCCATCGACCATAAAGACGATGCCACTCTCTTCCAGCCGGAAGTTGGCGACCATGGTCACCATGGTGTCGAGGGATTTGGCAAAGCCGGCCAACCCGCGCCCGTTGAGTTGCTGGAAGTTGACGAACAGCTTCACCTCGCCGTTGCTCTCGCGGAAGATGCTGAGGGTCATCTCCTTCTGGCTCTTGGTGTAGTCATAGAACCAGGCGTCCTGTGCGGTGGTCAGGTTGCGCAGAAAGCCATCCTGGTTGTAGTAGGCGGCGGTTTGGCGATCGGCGAAAGAGGCAGTCACCAGACCATACTGGTTGGCTACATCCTTGAGTTGGTTGATGAGGATTGACTCCTGCTCTTTGGGCATGCCCCGATCCACCCAGTCGAGGATGAAACGGTCGGTGGCCAGTTGGCGTGCGGCCTGGGCGATGCCGTGGAGATCCTGTTCTATCTCCTTGCTGATCCGCTGGGTCAGGTTGGGCAGCTCCTGCTCGAACATCCGGGTTTCGATCAGTTGCTGGGCCGAGCGTTGGCTGAAGTAGCCTACCAGCAGGCAGGAGACGACCACGGCCAGAGTGACCGTCGCCACTATTTTCTGTTTGAGAGTGAGGGTTGCCAGCATAAAGGTGCTCAAAAGGTTGAGGTTGACGACCCTCATATTAGCGGCCGTACTCTGCCACTCATGAGTCCGGGGATGCCTTTATTTTCGGATTACGTTTGCGCTCACAGGGGCGACGGCGCCCCCCTCCGGCATGCTGCACACGCGGGATGTGGATTGACGGTTGCGCTAACTGCCCGGCCCCTTATAGTAGAGGCCATCCTTGGTGACTGACCCTCTGAATAATATGGAAAATATGATGCGCAGCTTAGGTGCGGGATGGACCCGTCTGCTTTTGGTGATGCTGGCGGTCTGCCCGCTGTTGGCTGCGGCGGCACAGGGAGAGCGCCCGAAAATTGCAGTGGTGCTCAGTGGCGGTGGTGCCAAGGGGTCTGCCCATATCGGCATCCTCAAGGTACTGGAGCAGAAACGGATCCCGGTCGATATCATAGTCGGTACCAGCATGGGCTCTTATGTGGCGGGGATGTACGCCATGGGGCTCAGTGCCGAGGAGGTGGAGCGCACTACTTTAGCCATCGACTGGAACAAGGGGTATCAGGACAAGGTTGGCCGCGACGAGCTGTCGCTGCGTAAAAAGCAGCAGAACGAGCAGTACCAACTGCGCACTGACATCGGGGTGAATGGCGACACCACCCAGCTGCCGGACGGTTTCTTCCAGGGCCAATCCATGGCCAGCCTGCTGAGGGCAGCCACTTCCAACCTGCCGGTGCAGGCGAGTTTCGATGATCTGCCCATCCCCTACCGCGCCATGGCGACCGATATGGAGACGGTGACACCCTTCGTGCTGGATCACGGCAGCCTGGCCAAGGCGATGCAGGCCTCCATGTCCATTCCCGGTGCTCTCAAGCCGGTGGAGTGGGAAGGGCACATCCTGGCGGACGGCGGCAGCGTCAACAACATGCCGGTGGATGTCGCCAAGGCGATGGGGGCCGACGTGGTGATCGCGGTGGATATCGGTGCCAAGCTGCGTACCCGGGAGTCCTTGAAGTCAGGTCTCGCCATGATCGATCAGCTTACCACCTATATGACCCAGGTGGGGACTGACAAGCAGAAGGCACTGATGGGACCCAAAGACATACTGATTGCCCCCGAATTTGGCGATATTGGGATTGCCGACTTTGCCCGGATGCGGGAGGGGATCAAGATGGGTGAGGCGGCGGCGGACAAGGCGTCGCTGCAACTCGATAAGTTGTCACTCACCAAGACGCAGTACAACGCCTATCGCAACCAGAAGCTGAGCCGACGTGCCGAACGTAGTGGCCAGCCCGCTTATTTCATCGACAAGGTGGAGATCATCAACAAGTCGCGCCTCTCTGACGAGACGGTGCGCGCCATGCTGGATGTTCGGCCTGACAAGATCCAGACCAACGAGAGTCTGGAGGCTGGCATTCGCCGCCTCTATGCGCTGGAGTCATTCGATCGCATCACCTATGAAGTGGAGGAGCGTGATGGGGAGAACGTGCTGGTAGTGGATGCCAGCGAGAAGAACTGGGGGCCGGGTTACCTCAACTTCCAGTTCGGCTTCTCCGACGATTTCCAGAACACCTCCAACTATAACGTCGGCATGTCCTATACCCTTACCAACGTCAACGAGTGGGGGGCCGAGTGGCTGACCGAGGCGTCGTTGGGGACGGCCAAGCATATCAAGACCGACTTCTATACCCCGCTCGAGCCCTCCCAGACTTTCTATGGCGAGGCGAGTCTGGCCTATGACCAGACTCTGAGAAGTCTGTTCAATCCGGATCCGGAAGAGCCATCCTTCACCTATCTTGATGCCGAGTACTCCTTCTTCAGCGCCGATCTGGCGGTGGGCTGGAACCGTCAGCCCTGGAGTCGCTTGTCGATGGGATTGGAAGGGCGGACGGGCAGTATCGAGATCAAAAACGTCAAGGAGCTGCAGGGGGATGCCACAGCCTGGGGACCCTATGCCCGATTCGAGCACGATACTCTGGATAGCCGTTACTTCCCCTATCAGGGAGCCTACTGGGACATCAAGGGGGGGTATACCTCCGTCCGGCTGAATGACAAGGAGGGGGGCAATGAGCTCCATGAAGGGATCAACTACCACCTGTCGATGATTAAGCCTTGGTCTTGGGAAAGACATAGCCTCAACCTGCTGCTGGAAGGGGGCGGGTCCACTTCTCAGGAGGAGTATCCACTGTTCGTGCAGGATCTGGGCGGGTTGTTCCGCATGTCCGGTTTCCAGCGCTACCAGCTGAGCGGTCGTTACAGCCTGTTTGGTGGCCTGCGTTACATCTATCGGGTAGCGGACAACGACTTCGGTGCCCTCAAGATGCCGCTCTATCTGGGTGGATCGCTGGAGCAGGGCGGGGTCTGGAACAAGGGGGAGGATATCAGTCTGGAGAGCTCCTTCACTGCCGGCTCAGTCTACGTGGGAGTGGAGAGTTTCCTGGGGCCTGTGTTCCTCGGCTACGGTATGGCGGAAGGGGGGAATAACATGTTCTATCTGCAATTGGGTAGTACGTTCGAATAATGCCGAATTGATGCCAATTTGTTAACTCTGGTTGGCGGTGGTCAATTAATTTTCAAAAAAAGTCATTATGTTTAATTGGTTATGATTTTGTGGTGAATAAGTGAGCAGGGTTTGGATTTTAATTAGTCGTTAAAACTTATATAGTGGGGAGCACCCTACGGGGTGTCCCGCAAGGACGATCGCCGCGAGCCTGGGCGAACCCCAAAAAAAGACCAAAGAGGAATTAGTCGTGCTTGAAACATACCGTAAACACGTCGCAGAACGTGCCGCCGAGGGCGTGGTTGCCAAACCTCTGGACGCAGAGCAGGTCGCCGCTCTGGTTGAACTGATCAAGAACCCGCCCGCTGGCGAAGAAGATTTTCTGAAAGAGCTGTTGTCCTCCCGTATTCCCCCCGGTGTTGATGAAGCGGCCTATGTCAAAGCCGGTTTCCTCACTGCTGTCGCCAAGGGCGAAGCCCACTCTCCCATCCTGACTGCCGCCGAAGCCGTTGAGCTGCTGGGCACCATGCAGGGTGGTTACAACATTCAGCCGCTGATCGACCTGCTGGATCACGCCACCCTGGCGCCGCTTGCCGCCAAGGGGCTCTCCCACACCCTGCTGATGTTTGACTCCTTCCACGACGTGGAAGAGAAGGCCAAGGCGGGCAATGTCCACGCCAAACAGGTGATGCAATCCTGGGCCGATGCCGAGTGGTTCCTCTCCCGCCCGGAACTGGCCGAGAAGATCACCGTCACCGTGTTCAAGGTGACCGGCGAAACCAACACCGACGACCTCTCCCCGGCACCTGACGCCTGGTCCCGCCCGGACATTCCGCTGCACGCGCTGGCGATGTTGAAAAACGCCCGCCCCGGCATTACTCCGGATAAGGATGGCGCCGTCGGCCCCATCAAGACCATCGATGCCCTGAAAGAGAAAGGCTTTCCGTTGGCCTATGTCGGTGACGTGGTCGGTACCGGCTCTTCCCGTAAATCCGCCACCAACTCGGTGCTCTGGTTTATGGGCGACGACATTCCGTTCGTGCCGAACAAGCGCGCTGGCGGTGTCTGTCTGGGTGGCAAGATTGCCCCGATCTTCTTCAACACCATGGAAGATGCCGGCGCTCTGCCCATCGAAGTGGACGTCTCCAAGCTGGAAATGGGCGATGTGATCGACATCTACCCCTATGCCGGCAAGATCTGCAAACATGGCACCGAACAGGTGCTGGCACAGTTTGAACTGAAAACCGACGTGCTAATCGACGAAGTGCGCGCCGGTGGCCGTATCCCGCTGATCATCGGTCGCGGCCTGACTGACAAGGCCCGCGAAGCACTGGGCCTGCCGTTTTCCATCGTGTTCCGCCGCCCGCAGCCGGTGGCCGATACCGGCAAAGGCTTCACCCTGGCCCAGAAGATGGTGGGCAAGGCGTGCGGCGTGAAGGGCATTCGCCCCGGCACCTACTGCGAGCCCAAGATGACCACGGTCGGCTCCCAGGACACCACGGGCCCGATGACCCGCGACGAGCTCAAGGATCTGGCCTGCCTCGGTTTCTCCGCCGATCTGACCATGCAGTCCTTCTGCCACACCGCGGCCTACCCCAAGCCCATCGACGTACAGACCCACCACACCCTGCCGGACTTCATCATGAACCGCGGCGGTGTGAGCTTGCGTCCGGGTGACGGCGTCATCCACTCCTGGCTGAACCGCATGCTGCTGCCGGATACCGTGGGTACCGGTGGTGACTCCCACACCCGTTTCCCCATCGGTATCTCCTTCCCGGCGGGCTCCGGTCTGGTGGCTTTCGCCGCCGCTACCGGCGTGATGCCGCTGGATATGCCGGAATCTGTGCTGGTGCGCTTCAAGGGCGAGCTGCAACCGGGCATCACTCTGCGTGATCTGGTTCATGCCATTCCCTATGCCGCCATCCAGAAAGGGCTGCTGACCGTCGAGAAGGCGGGTAAGAAGAACATCTTCTCCGGCCGTATCCTCGAGATCGAAGGTCTGCCGACCCTGAAAGTGGAACAAGCCTTCGAGCTGGCCGATGCCAGTGCCGAGCGTTCCGCTGCCGGTTGCACCATCAAGCTGGATAAAGAGCCGATCATCGAGTACCTGAAGTCCAACATCGTGATGCTGAAATGGATGCTCTCCGAAGGTTACGGTGACCCGCGCACCATCACCCGTCGCATCAAGGGGATGGAAGAGTGGCTGGCCAACCCGACCCTGATGGAAGCGGACAAGGATGCCGAGTACGCCGAAATCATCGAGATCGATCTGGCCACCATCAAGGAGCCAATCCTGTGTGCGCCGAACGATCCGGACGACGCCCGTCTGCTGAGCGACGTGGCTGGCGACAAGATCGACGAGGTGTTCATCGGTTCCTGCATGACCAACATCGGCCACTTCCGTGCCGCCGGCAAACTGCTCGAGAAGTATCAGGGCGAGCTGCCGACCCGCATGTGGATCGCGCCGCCCACCAAGATGGACAAGGATCAGCTGACCGAAGAGGGCTACTACGGCATCTTCGGCCGGGTCGGTGCCCGCATCGAGATCCCGGGTTGTTCCCTGTGCATGGGCAACCAGGCGCGGGTAGCGGAAGGTGCCTCGGTGGTCTCCACCTCCACCCGCAACTTCCCGAACCGTCTGGGTAAAGGTGCCAACGTCTATCTGGCCTCTGCGGAGCTGGCAGCCGTTGCCGCCATTCTCGGCAAGATCCCGACCGTGGCAGAGTACCTGCAATACGCCAAGGCGCTCGATGCCACTGCGGCAGATACTTACCGCTACCTCAACTTCAACGAGATCGCCTCTTACACCAAGAAAGCCGATGCGGTGATCCTGCAGCAAGCTGTCTGAGTGAATGGATGACAGGGCCCTGCAGGGGCTCTGTGTCAGCCAATAAAAATGCCGCGTAGCTACGCGGCATTTTTCATTTATGCGGACGGTTAGAGTCGGGTCATTGCCTCTCTCTTGTCGCCTGTCATGACAAAGTGCAACTCCCCTCCGGCCCTGATCTCGCTGTGCTCGAAGGTGAGATCCCCCGATAGCGGCTTGCCGTTGATGGTGACAGACTTTACGTACTTGTTGTGAGGGCTGTTGTTGTCGGCGGTGATCCTGAAGGTCCCGTCTTTCACTGCAATCGTCACCTCATCGAACAGTGGGCGGCCGATGCTGTAGTGCGGGGATGCAGGGGTAACCTGATAGAATCCCATGGCCGACATGATGTACCAGGCCGACATCTGGCCGACATCCTCATTACCAATCAGACCGGTTGGCTTGGTGGTGTAAAACTCGTTCATGACCCGATCCAGATACTCCTGCGTTTTCCACGGTTCATCGGTCATGTTGTAGAGGTAGGGGATATGGTGCGACGGTTCATTACCATGCATGTACTGGCCGATATAACCGGTCAGGTCAGGCAGCGCTTCACCGCTATTGGATGAGCGGGCGTTGAACAGTTCATCCAGATCCTCGCGCAGCCCTTTCTCTCCGCCCACTTCCTGTTTGAGCCACTGGAAAGCATGCAGCGGCTGGAATTTCCATTGCCAGCTGTTGCCCTCGGTGTAGGCAAACTCGTCCACATAGTAGGGATCAAATGGCAGTAGCGGGCAGACGCGCATCTCGACGCTGGTGCCATCGGGTTTGTTGACCGTCTCCAGCTTGCAGTCAGGAGAGTTCTCGTCAACGGGTTGATTGAACTGGCTGGCCGGGCGGTGCGGGTTCCAGCTGTCTGGGTGGTTTTTGGGGCGGAAGAAGCCGGTTGTGGCATCCCAATGGTTCAGGTAGTTGTTCGAGCGGTTGAGAAATTCCTGCTGAACCTTGTTGTTGCCCGCCATTCGGGCGATTTCCGAGAGAGCCCAATCGCCGTAAGCAAACTCCAGGGTATAGGAGGTGGAGTTCCAGTATCCCCAGTGTACATAGCCGTTCTGCTCGTATACCTCGAGCTGGGCAATGCTGGCCGCACCTATGTTCTGGTCTTCGGTCCAGTCCGGGAGCTCCTCTTTCTTGTGATAGCGGGCGGTAAATTCGGCGGCGTCCAGAGCCTCTTGGGCATCGACATTCATCCCCTTGACCATGGCATCCGCAATGATGGAGATGGCTGGAAAGCCAATCATGGTGCCGGTGTAATGGCCGTGCAACTCCCACTTGGGCAGAATGCCACCATCCTTGTACTTGCGGATCAAGTCGTTGACATACTCCTCGGCTTTACGAGGGTTGATGATGGTTTGCAGCGGGTGCTGTGCCCGGAAGGTGTCCCACATGGAGTAGACGGAGTAGTTGGGGATGGCTCCGGCATCCTTGATCTCCTGAGTGCGCATTGCACGATACTTGCCATCCACATCCTGGAATATCATCGGGGCAATCTGGGAGTGGTACATGGCGGTATAGAAAATCTCTTTTTGGGCCTGAGTGCCTCCGCTTACTTTTACTTTTTCCAGCTCGCCATGCCAGGCCTGCTGGTTGCTGGCTACCTGATCCTCGAAACCCCAATCCGGCACCTCGGTTTCCAGATTTTTCTGCGCCCCTTCAACTCCGGTGGGGGAGATCCCGACCTTCAGTTCGAGCTGTTGTTCACTGGGACTGAAAGTCAGATAGGCGATGGTTTTAGTTCCCCTGAATGCATCCTGTTTCAAGGTCGCTTCGGTTGTTACGTCATCGACAACGACGCTGGCCTTGACCACTGGCTGGCTGAATTTTGCGTAGAAATAGATGTGCTGGTTGTTGGCCCAGCCATCCGAACTGCGCTTGCCGCGAATGGTGTATTCATCGACAAATTCAATATCGCCAACAGTGGTGCGATTGCCCCAGCTCTTATTCAGTGTGTGATCAAGGTCGAGTTTAATTGAGGGCGTGCTGCCTTTGGGGAAGGTATATTTGTGATATCCAACCCGGGCTGACGTTGTTAACTCAGCCTTGATTTTTCCGTTGTTAAGAATGACAGAATAGTGGCCCGCCTCTGCTTGCTCATTGGCTTTATCAAAGGTGTTGTAAGTAGTGTTGTTTTTATCGGTAAACGGCAAAATGAGAATATCACCGAGATCAGTAATACCAGTGCCTGACAAATGGGTGTGAGAGAAGCCATAAACTGGAATATCAGATAGCTTGCCATGGTCAAAATAGCCAGCTGCCGAGCCCCAACCCTCCATCTCTGTATCAGGGGAGAGCTGCACCAGTCCACCCGGGTAGACGGCTCCAGGGAAGGTGTGGCCATCAGCACCGGTGCCGATTAATGGGTTTATATACTGGATTAACGATTTATCAGGTGTCGGACGAGAGTTATCAGAACTGGTGGTCGAATCACTGTTACAGCCGGATAGTGCTATGGTGAGCGCTATCACTAATGGGGTTGGTTTATGTTTCATGATTGGGCTCCTTGGCAAGGTTGTGTCATTTATGAACGAGCAATATCTTTCTTCGCCAATATTTGGCAAAGATGGCTTCGGTGACTGATAGAATTTTTACGTTTGCAGCTGAACGTAATAGATGGTCAACATAATTATTTGTAGATTCTTATTTTAGTAAATTGATGTTAATAGGGTGTCGATTGAGCGAGTAGATTAATTTTGTGGCATTTACTGGATTATTATGACGGTCATCCAGTTGTGTGAATTTGATCACCTGCACCTCAGGACGGGTTCTTTCGACATTATTTTTAACAGGCAGAGTTAACCGCACAGGTCTGTCGTTAGCCTCTTCAGAGAGGCTACTGGGAGAAGGGCGAGCCGGAGCAGGCTGTGTTTTAGATGAATGTGATCCGTTCGGGGTCTTTTGCGGCAGACATCATCCTTTCAATGAACCTTACAGTTCGTTTTATAAACGCTTTGCGTTATGTTGTCTGGTTATGACCGGTCGCGAAACAGTGCTCCGCTATCGGTGTGAGATGAGTTCTTTTCTCTTTGGCTTGTGCGGGCTGGCCCGACGAATTGCGGCGTGGTTCTTTATGTTTCTGTTCAGGATCGATCTCTCCCGAACCGGGTTACGCTTCGGCGGTGCCTTGCTGGTCTTTACCCTGCCGCTGCTGGTGGGAGGTTGGCTCATCCACAGCAATTATGTGCAGGAGCTGAAAGCGGAATCCAGCGCCTCGGCCCACAAGGCCAGAACCCTGATGGAGTCGATGCTGGATCATGCGGAGCAGGCCAATCGCTCTGTGCTGCCTCTGGTGAATGCTCCCTGTCGCGACAACCTGCTGGTACTGCGCAAGAAGGTCGCCATCGAGCCCTTCCTGCGTTCGGTCAATCTGGTTCGCAATGGCATCATCTATTGCACCTCGCTTTTTGGTGAGGCCAACGATGCTGATGACGGTGCTATCTATGCTGGCCGCAAGCTGCTGTTGATGAGTGGCAACCGGGTTCGGCAAAATCACCCGCTGCTAGTGGTGCGCACCGAGCAGGGTAAGGATGCCGCCCTGAGCGCTATCGACAGCACTCAGCTCAGCTTCATGCTCACCATGAGCGGAAAATCCAGCGCGCTCTATCTGCAGGTGGGAGCGGCCTGGCTCAATGAGTCGGGCCGCTATCTGAGCGAGGCGCCCACCCTCCAGCGCGGGATTAGCCTGGCCCTCACCTCATCCCATTATCCTTTCACCATCCATGCCGGTTATGCCATGCCGGTCTACTGGACGTCGCTGTGGGCCGCGCGGCATGTGGCGCTGTCGTGGCTGGCGGTTTCCTCGCTTTTGCTGGCCTGGCTGGTGTGGTGGGTGCTGGGGCGTCCCGGCTCGCCAACAGATGAGTTGCGACGCGCCCTGCGGGCCAGGGAGTTTGTTCCCTATCTGCAGCCGCTGATTGCCAGCCACGACGGCAAGATGATGGGCGCCGAGGTACTGATGCGCTGGGAGCATGTCAATGAAGGGGTGATCCGGCCCGATCTCTTTATCCCGCAAGCGGAGGAGTCGGGACTGATCGTTCCCATGACCACCCATATCATGAAACAGGTGGCGACACGATTGAACCGCTCTCAGGAGCAGTTGCCCGATGGGTTTCATATCAGCTTCAACATCAGCGCCGCTCATTGCCATGATTTTGCCCTGCTGGCCGAGTGTCGCGCCTTCCTCGGGCATTTCCTCCCCGGCAAGGTGGTACTGGTGCTGGAGCTGACTGAACGGGAGCTGCTGATGTCCGATCCCCAGACCCTCTCCCTGTTCCGCCAGCTGGACGAGATGGGGGTAAAACTCGCCATCGACGACTTTGGTACCGGCCACTCCAGCCTGGCTTACCTGCAGCAGTTCCATGTGGATTACCTCAAGATCGACAAATCCTTTATCGCCCGTATCGGCACCGAGTCCCTTTCGGAACATATCGTGGACAACGTGATCGATCTGGCGACCCGGCTCGGTCTGGCGCTGGTGGCGGAAGGGGTGGAGAGTGAGCGTCAGGCTGACTACCTCAGGGCGAAAGGGGTCGATTATCTGCAGGGTTACCTGTTTGCTCGCCCCATGCCGTTGCGCCAGTTCTGCGAGGAGCTGCTACCGGAAGAGGCACAAACCCGCCAGCCAGATGGGCGAGGCATCCCGAACGCCACCTGATTTATCGGTGACAGACGGGCGGCCAAGCTCCTTTCTGGCAGGGTAGGGAAGTGCTCTCCCCCTATCCCCCCTCGAGTGCAGGGGCTTGTTTTTCATGCCTTGTGGCTCACTTTTCGGTAGAATCGGCGCTCATTTTGAAGTCAGATGAGGCGCGGTATGACGGTTCAGTTCCAGGCATTTCACAGCATCAAGGCGATTGGTAATCGGGAGGTGCTGTTCAACTGGTCGAGAACCAATCCCCTCGGGGCGCTGGATCAGGTGTGGCGCCCGAAAACCCGCGATGAGCTGCAAGCGCTGCTGCGGGAGCACCCCGAGCGCAAGCTGCGCCTTATCGGCTCCGGCCTCTCTTTTGAGCCCATTCATAGCGTCTACGCCGAGGGCAGTCAGGCACTGCTGGTGGACTTGCACCACCTGCGCGGCCAGCTGGCGAAAACCGCCGATACCGTGACCTATCAGGCGGGGACGCCGCTCGATACCGTCTATGCCGAGCTGATCGCCATGGAGCGGATGCTGCCCGCATCCCCCGGCGTTATCGGCATCCAAACCCTGGGCGGCGCCCTCAGCACCGGCACCCACGGTCAGGGGCTGCACCAGTCAGCCCTGTGCGATGCGGTGGAGGCGATGACGGTGATGCTGGCCAATGGCGACATCATCCGGGTGGATCGCACCGACCCGCGCTTCGGTGCCTTCGTGATGGGAATGGGGATGCTCGGCATCCTGCTCGACGTCACCCTGCGCACCGTGTCCAACCGCATTATGCGCTGCACCAAGTTCACCACCGATTACCCCTTCCTGCTGGAGCACAACGAACGGCTCAACCGCGAGCATGGCTTTGTGAAGAGCTGGTGGTTTGCCTGGACCGGCGAGAGTCACATCTGGCTGGTGGACCCTGCCTCCGATGAGGAGGTGGCCCGTTATCGCGCCGGTGGTAGCGAGCCGCTGCTGCTGGATGGCGATATCGACGCCCGCATGAATGCCACCATTGATGCCACTTTGCAGAAGATGGCGAAAGACACCAAGGATGAGGCCTTGGCGGGGGAGCACTTCGAGACGGTGCGCCGCTTCAAGGATGCCTCCGATCTGGTGGGCAACGTCTACCAAATTCTCTGCAAGGGGATCCCGGCACCTCAGATCAACTGTGAGGTGGCGGTGCCGCTTCATCGCATGAACGAGGCACTGGAGACCCTGCAGGCCTGGCAGCAGGCCAACCCGGGCGTGCTGCACTACCCCTTTATCCTGCGTTGCACCGGCCCTTCTGAGGCCTGGCTCAGCGCCGCTTATGGCCAGCCGGTCTGCTGGATCGGTTTTCTGGTCTATCTGGCGGCGGACGGCACCTTCGTCAACGGTTCCATGGAGCAGATGCGCGAGCTGCAGCAACTGCTGGTGCCGCTCGGCGGCATTCCCCATTTCGGCAAACATCTGGCGATGGATCTCTACGACTTCCCGGCCCTGTTGCCGCGCTGGAACGACTTCGTAGCGTTAAAAGCCGAGCTCGACCCCCACGGCCGCTTTGAAAACCGCTGGCTCAGCGACCTGTTTGCCAACCGGTAAGGATCTGACATGACCGATATGCAAGATACCCGCTCACTCATCACTCTGCCGACCAGAGGGAGGTCATCGATATGACCGATATGCAAGACTCCAGGATCCCGGTGACCCTGCTGACCGGCTTTCTCGGCAGCGGCAAGACCACCTTGCTCAACCACTGGGTCAAGCAGCCGGAGCTTGGCGAGTGCGCCGTGCTAATCAACGAGTTCGGCTCGGTGGGGCTGGATCACCATCTGGTGCAACAGGTGGATGAGCAGGTGATGCTGCTCGACTCCGGCTGCATCTGCTGCTCGGTGCAGGGCTCTCTGGTGGAGGCGCTGCAGGGGCTGTTTATGAAGGCCATCCAGCGCAAGATCAAACCGTTCAAGCGGCTGATTATCGAGACCACAGGTCTGGCCGATCCGGCCCCCGTTCTGTTTACCCTGCGCGAAGAGGGCTTTATCGCCCAGCGCTACCGCTTCGATGGCACCGTCACCGTGGTGGATGCCGGTCATATCGAGCAGCAGTTGGCGGCCCAGTATGAGGCGGTGAAACAGGTGGCGCTGGCGGATCTGCTGGTGGTGAGCAAAGGCGATCTGGTGGATGACGAGCAGCTGGCGCGGGTCGAAGCCCAGCTGGCGGCACTCAATCCGGCGGCCCCCATCCAGCAGGTGACCAATGGTGAACTGTCGCCAGCGGTGCTGGAGAAGCTCGGCGCCTACAACGAAGCGGCGGGGCGCGATGTGCGCCAGCTGCTTGCCTGGCTGCGCACCGAATCCCCCAAGCAGGGGCTGGCGTCACCGATGCAGCCGAAGATGCAACCGTTCGCCGCCAAGGTGGGCACGGCTGCGCCCACCCACTTCGAGCACGGCAACATCGAGAGTTTCTCTTTGCGCATCGGCGAGCCGCTCAAGCCCTCTCGTTTACTGGCCGCCATCGATGCGGTGCAGGCGCAGTATGGCGATGCCCTGCTGCGGCTTAAGGGGATCTTGCAGCTGGAAGGGGAGAGCCAGCCGGTGGTGATCCACGGCGTCCACGGTCAGCTCTATCCATTGCAGGCATTGGGTGAGTGGCCGGAGGGCAAGGCCCAGTCCCGACTGGTGTTTATCGTGAAAACTCAGGACAAGGCGGGGATAGAGCGGTTGTTCCTTGATACGCTCAAGGCTCCCGAGCCCAGCCTTGAAGAGCGGCTCAAGGCCATGCTTGGCCAGCCGGATGCCTGATGTCTGAGATGACCCGCCCGTAACAACGAGAGCGGGTCTTTTTATTCCTGAAGTGGAGGTGGTCTGTTATGGCGGAAGTTTCACTCGGGGTAAGCCCTGCCCAGCGCAAGTGGCTGCCCATGCTGGCGGCAGTCGGCTTTTTCATGCAGTCGCTGGATGGCACCATTCTCAATACCGCCCTGCCCAGCATGGCCGAGACGTTGGGGGAGAGCCCGCTGCAGATGCAGTCGGTGGTGATCGCCTACATGCTGACGGTGGCGCTGCTGATCCCTGCCTCCGGCTGGCTGGCGGACAGGTTCGGTACCCGTCGCATCTATCTGGCAGCGATCTCGCTGTTCACCCTCGGTTCGCTGGCTTGTGCCGCCTCCGGCTCGCTCTCCATGCTGGTGGCGGCCCGGGTGCTGCAGGGGATTGGCGGCGCCCTGCTGATGCCGGTCGGGCGATTGGCTGTGCTGCGGGTCTACGACAAGCGGGAGCTGCTGCGGGTGATGTCGTTCGTCACCATTCCGGGGCTGCTTGGCCCGCTGATGGGGCCAGCGCTCGGTGGCTGGCTGGTCGAGGTAGCGAGCTGGCACTGGGTCTTTCTCATCAACCTGCCGGTGGGGGTGATCGGCTTTATGGCGAGCTGGTACTTTATGCCCGATCTGCGTCAGGCGACCGCCCGTTTTGATTGGCAGGGCTTCGTGCTGTTCAGCCTCGGCATGGTGCTGGTGTCGGTCGGTTTGCAGGGATTGGGGGAGCACAGCATCTCCACCGGCTGGGCGCTGTTTGCGCTGATTTTCGGGTTGGCGGCGATGGCGAGCTACTGGCTCTACGCTGCCAATGCGGAGCAGCCGCTCTTCAGTCTGAACCTGTTCAAGACCGCCACCTTCGCCATCGGGGTCTGGGGCAACCTGTTTGCCCGCCTCGGCAGCGGTGCCATGCCGTTCCTCACCCCGCTCTTTCTGCAATTGGGGCTTGGCTTCTCCCCGAGCAAGGCGGGGATGACCATGATCCCGACGGTGCTGGGCGCCATGCTGACCAAGACGCTGGTGAACAAGCTCATCCCCAGGGTGGGCTATCGCCGGATCCTGATTGGCAACACTCTGTTGCTCGGCGCCATGATCGCCAGCTTCTACTTTATCGACAACCAGCTTCCCTATGGCGTGCTGCTGGGCTGGCTGGCGATCTTCGGCGCCATCAACTCGCTGCAGTTCTCCGCCATGAACACTCTCACGCTGCAAGATCTCAGCCCGACCCTGGCCAGTAGCGGCAACGGCCTGCTCTCGGTGGTGATGCAGCTCTCCATGAGTTTGGGGGTGGCGATTGCGGCCAGCCTGCTGGGGCTCTTCTCGGCGGGCACTTCAGCTGCCAATGGCCAGTGGCTGGCAGGGTTCCATCTCACCTACCTTTGTGTCGGTTTGCTCTCCATGCTGGCGGCGCTGATCTTTGCCCAGCTGGCGCGCGATGGTGTTACGCCGTCGTCACGGGCAGATAGCTGACTTCGCAGGGGAGCTGCGCCAACACCTCAGCCAGATGGGCCGTCTCCAGCAGAAAGGTCTGCTCGGGGTGGCCCGGGGTCCAGGTGAAGGCGGAGTGGCTGAGCAGTTGCGGGTCCACCAGCAGCGGAATATCGGCGCGGGGCAGGAAGGGGCAGACCGCTCCCGGCAGGCAGCCGATCTCAGCCTGCATCTCTTCGGCGCTGCAGATGGAGGGCTTGGCACCGAGCGCGGCCTTGACCGCCTTGTTGTCGAGCCGGCCATCCCTGTGGGTCAGCAGCAGGGCGAAGCGGCCATCCTTGAACTTGATAAAGAGGGTCTTGCTGAACTCCGCCTGCCAGCCGAAGCGGGCTTTGACCTTCTCATCGGTGGCGTAGTCGAGGATCGGTTCGTGTTCGAAGCGCTGGTGGGGCAGGGCGGTGAGCAGCTGGCAGTTGAAGTCGTGAATGGTATCGAGTGGCATGGGGTTCTCCTGTGGTGGGCGCTATCCTGCCACTCTCGCAGGGGCTGGCCCAATGACACTTTCTTATCAGTGATAAGCAACCTTGTCCGTGAAACAACAAGGGCGCCGCGAGACGCCCTTGGGGATCAGTGATGCTGCAATTCGCACGCTTCCCAGTGAAAGGGAATGGGGCACAGCTGCTGGGAGGCCTTGTCATAGGCTTGCCACAACGACTCCATGGTGCGGCCATCGACTGGGTGGCGCAAGGTGGGTGCCAGCTCGGCCAGCGGCCAGAGCACGAAGGCATTGGTGAGGATCTCGCCGCGCGGCAACACCAACGGTGTCTCGCAGACCAGATCACCATAGAGCAGCAGATCGAGATCCAGCGTGCGCGGGGCGAACTTCTTGGCATCTGGCTCGCGACCGTGGGCAAACTCCATGGCCCGTAGCCGCTGGCAGACGGTGCTCAGCGGCAGCTCGGTCTTTGCAGCGGCCACCAGGTTGTAGAAGGGGTGGCCGTTGAAGCCGACAGCCTCGCTTTCAAATACCCGGGAGACCTGCAACTCGCCAAACTCGGCGTGCAGGGCATCGAGCCCCGCGCGGATATGGCGATTCCGCTCGATATTGGATCCCAGGCTTATATAGATAGTGGTCATCAGTTGCTGCTCGCGGCTGGCGTGCGATGGCGCAAGATCTCGACGCCGACGCCGGCGGCATTTGGCACGGCGCCCGGTTTGGTCAGGGTAACCTTGACCCACTGTACCCGCTCATCGGCCAACACCAGCATGGCAACCTGTTCGGCCATGGTTTCGACCAGTTCGACCACCTTGCCGCTGACATGCTCGCAAATCTTGTTGGAGAGATCGGCATAATCCAGTGCCAGATTGATATCGTCGGTTGCGGCGGCGGGACGGTTGTCGAACCCCATCTCGAGGTCGAAACAGAGTTTCTGGCGAATGCCCTTCTCCCACTCATATACACCGATAGTGGTCAAAACTTCGAGTCCGCGAATAAACACCTTGTCCATGACAGTACTTCTTCTTTACTCTTGATGGGCTGTGATGACAGCGCAGGGATGCAGGCTCGGCAAGCAGTTTGCCGCGCGGTCGGTTTGGGCGACACGCTTTTGGGCAAGCCCGAGCCAGCGCCAGAGAATGTGGCCCGCATCATACCCCATTCATATCGTGGTAAAAACGACCAAGATGACGGCCCTGACGATTTTGATGATTATTCTGGCCTACCTGGGTGGTTCTCTATCCAGTGCCGTGCTGGTTTCCCGGATCACGGGTCTGCCGGATCCCCGTGACCATGGCTCGCACAATCCGGGGGCCACCAATGTACTGCGCCTCGGCGGGCGCATGGCGGCGCTGGTGGTACTGCTGCTCGATGTGCTCAAGGGGACAGCTCCCGTCTATCTCGCCTGGTATCTGCAGATCAAACCCGTCTACCTTGGCTTTATCGGGGTTGCCGCTTGTCTTGGCCACATGTATCCCCTCTTCTTTCATTTTCGTGGCGGCAAAGGGGTGGCTACGGCGCTCGGTACCATGCTGCCCATCGGCTTTACCATGGGAGGAGCGGTGATCGGTACCTGGCTGCTGGTGCTACTGGTGAGCGGCTACTCTTCGCTGGCCTCCATTATTACTGTGCTGCTGACGCCGCTCTTTACCTATCTACTCAAACCCGAATATACCCTGCCAGTCTCCCTGCTCTCCTGCCTCATTCTGATCCGCCATCACGAGAACATCTCCCGCCTGCTTAAGGGGGAAGAACCCAGAGTCTGGGGGCGAAAACGTGCTGCCAGTGCCAAGGAAGTGGCAGAAATAGCTAATGTTGCGCAAAAAAGAGACGAACGAGACAAAAAGTGAAATTTCCCGTTGACCATCCGCCTTAAAATCCGTTTAATAGCGCCCACGCCCAGATAGCTCAGTCGGTAGAGCAGGGGATTGAAAATCCCCGTGTCGGCGGTTCGATTCCGTCTCTGGGCACCAAATTTTGGTGCCATGAAATAAAAATTTGTTCATGCACAATGGTTTAAAGTGTGCCGGCTTAGCTCAGTAGGTAGAGCAACTGACTTGTAATCAGTAGGTCACCAGTTCGATTCCGGTAGCCGGCACCATTTGCCCAGATAGCTCAGTCGGTAGAGCAGGGGATTGAAAATCCCCGTGTCGGCGGTTCGATTCCGTCTCTGGGCACCACTAATAATTCCTCCTTAGCTCAGTCGGTAGAGCGACGGACTGTTAATCCGCAGGTCGCTGGTTCGAGCCCAGCAGGAGGAGCCAAACCGAAAAGCCCTTGTCGCAAGACAAGGGCTTTTTTTCTTTGGTTCAATACCGCTTTTTACCATAACAACCATCACACACGCACAGAATGACGGCAGGATAGATATGGAAAATCAAGTAGTTATAGAGTCAAAGGGGCGACTGGCCACCATCCGCGAGTGGCTTGAGCCCGTGCTGGTGCTGCTGATCCTGGGCAGCCTGTTTGGCTACCTCGGCAGCCAGATGGGCCTCTCCGCCATGGTCAACACCCTGTTCAATACCGCTCACCAGCTGTTGCTCAATACCGTGCTCTTCATCATGGGGATCACCGTACTTTCCGGCGCCCTCAGCCAGCTGCTGAGCGAATTCGGGGTGATCCGCCTGCTGGAGGTTCTGTTGGCACCCCTGATGAAGCCGGTGTTCCGCTTGCCGGGACGTACCGCGCTGGCGGCGCTGATGACCTTCTTCTCCGATAACCCGGCGGTGATCAGCCTTGCCAAGGACAGCCGCTTTCGCAAGGGCTTCACTCCGTGGCAACTGGTGTCTCTGACCAACTTCGGGACCGCCTTCGGTATGGGCCTGATCGTGGTCACCTTTATGGCCACCCTGCAACTGCCGGGCGGCGAGTCCACCGCCAGCGCGGCGCTGATCGGTCTGCTCGGTGCTCTGGTTGGCTCGGTGGTCTCTACCCGACTGATGCAGCGAATGATCCGTCCGCTGGTGGGTGAGGTGCTGGATGATGAGCCGACGGATGCCAAGGGGCACAAGGTCGGGGTCAGCAAAGAGGCGGCTCCGGGCTGGCTGCGGATCCTCAACTCGTTGCTCGATGGCGGCAAATCCGGCGTGGAGCTGGGGATGGCGGTGATCCCGGGCGTGCTGATCATCAGCACCTTCGTCATGCTGCTCACCTTCGGCCCGGGGGAGAAGGGCTATACCGGTGAAGCCTTCCAGGGGGTTGCCTTGCTGCCGGTATTGGCTGCCAAGGCTGGCTGGCTGTTTGACCTGCTATTCGGCTTCCAGCAGCCGGAGCTGGTCGCCTTCCCGGCTACCTCGCTCGGCGCAGTGGGTGCCGCCATGTCGCTGGTGCCCCCCTTTATCGCCAAGGGGTGGATCACCGGTAACGAGGTCGCGGTGTTTACCGCCATGGGGATGTGCTGGAGCGGCTTTTTGAGCACCCACACCGCCATGCTTGATGCCCTCGGCTATCGCCATCTCACTTCCCGCGCCATTGTCGCCCACACCGTCGGCGGCTTGTGCGCCGGGGTTGCGGCGCACCAGCTTTATATGCTGCTGGGCTGAGCAGAGTGAAAAGAGAGAGGGGCGCTGCGGCGCCCCTCTCTGTATCTATCGGTGACGAGTTGGCTCGTCCTTCGGTTTACTCAACATCGCCGATCAGGCTCTGTGCGATCACCGCTTCCGGCATCATCTCCCGCAGCCCGGCGATCAGTTTTTCCCCCGCCTCATGCAGCGCAGCCAGCGGCATCTCGGGCAGGCTCTCCAGAATGAACCACATCTGGCCCGAATCGACACTCAATCGGGTGCGTACACCCTGCCGCCAGTTCCAGCGCCGACAGGTGACCCCCTTGTCATCCCGCCAGACGACCTCGCCGGGCTCCACTGGTTCGTGGGTCGGCTCGCCCCCCTTCATGGTATCGAACCGCTCGCTGCCATCGGCCACCACCAGTCGCGGCAGTCCCTCATAGGCAAGCAGGTTTTCGCCCCCCACCGGAATGGCGTAACGGATACTGATGGCGTTGTAGAGATCGACCACGGGATCGATGGCGGGCAGGTTGCCATCGCGGGCGACCCGTTTTCTCAGAGCTTCGGCGGAACAGGGAGTCCGCTGCGGCTTGGCGCCGAACTTTCTGAATAGATCGCCCCAGGCGGCGAGATGCGCCTCTGCCCACTGCACATCGGCAGTCAGCATGGCGGTGCAGGCTTCATCAAGGGCGCGTGCCCCCACGTTCGGGTCAACCACGGCTGCGGCCTGCACCGTGATGCTCAGAGCGCGAAAGCTAGGAGCCAACTGGCTGACTTCGGGGGAGATATAGGGGGTGATCAGGGACATAGCGACTCCATAAAACGAACGAGGCTGGGAGAAGGCGGTTGCCGGCCAGCATAGCGGCAACGGCAAATCCGGTTTGAGAGCCATCTTGCGCGAACATTTTAGATAAGAAAATTTACATGATCTTAATAGCCATAAGTTTCATGAATGAAAAATGATGTGTTCAAGGAGATGGCGGGCATGTACCGGTATATAGCGAAGAGTAGCCCTGCGGTTTCCGGTTCGTTGCGGCAATACCCCTTTGCCGCCTTGATCTGCAGCGGCAGCCGCTGGCCGTCCGGCTCTCTTGTGATGCCCTCAGTTGTCATGCCCAAGCACGAGGCGGTCACTCAAATCGCTTGATTGCTCAATGAGTTGGCTATGGCTGGCGTTTTTTCATCGTTCTGGCCCCGCTTATGCATTTCTCTTGGCAACACCATCAAGGGTCGTTGTCGCGGAGAGATATCATGATCAGCAGCCTGCTTCCCCTTGCCTCGATCGCCCTCAAGCTGGGCAGCCAGCTGCTTGGCAGCAGTAGCAAACCCCAGCCCGTGCAGCCTGCCGTACAGGAGGAGCACCTAGCCCCGACCGTCCAGAGCCTGTTCCAGCGACTTGGTATCAAGGATGCCGATAGCGAACAGAACCGCTCGGCCATCAACCACTTTATGGGGGAGCTGATGCAGACCCTGGGGCAGGAGAATGGTGGCCAATCCCTCACGGCTGCCATCGACAGCGCCCGCAATCAGCTGGCGAGTGGCACCCAGAGTACACGCCTCGATGCGCTGCAAAGCGAGCTCGATACCCTCAAGGATTCCCTCGGTGCCAGCCATCTCAACCTCGATCAGCTGCTCGGCGCCTTTAAACAGACCCTGCCCAATGGCAAGGGAGATGGGGTTGGCAAGCTGCTAAATGCCAGCGCGTGAACGGTGGTAAGCAATAAAAAACGGCAACCTCGGGTTGCCGTTTCTGTTTTTGGTTTAACACGTTATGAGGGAGGTGATGGCGGGTTTTCCATGTCGCTGGCTACTTCTACCTGCCCTCTTGCGTACAAAGCGTGAGCTGCCTCTTGGCGATCCGCTGCCTCCTTGTTCTGACTGAGTTTGAACTTGCCGACTAGCCCAGTTATCTCGATTTCGATTCCCACCACAGCAGCCACTTTGGCCTCGAGATAGTCTCGGGGGGGCATCTGCCATTTTCCATGGGGTCGGTTCCCCGGCCTCATGATGACGAGTCAGATTTGCCAGCAGGCGGCGTACGAAGCGGGCATCGTCGCGAATCTGGATGCGACCGTGAGCATGCACAACGCTGTAGTTCCAGGTCGGTACCTGCTGGTGATGCGCTTTCTTGCTTGGATACCAGTTAGGGGAGATATAGGCATCTGCAGCCTTGAAGATCACCAGGACTTCGTCCCCATCCCTGGCCTCTTGCCAGAGCGGATTGTTGCGGGCTACATGGGCACGTAGGACGCCATGCTTCCCACTCTCCGTGTCCAGTTCGAACGGAAGATGGTTCGCATCCAGCCCCCGCTCACCGTGGGTGATCAGCGCTCCTAGCGGATGTGCCTGCATCAGTTTATGCAGAGCTTCGGGGTCATCGGTGGCGAAATAAGGTGGTAGATACATGCAGACTCCTTTATCGATAGTTGGCTTCCATGCATAACGCATCGGATGCCCATTCTTGCGTCAGCAGGGACATCAAGCGATAGCCGGGGAATAAAAAGAGGGCCTAAGCCCTCTCGTCACATATCACCAACCGCGATCAACCCACCCGTTTGGCCAGCCACTGTTCGGCGGCAGTCAGGGCTGCTTCTACCTGCTCCCGGGCAACGCCGCCTTTGGCAACCCGTTTGGCCAGTGTCGCTTCCAGTTCCAGATTGGGGTAGACGTCGAACTCGATTACCGGGCTGAAGCGCTGGAACTCGCCGATGGAGAGCTCCTCCAGCGGTTTGCCCACGCTGATGGCAAAGACCACGGTTTCACCGACGATATGGTGCGCCTCACGGAATGGAATCCCCTTGGCCACCAGATAGTCCGCCAGCTCGGTGGCGTTGGCGTAGCCGCCCTGCGCCGCCGCCATGGTGCGCTCACCATTCACCCTCAGATCGATCAGCACCAGCGCCGCCATATCGAGGCAGTCGTGCCAGGTATCGAGGGCATCAAACAGCCCTTCCTTGTCTTCCTGCATGTCCTTGTTGTAGGCCAGCGGCAGCGCCTTGAGGCTCATCAGCATGCCCATCTGGGCGCCGACCACCCGGCCAGTCTTGCCGCGGATCAGCTCCAGCGCATCCGGGTTCTTCTTCTGCGGCATTAGCGACGAGCCGGAGGTGACCGCATCGGAGAGCTCGACAAAGCCCGCCTCGCCGGTGTTGTAGAAGATAAGGTCTTCGGCAAAGCGCGACAGGTGGGTCATGGAGAGGGACGCCACGTGCATCAGCTCCACCACGTGATCCCGATCGGAGACCGAATCCAGACTGTTGCGGGTAGCGCCGCTAAAGCCCATGTCGAGCGCCAGCGCTTCGCGGTCGATGGCGTAGGCAGTACCCGCCAGCGCGCCGCAGCCGAGCGGGCTGGTGTCGAGGCGCTTCAGCGCATCCTGCAGCCGGGAGTAGTCCCGCTCCAGCATCTCCACATAGGCCAGCGCCCAGTGGGCGTAGGTGACCGGCTGGGCCCGTTGCAGGTGGGTGTAACCGGGCAGCACTGCGGCCTGATTGGCGCGGGCAGAGGCGATCAGCCCCTGCTGCAGGGCGGTGATGGAGCCGAGCAGCAGCTCGCCCTGCGCCTTGCACCAGAGTTTCAGGTCGGTGGCGACCTGATCGTTGCGGGAGCGGCCGGTGTGCAGTTTCTTGCCAAGATCGCCGACGGCGGCAATCAGTTGGCTTTCGACCCAGGAGTGGATATCTTCGGCATCCGAGCTCAGGATCTGCTGGGGATCCTGCTGCACCGAGGCGAGCAGCACCTCCATCGCCTGTTGCAGTTTGCCCTGCTCATCGGCGGTCAATACGCCCACTTTCACCAGCGCTTTGGCCCAGGCCATGGAGCCCTGAATATCCTGCTCCGCCAAGCGGTAATCGAACCGCAGCGAATCGTTGAACTGCTTGAACCGGCTATCGGCTCCCTGACTGAAGCGTCCACCCCAAAGTGCCATACTGCTCTCCTTGAATGCGTTGTCGGCGGCGCCCTGGCCGCCGAGCTTGAAATCGTGCCCTGTTTTTCTGCGAGCCTGTTATCTCACAGAAGCGGCCGGGGCGCTGCCGCTCTTGTCACACCCGCCGATGATGGGTCAGGGGTTATGTCCTCTGCCAGTAGAAGAGGGGGCCATGCCCCCTCAACGGAATCAACGGGTTATCGCGCTTGCTTAGCCGTGGGTGTGATCGCCACCGATAGCCTGATGTTGCTCCTTCATGGCGCGGATCCGGCTGGCCAGGGTGTAGAGGCGGATAAAGCCTTCGGCATGGCTCTGGTCATACACTTCGTCGGCGCCGAAGGTGGCGAAGTCTTCGGAGTAGAGGCTGTTCGGCGACTTTTTCTGCACCGCAGTGACCTGACCCTTGTACATCTTCAGCACCACTTCACCATCCAGATCTTCGGCGATGGCGTTGGCAGAGG
The DNA here is from genome assembly GCF_049170575.1 of Aeromonas sp. 604282. Taxonomy (NCBI): domain Bacteria; kingdom Pseudomonadati; phylum Pseudomonadota; class Gammaproteobacteria; order Aeromonadales; family Aeromonadaceae; genus Aeromonas; species Aeromonas sp. 604282. Next base: position 44,379 of record NZ_JAAKMV010000012.1, on the reverse strand, counting down.
CGAGGATCGCCTTGCACAGCGGGGTGAACCAGCGACCGTCATAGACCAGGTGGGAGAACTCGGCACCCAGCTTTTCCCGCCAGGCGCGGGTCGGGCGATCCAGTACCAGCTCTTCCACGGCGCGCAGCGCGGCGACCATCACGGTACCGCCCGGGGTCTCGTAGCAGCCGCGGGACTTCATCCCCACCATCCGGTTTTCGGTGATGTCGATGCGGCCCACGCCGTGCTTGCCAGCACGCTCGTTCAGGGTCATCAGGATCTGGTGCGGGCTGAGCGGCTGGTCGTCAACGGCCACCACTTCACCCTGCGCCACGGTCAGCTTGACGTACTCCGGCTGATCCGGAGCCTGCTCGGCCGGTACGGTCCACTGCCAGACCGCTTCGGACGGCTCGTTCCAGGTGCTCTCCAGCTCGCCACCTTCGGTGGAGATGTGCCAAGCGTTGGCATCGCGGCTGTAGATCTTCTTCAAGGTCGCCTTGCAGGGGATGTTGCGGGTCTCCAGATAGGAGAGCAGATCTTCCCGGGAGCGCATGTCCCAGATCCGCCACGGGGCGATGACTTTCAGCTGGGGCGCCAGCGCGGCAACCGCACCTTCGAAACGCACCTGATCGTTACCCTTGCCGGTGCAGCCGTGGGAGATGGCATCAGCCCCTTCCGCCAGTGCCGCTTCGACCATCGCCTTGGCGATCACCGGACGGGCCATGGAGGTGCCCAGCAGATAGGTGCCTTCATAGACGGCGCCGGTCTTCAGGGTCGGGTAGACGTACTCTTTGACGAACTCTTCCCGCAGATCCTTGATGATGCACTTGGTGGCACCGGAGGCGATCGCCTTCTGCTCGATCCCTTCCAGATCGTCGCGCTCCTGACCGACGTCGGCCACGAAGGCGATGATTTCGGCGTCATAGTGCTCTTTCAGCCAGGGAATGATGGCCGAGGTATCCAGTCCACCCGAGTAAGCCAGTACGATCTTGTTGATTCCGCTCATGTTACTTCTCTCCGTGATGATTCGATGATGATTCAATAAAAGTGTCGTGATTCAGGTTGAGTACCGCGTTACTTGCCACCGAGAAGGGTCAGCAACACGGCGTTCTGGATATGCATCCGGTTTTCGGCCTCGTCCATGATGAGGGAGGCGGGGCCATCCATCACCTGCGAGGTGATCTCCAGCTCCCGGTGCGCCGGTTGGCAGTGCAGCACATGTGCAATGCCGGTGCGGTCGAGCAGGGCCTGGTTGATCTGGTAAGGCATAAAGAGGTCTTTGACCTGCTCCATCGGGGTGTTGTCACCCATGGAGACCCAGGTATCTGTGTAGGCCACGTCGAACCCTTCGATATCCGCCACGTCATCGCTGATGTGGATGGTTGCCCCCGACTTGGCCGCCAGCGCCTGCGCTTGCAGGAAGATCTGGGTATCCGGGCCGTGGCCTTTCGGGCAGATGAGGGTGACGTCGGTGCCCAGGGTGGCCCCCAGCAGCAGCAGAGAGTGGCTGACGTTGTTGCCATCACCGAGGTAGGCAAGCTTCACCTTCGACAGATCGTCGTAGTGCTCGGCAATGGTCATAAAGTCGGCCAGCCCCTGACAGGGGTGGTAGAGGTTGCACAGGCTGTTCACCACCGGCACTGTGCCGTGCTCCGCCAGCTCGACCAGAGTCTGGTGATCGAACACCCGGGCGACGATGGCATCACACCAGCGCGACAGGTTGGCGGCGAAATCTTTCACCGACTCCCGCTTGCCCAGCGCGCCGTTTTGCTGATCCAGATAGACGCTGTGGCCGCCCAGTTTGGCGATGCCGATGTCGAAAGTGACCCGGGTGCGCAGGGAGGGTTTCTCGAACAGGGTGACCACGCTCTTGCCGGCCAGCGCCTGGCTGTACTTCTTCGGGTCGGCCTTGACCGCTTTGCCCAGCGCAATCAGAGCCTCGATCTGGGCTTTGTTCAGATCACTGTCTTTCAGAAGATGTTGCATCGGATGTTCCTTGTTCCGGTGGAGATCAAATGGCCACTTGGGTGCCGACCGCGCCGCCAGCCAGCAGCTTGAGCAGCTGATCCGGGTAGCGCCAGCTGGCGACACAGACCGGCTTGCCGAGGGTCTCGGCGGCGTGCAGGGCTGCTTCTACCTTGACCGCCATACCATCGCGGATCACCCCTTTCTCCATCAAATCCAGCGCGGTCAGCTTGTCGAGTTGGGGCACCAGCTTGCCCTTGCCATCGAGGATGCCGCTCACATCGGAGAGCATCACCAGATCGGCACCGAGCGCCTCGGCAATGGCGGTGGCGGCCTGATCCGCGTTGACGTTCATCAGCTGCCCCTCGGCGGTGATGCCGATGGAGCTCACCACCGGCAGGAAGCCCTGACTGAGGATGCCTGCTACCAGCGCCGGGTTGCCCGGCTTGCACTCGCCGACCGCGCCGAGATCCGGGTCGAGCTGGGTCACCTGACAGAGGCCGCCATCCGCCAGGCAGAGCCCCACAGCCGGAATGCCGGTGGCGATCGCCTTGGCCATCATCTGCTTGTTGGCTGTGCCCGCCAGCGCCCCGGCAATGAAGGGGATCTGCTCGAACGGGGTCACCCGCAAGCCGTTCTTCTTGGTGGAGGTGAGACCCAGCCCCTTGAGCAGGTCATCCACCAGACAGCCACCGCCGTGCACCAACACCAGCGGACGGTGCTGATCGTCGAGGAAGGTTTTGAGGGTGGCGAACAGGGCGGTCAGCGCCTCATCGTTCTCGATAAGGGCACCGCCCAGCTTGATTACCAACGTCTGTTTGTCCATGTTCGAGATCCTTCCTAAGTCCTTAAATCAGGCCGGTGGCCGGTTCAAAACCAAATTTGATATTTATGCACTGCATGGCTTGCGAGGCTGCGCCCTTGAGCAGGTTGTCGATGGCAGAGACCACCACCAGCATGTTGCCCTGCTGTTGCCAGGCGATATCGCAGTAAGGGGTGCCCGCGACGCCGCGAATGGATGGCATCTGGCCGGTGAGGCGCACCAGCGGCTTGCCTTCGTAAGCCTTGAGGAAGGCCTGATCCACCTGGGTGGGAGTGACGCCATCCGCCAACTGCACATAGATGGTGGCCAGGATGCCGCGCACATAGTTGCCAAGGTGGGGCTGGAACAGCACCTCCTTGCCGAGGTGGTGGCTGATCTCCGGCTGGTGTCTGTGATTGAAGGTGCCGTAGGGATTGAGGCTCACTTCGCAGAAGCTAGTGTTGATGGCTGCCTTGCGCCCGGCGCCGGAAACCCCGGAGACGGCGTTGATGATGGGCTGCCACCCCTTGGCAATCAGGCCATCCTGCTGCAGCGGCTTGAGAGCACAGAGGGAGGCGGTCGGGTAACAACCCGGCACCGCAATCAGCTGGGCGGTAGCGATGGCATCGGCATTCCACTCCGCCAGGCCATAGACGGCCTGATCCAGCCACTGCTCGCTGTCGTGGGTGAATCCGTAGAAGCTGTCGTAAAAGCCCTGATCCTTGACCCGGAAGGCGCCGGAGAGATCGAACACCGGCAACCCCTTGGCGAGAAACTTGGGTGCGAGCTCGGCGCTCACCTCGTGGGCGGTGGCCAGCAGCACCAGATCGGCCTGGGTCAGGATCCGGGTCATGCCATCCTCGTCCAGCGGCAGCAGCGGCTGATCGAGGGCTCCGACCCACTGGGGATGCAGGGAAGAGAAGCGCTTGTGGGCATCCTGACTGCCGGCCGAGACATAGAGGCCGAACAGCTTGAGTTGTGGGTGGTTCTGTACCAGTGCGGCCAGTTCGGCTCCCGCGTAGCCACTGGCACCGACGATAACGGTGTTAAGCATGTTGAATATTCCAAGTCAGAGTTCGAGATTCACAGCATGACGCTGCAGTGCACAAGGGTGTTCGATCGCCCCTTTGCACAAGTGCGGAGGGGCAATTCAGGCGGGTGTGTGTCGTCGGTTATAGATCAGGTGACAGAACATTAACTTTCCCTTACAACTAGAAGCCTTTGTTGATGAGCCAGATATTCAGGCAAAATTACAGAATATTCATGCACTCACTTTGCATTTGTATTTTCTAACAGAAACATTCCGGGGACGCAAGGAGGAGCTGATGGCCAATCTGGATTTTTTTTCACTTTATAAGAATATTATTGCGATTCCCTCTATCAGCAGCACGGATCCCAAGTGGGATCAGAGCAACGAGGCGGTGATCCGGCTGCTGGCCGACTGGTTCGGTCAGCTCGGTTTTCAGTGCGAGGTAACGGCGCTCCCCGACCTGCCGGGCAAGTTCAATCTGGTGGCGACGATTGGTCAGGGGGAAGGCGGTCTGCTGCTGGCAGGCCACACCGATACGGTGCCGTTTGATGAAGGAGGGTGGAGCAAGGATCCCTTCAAGGTGACCGAAGAGGGCAACCGTCTCTATGGTCTCGGTACCATCGATATGAAGGGCTTCTTCGCCTTTATCGTCGAGGCGCTCAAAGAGATCGACCTCACCAAGCTGACCAAGCCGCTGCGCATTCTCGCTACCGCCGATGAAGAGACCACCATGGCGGGGGCCCGCGCTATCGCCGCGGCGGCCGAATTGAAACCCGACTACGCCGTGATTGGCGAGCCGACCGGACTGGTGCCGGTGGTGGCCCACAAGGGTCATATGTCGGAGGCGATCCGCATTACCGGCAAGAGCGGTCACAGCTCGGATCCCGCCAACGGTGTCAACGCCATGGAGATCATGCACAAGGCGATGGGGCAGGTGTTGCGCTTGCAGCAGGATCTGAAAGATCGCTACGCCGACCACCGCTTTGCCGTGCCGCAGCCAACCCTGAACCTGGGTTACATTCAGGGGGGTGACAGCCCGAACCGCATCTGCGGCTGCTGCGAGCTGCATATCGACCTGCGACCCACCCCGCAGGTGGGGCCGGACGAGCTGATGGGGATGCTGAAAGAGGCGCTGTCGCCCATCGAGATCCACCAGCCGGGCTGCCTGCATCTGCAACATCTGCATGAACCCATTCCTGCCTACGCCTGCGCCGACGACTCTGTGCTGGTGCGCGAAGCCGAGAAAGCGAGCGGCCGCGCCGCCGAGTCGGTCAACTACTGCACCGAGGCGCCGTTTATCCAGCAGCTTGGTTGCCAGACCATAGTGATGGGCCCCGGTCATATCACCCAGGCGCACCAGCCGGATGAGTATCTCGACCTCTCCTTCGTCAAGCCGACCACCGCAGTGTTGCAACACCTGATCAGACGTTTTTGCCTGTAGCGGCGACGGTGAAAGGGGCGTAAAAACTGTAAGTAAGTTACATAACAAGCCGGTTGTGGAGTGGTGATGGAAATACATGTTCTGAATCGGCCTGTTATTTGACCTTGCGCAGACAATCTGGGTAGATTGTCACCCTAAGATGACGGAGCATATGTTGTAATCGCACAACAATAAGTGAGGTCGTCTCGCACCCCGGATGGGTGCCAGGCACCAACAAGATAAGGATGTGGAATGAACGAAAAGTACGCCGCACTACGCGCCAACGTAGGTATGCTGGGTCAGCTGCTGGGTAAATCCATCAAGGATCATCAGGGTCAGGCCTTTCTCGACAAGATCGAAACCATTCGCCAATTGGCCAAGTCCTCCCGCAAGGGCAATGAATCAGACCGAGAACGTCTGCTCGATACCCTGCGCACCCTGAGCGATGACGAACTGCTACCGGTGGCCCGCGCCTTCAGCCAGTTCCTCAATCTGGCCAACGTGGCGGAACAGTTCCACACCATCTCTCGTCGCTGCGAAGAGCAGGTCTGCACCCCGGACCCGCTGGAGCAGATGTTCGACAAGCTGAAAGCCTCCAACCTGTCGCAAGAGGCCATCATTGCGGCCGTGCGCGAGCTGGATATCGATCTGGTGCTGACCGCTCACCCCACCGAGGTGACCCGTCGCACCCTGATCCACAAGCACGTACAGCTCAACGACTGTCTCGAGGCGCTGGAGCTCTCCGACCTGCTGCCCCGCGAGCGGGACAAGATCCTCAATCGTATCGAGCAGCTCATCAATCAGGCGTGGCACACCAACGAGATCCGCGAACAGCGCCCGACACCGGTCGACGAGGCCAAGTGGGGCTTCGCCGTGGTGGAGAACAGCCTGTGGCCTGCCATCCCAGAATTCATGCGCAATCTGGACGAGCGTTTGCAACACCATCTGGGTGTGCGGCTGCCGCTGGATGCCGCGCCGGTCAAGTTCACCTCCTGGATGGGCGGTGACCGCGACGGCAACCCCTTCGTCACCGCCAAGGTGACTGCCGAAGTACTGGAGCTGGGCCGCTGGATGGCGGTGAGCCTGTTCTACAAAGACATCAAGGAGCTCACCTCCGAGCTCTCCATGTCCGACTGTACCGACGCCGTGCGCGCTCGCGTTGGCGATCACCCCGAGCCTTACCGTGCGCTGGTGCGCGAGCTGCGTGAAGCGCTGCGCGAAACCAAGGAGCACCTCACCGCCAAGGTGCAGGGTCAGGCGAGCGAGAGCCAGGATCTGGTCAAGACCACCGCCCAGCTGCGCGAGCCGCTGGAGCTCTGCTACCACTCATTGCACGCTTGCGGCATGGGTAACATCGCCGACGGCATGCTGCTGGATGTGCTGCGCAAGGTCGCCTGTTTCGGCATCCATCTGGTCAAGCTCGATATCCGTCAGGATGGCGAGCGCCACGGGCTGGTCTTCTCCGAGCTGACCCGCTATCTGGGTCTGGGTGACTACGCCGAGTGGAGCGAAGATGACAAGCAGGCCTTCCTGCTCAACGAACTGAACTCCCGTCGCCCGCTCATTCCCCACGACTGGGAGCCGAGCGCCGAGGTGCGCGAGACGCTGGATACCTGTCAGGTCATCGCCCAGCACGACCCCGATGCGTTCGGTATCTACATCATCTCCATGGCCGGAGCGCCGTCCGACGTGCTGTCGGTGCAACTGCTGCTCAAAGAGGCGGGCTGCAAGTTCCGCATGCCGGTCGCCCCGCTGTTCGAGACCCAGGATGACCTGATGGCAGGCACCGCCGTGATGGAGCGCCTGCTCTCGGTTGACTGGTATCGCGGTTACATTCAGGGTCGTCAGTATGTGATGATCGGTTACTCCGACTCTGCCAAGGATGCGGGCATGATGGCCGCTGGCTGGGCCCAGTACGCCGCCATGGAATCTCTGGTGGGGCTGGCCGAAGCCAACAACATCCGCCTCACCCTGTTCCATGGCCGTGGCGGTACCGTCGGTCGTGGTGGTGCGCCTGCCCATCAGGCCATCCTCTCCCAGCCGCCGGGATCCCTGCGCGGCGGTCTGCGTACCACCGAACAGGGGGAGATGATCCGCTTCAAGTTCGGCCTGCCGAAAGTGGCGATCAAGAGTCTGGAGCTCTACACCAGCGCCGTGCTGGAAGGGAACCTGCTGCCGCCGCCCAAGCCGAAAGAGTGCTGGCGCGAGGTGATGGAACAGCTGGCCGCCGACTCCTGCGAGCACTACCGCAGTATCGTGCGCGGTCATCCGGACTTCGTCCCTTACTTCCGTGCCGCCACCCCGGAGATGGAGCTCGGCAAGCTGCCGCTCGGCTCCCGTCCCTCCAAGCGCAAGCCCAACGGCGGCGTCGAGAGTCTACGCGCCATTCCGTGGATCTTCGCCTGGACCCAGAACCGCCTGATGCTGCCAGCCTGGCTCGGTGCCCACAAGGCGCTGCAACAGGCGATCGACGGCGGCAAGCTGGCGGTGCTGGAAGAGATGAGCGCCCAGTGGCCCTTCTTCCGCACTCGCCTCGAGATGCTGGAGATGGTGTTCCTCAAGGCGGACGTCTGGCTCGCCGAGTACTACGACACCCGTCTGGTGCCGCAGGAGCTGTGGGGCCTTGGCAAACAGTTGCGTCAGGAGCTCGCCGAATCCATCGAGGTGGTGCTGAAACTGAGCCCGCGCGGGGATCTGCTGGAGGATCAGCCCTGGATCAAGGAGTCCATCAAGCTGCGCAACCCCTACACAGACCCGCTCAACGTGCTGCAGGCCGAGCTGCTCAACCGCTCCCGCAACCACCCGGAGACCCTGCACCCCGAGCTGGACAAGGCGCTGATGGTCACCATCGCCGGTATTGCCGCAGGTATGCGCAACACCGGTTGATAGCCAGCTCAAGCCAGCAGGCTTCAGCAATATCCATCAAGCCAAAGGGCGCCGATAAGGCGCCCTTTGTTTTTGGCTGTATTTCGTTGGGGGCACGCCTTGCACCGCTCGAAAATGCTCTTTGCCTAGTCTCGTTCTGTGTTTAATTCGGCAAGCGGCACAATTCACCTTGTTCATTGCTCTCTACGCATTACCGGTGATGGGTACAGATTTCCCCTCCGGCTTGCATCCCTCGCCACGCAGGCGCAGACTGTTTGGCCTTGTTTTTATGCGATTCGATTCAAGGCAACCATCATGACTCCTGCCATCAACCTGCTGAAGAAGCTCAAGATCCCCCACAAGCTCTACCCCTACGAGTGCGAAGCCCACGACGATTTCGGCAAGCATGCCGCGACCCAGCTCGGGCTGCCGGAGGCGCAGGTGTTCAAGACCCTGGTCGCCCATCACGACAAGCAGGCGGTGGTGGCCATCGTTCCCTCATCCGGCATGTGCAGCCTGAAGCAGCTGGCCAAGGCGACCGGTCTCAAGAAGGTGGAGATGATGAAACCGGCGGAAGCGGAGAAGCTGACCGGTTACAAGGTGGGTGGCATCAGCCCGCTGGCGCAGAAGAAACTGCTGCCCACTGTGCTCGATGAGTCGGCGCTGCAGTTTGACGAGATCCTGGTGAGCGGCGGCAAGCGCGGCCTCTCGGTCGGCGTGGCGCCGCAGGATATGCTAACGCTGATGAAGTGGATCGCCGCACCTATCGGCGAAGAGTAGTGCCGGGCACGGTGTGAACCTGCTCTCCGGGCCTGTGGTGGCCCGGATTGCCTCACCTGTGATCGGACGCGCAAGCCGTGATTGCCCCGTGCTCAACGGGGAGTGTGCCAGTCTATACTGGGTGAACCCCGTTGTATGAGTTCAGCCATGATGTACCGACTTCTGTTGCTTTGCCTCTGTTTATCCTTCCCCTCTGCCTTGCTGGCTGCCACCCGTTTTACCCTGCTCAGTCCTGAAAACAGTCAGGACATGCGGATGCGTTATTACCGTGAGGTGATGCAGCTGGCGCTAGAGAAAACTCGCCCCGAATATGGCGACTACGAGTTGCTGGACTCCCTGCCGATGAACAAGGCGCGGATGCGGATCGAGGTGCAGGAGCAGGGCAAAAACGCCCTCTTTATTGTCGACAGCTGGCCTTATCAGGGGGAGGCGGTGGCGGATCAGGTGGCATCGATCCCGTTCCCGATCGATATGGGGATCCTCGGCTATCGGGTCTGTTTTGTCGGCTCGGCTCGTGCTGCCGAGCTGGCGCGGGTAAACACCCTGGATCAGTTGCGCCACTTCACTCAAGGGGTGGGCACCGGCTGGCAGGATGCGGTGATCCTGCGCAACGGCGGGCTGACGGTACATGAGGTGGATAACTACGAGTCGCTGTTTCGTATGGTGGCACGAGGGCGCATCGATCTCTTCTGTCGTGGGGCCAACGAGATCCTGCCGGAGTGGCAATCTCATCAGGGCAAGGTGGCCGGTTTGACGGTCGATCGCCATCTGGCCCTTTTCTATCCGCTGATCCATGTGTTCTACAGCAATGCCCGCTACGTTCAGGAGCGCGAGCGCCTTGCGCGCGGTCTGCAACTGGCTTGGCAGGATGGTTCGCTCAAACGGCTCTGGCGCCATCACTTCCAACCCTCGCTGGTGTTTGCCAATCTGGGGGCTCGCCAGATTGTCCGGCTCGGCAATCCGCAGTTACCCAAGGACGGTTTTGACTATCGCCCCTACCTTTACAACCCGCTGACGGATGATTTCGGTTCACAACCCTGAGCCGGATTATCAGGTGCGCAGGCTCTGATAGAGTAAGGGAGAGATCATTGTCGCCAAGGATATGGCCCATGCGCGCATCTGCCCGCTATCTGCTCTTTATTGCGTTGCTGCTGCCCGCGACCGGCGGTGCGGCCCCTGCCTTTACGCTGCGTACCTGCTTTGAAAACAGTGATTCCTATCCTTGGCTGCTGCAATCGGGGGAGGGGGTTGTGCAGTATCACCTCAAGGCGGTTGCTACCGCTCTTGATGCCGAGATCGTGCTGACGCCGCTGCCGTGGAAGCGCTGCCTCTCTCGGGTGAGCAGTGGCCAGATGGATGCGGTCATCAAGATGAGCTATAGCGTCGAGCGGGCGACCAGGGTGGGGGTCTATCCCATGCGTGAGGGCAAACCCGACCCCGCCAAGCGGCTGCTGACCGAGAGTTACAGTCTCTACCAGCTCAAGGGTGGCAAAAGCCAGTGGGATGGCTCCACCCTCAGGGTCAAGGGCGTAGTGGCGGCCCAGTCCGGATTTTCCATCGTCGACTTGTTGCAGGCTGCGGGAGCCGAGGTGGATGACTCCAGCCGTGACCCGCTGATCATGTTGAAAAAGCTGGTGATGGATCGGGCGCAGGCGACCGCCATCCAGACCGAGGTGGCCGACAGTATTCTGGTGGCTCATCCCGAGTTGCAGGCCCGCATCGAGCGGCTGTCGCCGGTGCTGGTGGAGAAGCCCTACTATCTGGTCTTCTCTAACCGCTTCTATCAGGCCCATCCCCGACAAAGCCGGCAGGTGTGGGATGCTATCGAGCAGGTGCGCGACTCTGCTGCCTATCAGCGTTATGCAACATCGCTCAGAAGCACACCTCCGGTGGGGGAGTAGGCTGATGGATGCGACTGGCCGAAAAGGGGAGGAGAGCGCGGGGTGGTGGCAGGGCCGAGCAGCCACGCTCAGGGGCTACACTGAAAGTACCCCTTCAGCCAAGGCGCGGTTTATGTCACCCCTGCATCTGCTGGCTGCCGCTCTGCTCTGCGTGTTGTCGGTGACCGGACAGGCGGCCACCCGGTTTACCTATATCAGCCCAGAGAGCGAGCGGGACCCGCGCACCACTTATGATCGGGAGCTGCTGCGGCTCGCCCTCGACAAGACCCGCGACCAGTTTGGCGACTATCTGTTGGAGCCTGCGCCGCCCATGACCAAGGCGCGCGAGCGGGTCAGCATGCAGCTCGACAACTATCCCAACCTCTTTGTAATGGACAGCTACAGCAGCACCCGCGAGGATCTGGGGCTCGCCTATGTCCGTTTTCCCATCCATCTGGGGATCGTCAGCTACCGCATCTGTTTTGTCAGCCCGCAGCAAAAGGGGGCGGTGAGCAAAGTGACCGACCTCAAGGGGCTGCGCCAGTTCACCTTCGGTCAGGGCAAGGGGTGGCTGGATGTGGATATCCTGCGTTACGCCGGGATGGAGGTGGTGGAAGTGGAGGGGTACGAAAAGCTGTTCAAAATGGTGGCGCGGGGCCGCTTCGATCTCTTCTGCCGCGGGGTGAGCGAGCTGCGCAGCGAGCAGCTGGCCCACAAGGAGATGACGGACCTGCTGGTGGATGATGCATTGTTGATCTACTACCCGCTGCCCCGGGTTTTCTACACCAATCCCAACAATCGCGAGGCGCTGCAGCGGGTCGAGCGGGGGTTGCAGCTGGCGTGGCAGGATGGCTCGCTACAGGCGCTGTGGCACAAGAGCTTTGGCCCGGCCATCGCTTTTGCCAAGCTCTCCCAGCGCCGACTGCTGCGACTGGATAACCCCTTCCTCGACGGGATCAGCTTCGATTTCCGCCCCTACTTCTACAATCCGCAGACCGATCGCTTCGGCGATTACTGAGGTGCCTGCCGCTGGCGGCAGAGGGCCAACCAGGCCTCGGCGGTGCGGGAGAGATAGCGCTCGCTCGGCCAGATCACCCCGAGTCGCCAGCTCAATTCGGGCTCCAGCGGCCGCAGCACCAGACCATCCGGGGTCAGCCGGTGGCAGACCGGCTCCGGCAAGAAGGCGACCCCCATGCCGCTGCGTACCATGGCGGTGAGAAAATCCCACTGGCTGCTGCGCGCCGCCACCTGAGGCACAAAGCCCGCTTCCTGACACGCCTGCTCCAGCCGCTCGCTCAGGGTAAACGCCTGGGTATAGAGCAGGAAGGGCTCCTCCTGCAGAGACTCCAGCCGCAGCGGCGCTTCGCCATGCCAGCGGGGTTGATCCGGCAGCACCACCCGGATCGGGTATTGATCCAGCTCCAGCGCGCTGAGGGCGCCCCCCTCTTTGGTCGGCAGCATGGTGATGGCGAGATCCAGCTCTCCCTCCAGCACCGCCTGTTCGATGCGGCGGCCGCCGTACTCCACCAGGGTCAGCTCCACCTTGGGATAGCGGGTGCGGTAGGCGCGGATCAGATCTGCATAGACGTGACCCACCATGGGGGGAATGCCGAGGGTGAGGCGACCATGTTGCAGGCTCTGCAGATCCGCCAGTTCGGCCTCCAGCTGCTGCATCTCCGCCAAGATGGTCTGGGCCCGGTTGAACAGCACCTGGCCGCTGTCGGTCAGGGTGAAGCGGCGCCCTTCCCGGTTGAGCAGGGGTTGGCCCAGCTCCTCTTCGATATTGCGGATCATCTTGCTGATGGTGGGCTGGGTGACGAACAGCTTTTCAGAGGCGCGGGTGAAGCTTTTTTCCCGCACCAGTTCGACAAAATAGCGCAGGGCGCGAATATCCATGGACTCTCTCGACTCGTGTTGGCGGGTACGGGATGAAGTATGCCTATGCGGCATGAATTTGATAATTTTAATTCATTTCTGGCAGGTTTTGCTCAACTCTATACTGTGAGCCGGTTCACAGAAAGACGATGATCATGAAAGCCCTCTGCTTGCGCTGGTTACAGACTCCCTTCCAGATTGTGTTGCTGGCAGCCATCTGGCTGCTGGCCGATACCGCGGTGCGTACCCTCCATCTGCCGCTGCCCGCCAACCTCACCGGCATGTTGTTGCTGCTGGCCTGCATCCTGCTCGGAGTGGTCAAGGCCGAGTGGTTCAGTGCCGGTGCGCGCTGGCTGCTGGCCGAGATGCTGCTCTTCTTCGTGCCCGCCGTAGTTGCGGTGGTCAACTATCAGGATCTACTGTTGCAGGAGGGGTGGCGCATCATGGTGGTGCTGCTGGTGAGCACCACGCTAGTGCTTGGCACTACCGCGCTGGTGGTGGATCGGGTCTACCGCCTCGAACTGAAACTGGCCCGCCGGAGTCGCCGTCATGTCTGATACCCTGCTCGGGCTGATCTGCTTCGCCCTCACCCTGCTCTTCTACTACGCCAGCAAATGGCTCTACGGCAAAAAGCGGATCCTGCCGCTGATGCCGCTGCTGCTGGCGCCGACCCTGCTAGTGGCCGTGGTGCTGCTGTTCCACATCCCCTATCAGGATTACATGGCGGAATCCCACTGGCTGCTCTGGCTGCTGGGCCCCGCCACCGTCGCCTTCGCGGTGCCGGTCTACGAGAACCGCCAGCTCATTCGTCGCCACTGGCTGTCGCTGTCGGTCGGAGTGGTCGCCTCGGTCATCATGGCGGTGGGGAGCACCGTGCTGCTGGCCCGCTGGCTGGATCTCTCCGACATGCTGCAACGCAGTCTGGCGATGCGCTCCATCACCACGCCGTTTGCGGTGGAGGCGACCCGCGCCATCGGTGGTCAGAGCGACCTCACCGCGCTGTTTGTGGTGCTGACCGGCGTCATCGGCATGGCGGTGGGGGAGAGCGTGCTCACCGTGCTGGCCATTCGCAGTCGTCTCGGCAAGGGGGCGGGGTTTGGTGCCTCGGCCCACGGCGCCGGCACCGCCAGGGCCTATCAGATGGGCAACGAAGAGGGGGTGGTCTCCAGCATGGTGATGATGATCGCCGGCATGGTGACCGTGTTGCTGGCGCCCCTGCTGGGCCGGATGTTCTGGTAGGCCGAGCTTCCCTTTACAAGGCTGCTCGTCCCGGCGCTACACTCTAGTGAGCGTGTATTTCCGGGATGAGCAGTATGACCTTTCATCGCCTCGCTTCCTGCTTGCTGCTGTGCAGTCTCTTCCTCTTTGCCAGTCCCCTACGGGCGAGCAACGTTTTTACCCACATCAGCCCGGAGAGCGACCGGGACTTGCGTACCCTCTATTTTCGCGACCTGTTGCAACTCGCGCTGGAGAAGACCCGCGACAGCTTCGGTGACTACGAGCTGCGGGTGGCGCCGCCGATGAACCGGATCCGGCTGCGACAGGTGCTGCAAACCAATCTCTATCCCAATCTGTTTGCCGTCGATACACCACAGCCCGCTAGCGGCGAGGCCCTCGACTATGTCCGCTTCCCGGTGGAGCTCGGCATCCTCGGCTATCGCATCTGCTTTGTCAGTCCGCAGCAAGCGAAGACGATTGCCAGCGTGACCCGCTTCGATCAGCTCAAGCAGTACCAGAACGTGCAGGGGCGTGGTTGGCAGGATGTTGCCATTCTGCGGGCGGCCGGTTTGCAAGTGCAGGAGGTGGACGGCTACGAGCGGCTGTTCAAGCTGGTGGCACGTGGGCGGGCCGACCTCTTTTGCCGCGGCGCCAACGAGCTCTTCGCCGAGCTGGAGCAGCACCGTGATGTGGCCGGCCTCATCGTGGAGCAGCGTATCGCCTTGCACTACCCCTTCCTCCATCTCTTCTACACCTTCAAGGGGAATCAGGCGGGGATCCGGCGCATTCAGACCGGGCTCAAACTGGCGTGGCAGGATGGTTCGCTGCAGCGGCTCTGGCTGCACCACTTCAAACCCTCCCTTGAGCGGGCCAGGCTCCACGAGCGCAAGCTGTTCGAGCTGCCCAACCCCCTGCTCAAGGGGATCGACTTTGATTACGACGCCTATCACTACGATCCGGTGATGGGGCGTTTCGGCCCCGGTTTGCCCTGAGTGAGTTAAGCGCACGGCCAGCCCTGCGGCTGGCCTTTTTACAGTAAAAATCATGCCTAAATGGAATGTTTTTTATTATTTAAATTCATTTTTTGCAGGTTTGTTCGCTGCATATACTGGTAGTCGCTTGACGGTATCGGCGCACTCCAGTTGTCCTATCCGTCCAGCAGGCGTCTTGGTGCCCAGCATGAAGGCGTCCATCACCGATCGGGGTATGCCCCGAATTTTTTACCGCTGACGGAGCCTTCACATGTTCTCTTCTGCTACCAGCGCACTCATTGTCGAAGGGGGCGCCATGCGCGGCATCTTTGCCAGCGGCGTGCTCGATGCCTTCGTGGAAAGCCACCACTACCCGTTCGATTTCGTCATGGGCGTCTCGGCCGGTGCCACCAATCTGGTCTCTTATCTGAGCGAGCAGCCGCGCCGCAGCCACCACATCATCACCGAGCTGGCTTGCAGTTCCCGGTTTCTCGATCCCCTGCGCTTTGTCAAAGGGGGCGATCTGGTGGACATCGGCTGGCTGTGGCAAGCCAGTCGCCATCGCTTCCCGCTCGATCTCGAGACTTTCTGCGCCCGCGACATTCCCTTCTATGCGGTGGCGACCGATGTGGCGAGCGGCAAGGCCATCTATCTGCCGGTGCGGCCCGACAACATGGATGAGGTGCTGACCGCCACCTGCGCCCTGCCAGTGGTGCAGCACGATACCCCCTGCGTCGATGGTCGCCCGATGGCCGATGGCGGGATCAGCGACTCCATTCCGGTGATCGAGGCCTATCGGCGCGGTGCACGGCGGATGACAGTGGTGCTGTCGGAACCCCGGGGCTATCGCAAGAAGCCGGCCCGTTTCTGCTGGATGGTCAAAGCCTTGCTGAAAACCCAGCCTGCACTGGCGCAAGCTATGCTGGAGCGGGATCGCGCCTACAACCGGGCGCTCGATTTCATCGCCAATCCCCCTGCCGATTGCGACATCGAGGTGATCGCGCCACCGACCGATTTCATGGTCTCCCGTTTTACCCAGGATCCGATCAAGCTGGAGTCCGGCTATCTGCAGGGCTACTGGCAGGGGCGCCAGAGCGTGCTGCGGGCAGTCAGGACTGTACGTGCCGCTTAGCGGCAACCTGGTGTCTTTAAACGTTGCCACCCTCTGAGGCAGGTCACTGAATCGGGCAAGCAAGAGTGGTTAAATGGTCGGCTTACATCTTGCCGGATATTGCTGTGACCATGCCATCTGACCTTCAGCCGCTGCTCGCTTGGCCTGACTATCTGCAGGCATCCTGGCTGCGCTGCGCCCACCAGACCAGTGCCACCCTCTGGCACCCGCCCCACAGCGCCAAGGGGCAGACCTTGCAGAGCCTGCGCCAGCGTAAGCGGGATCTGCTCACCACCGGCGAGATGGCCCTCGAAGATCTCTACGAATTTATGGAGGGGCGCCCCTGCGCCCTGCTGCTCACCGACGAGAGCGGCTGCCTGCTGGCCCAGACCGGCCACCTCGACACTCTGCGCGAGCTGGCGGCGCTGGGGTTTGGCCCCGGCGCCTTTTTCAGCGAGGGGCGCATCGGCACCAATGCCATCAATCTGGCGGCGCTGGAGGGAGTGCCGCTCTGCGTCAGCGGCCCCCAGCACTTCAACCAGACCCTCCACCCGTGGCACAGCTGTGCCAGCCCGGTCTACAACAGCAATGGCCGTCAGGTCGCCATCATTGCCCTGATCTGCAAGGTGGAAGAGGCGAGCGCCGGCGATCTGGCGCTCACCGTCAGCGCCGGGCGCGAGCTGGCCCATCTGCTGCAGATGGAGACCCTGATGCAGGAGTCCCAGCACCACCTGAGCGAGCTCTACGCCCTGCTCGATGGCATGGATGACGGTGTGCTGGCCTGGGATCCGCAGGGGCGGCTGCGTTACCTCAACGCGCTGGCGGCCAACCGGCTGCGGCTCGATCCGGCGCTCTGTCTCGGCCAGCCGCTGGAGCAGCACCTGTTGTTGCCCCAGCGGTTGCAGCTGGCCATCAAGGGGCAGACGCCGCTCAGCCATGTGGAGGTGACGCTGGAGCGGCTTGGCGCGCAGGAGGGGGAGTTTATCAATGCGCTGTTGAGCCTCAAGCCGCTGCCGGGGCCGGAGGGGGTCAGTTTTATCGCCCTGCTGCACCCGGTCGATCGGCTGCGGGCCATTCATCAGCTGCGCCAAACGGTGCCCGAGCTGTCGGCGTTGGTGGGGGAATCGAGCGCCATGCGCAAGCTGCTGCGCTACGCCCGGCAGGCGGCCCAGAGTCAGGGGCCGATCCTGCTGCGCGGCGAGGAGGAGGTGGGCAAGGCCCAGCTGGCGGAGGCTATTCACTTTGGCAGCGAACGGGCCGCCGGGCCGCTCATTACCCTCAACTGCAAGGCGCTGCCGAGCGAGCGGATGGCGCTGGAGCTGATGGGCTCCGACGAGGCGGGGCAGGAGCGGGCAGGCAAGTTCGAGCTGGCCCACGGTGGCACCCTGGTGCTGGAGCAGGTGGAGTGCCTCTCTGCTCCCATGCAGGCAGCGCTGCTGCAACTGCTCAAGACCGGCCGCATCCAGCGCTTCGATTCGGCCCGCATCCTGCCGCTCAAGGTGCGGATCATCGCCACCAGCAGCGCTCCGCTGGAGCAGCTGGTACAGGAGGGGCTGTTTGGCCGCCAGCTGCTCTATGCCTTGCAGGCGTGCGAGCTGTGGCTGCCGGGATTGCGGGAGCGCAGTGCCGATCTGCCGGGCCTTATCAGCCAGCAGTTGGCGGCGCAGGGGCGCGAGCCGGTGCGCCAGTTCAGTCCGGCGGCCCTCGACTGCCTGCTCGCCTATCCCTGGCCCGGCAATCTGGGGGAGTTGCGCAGCGCCGTTGAGCATGCGCTGCTTCATGCCGGTCAGGGGCCGATCCCGCCCGAGGCGCTGCCCGCCGCCATTCGGCACGGCTATCAACGGGTGGCCGACGAGGTGGTGGGGCAACCGCTGCTCACGCTGGCGGAGCTGGAGCGGCAGGCCATCCTGCGCTGCGCCCATGCCTGCAAGGGGCAGGTGAGCCAGATGGCCCAGCATCTGGGTATCAGTCGCACCACACTGTGGCGACGGCTCAAACTGCTCGAGATCGATCCCGCCGACTATCACGGCTGACGGCGAGCCATTGCGAACCGGCCAGCAGAAAATGAAAAGGCCCCGCAGATGCGGGGCCTTGTTATATAGCAGGTCAGTGGTGGCGTGGTTACAGCCCCAACTGGTGGGCGGTGACGATGGCCGCCAGCACATCCTCGGCGGTGACCTTGAACGGCATATTGTGGATGGTTTCGCCCTCGGCGGTGGAGGCTTTGGCCACCTCCATCAGGCGCGCCATATCCAGCTCCTTGACCCCCATCATATACAGGTTGGTCGGCAGGCCCACCGAGCGGCAGAAGCCCAGCACTGTCTCGATCTCCGCCATCGGCGCATTCTCCAGCACCAGCTGCACCAGGGTACCGAACGCCACCTTCTCACCGTGATAGAGGTGGTGACACTCGGCCAGCTGGGTCAGGCCGTTGTGGATGGCGTGGGCGGCGGCCAGCCCGCTGCTCTCGAAGCCGATACCGCTCAGATAGGTGTTGGCCTCGATGATGTTCTCCACCGCCTTGGTGCAGAGCCCCTGTTCTACCGCCAGCTTGGCCTTGTAGCCATCGGCCAGCAGGGTCTTGTAGCAGAGCTCGGCGATGGCCTGCGCCGCCAGCGTAGAGGCACCACCGGCCATGGTCTGGCAACCGGAGACCTTGTTGGCGCGCGCCTCGAAGTAGGTGGAGAGCGCATCCCCCATGCCGGAGACCAAGAGCCGCACCGGGGCGCGGGAGACCACGCCGGTATCCATGATGACCATGTTGGGGTTGGTCGGGATCATCAGGTATTCGCTGAACTGGCCTTCCGGGGTGTAGATGACCGCCAGCGCGCTGGTGGGGGCATCGGTGGAGGCGATGGTGGGCACTATGACCACCGGCACCTTCTGGTAGAAGGCGACCGACTTGGCGGTATCCAGCGTTTTGCCGCCGCCGATGCCGATGATGACGTCAAACGGGGTCTGGTTGCAGCGGGCCAGCAGGCGGTCGATCTCGGGGCGGGAGCACTCGCCGTTGAAGCAGTCGAACTCCGGCTTGATCCCCGCGCCGTGGAAGCTGGTGGCCACGGTATCGCCCACCAGCTTGGTGACGAAGGCGTCAGCCAGGATCAGCGGCTTGCTGCCGAGCGCTTTGACGTAGTTGCCGATATTGGCGAGGGCCCCGTTGCCTTGCACGTATTTGCTGGGGCTGATGATAATGCGGTCCATATTCTATCCCTCTCTCTTTACTAATTAAGAATCGGGGCGAAGGGGCGGCTGTGCCGGGGACTCCTTCGTCTTGAATGGTGCTGCACAGGCTCAGCGAGCGAGTGCAGCCCCTTGAAACAATGGTGTGCGGCGTCAGTCGCCGAAGCGCTCGTCGGCCAGCTGCTGGAAGCAGGCCAGGGCGGCGCTGGCATCCTCGCCGCGCGCCAGCAGGGTGAGCTGGTCGCCCTGACGCACGTTGAGCATGGCGAGCCGTGTCAGGCTGCGGGGATTGGCCTCTTTATCCCCCTTTTGCAGCTTGAGTTCAGCGGCAAAGGGCTTGAGGGCGGCTACCAGTCGGGCGGCGGGGCGCACATGCAGGCCGTGGGGGTTATCGACCATCACCTCGCAGCGCAGCCAGCCGTCGTCGGCAACGGGGGCCGTCTCGGTGGCGGCCTGCGCCGCGCTGGCTGGCAGCATCGCCTGTTTCGGGCCCAGCGCGCCGAGCGCCTCGGCGGCGACCTCATCCAGCGTCAGGCCGGAACCGGCCGCCACCACGGCGGCCAGGGTGCCCTCCACCAGCGGGGCGGGGCAGAGCCGCACCCTCGCGCTCAGCTCCGGGGGCAGCAGTTCGAGGGCGGTCTCGGCGCTCAAGAGGGCGCTGCCCAAGTCCATCAGCACCAGCACGCCGCTGCCGTCGTCCGCTTCTTCAATCGCACTCATCACGGCGATGGCATCGGTGCCGATGGGGTGGTCGGGGTCATCGACCCCGGCCGCCAGCAGCAATCTGGCCGGGCTACCGAGCTGGTCGGCCAGCGCTTTCAAGCCGGCCGCCAGCAGGGCGCTGTGAGAGACAACTACGATTCCGATCATGTCACAACCTCGCTCTGTCACGCAGGGCGGTCAGCAGCAGCAGGGTCGAGGTGGCCCCGGCATCCTGATGGCCGATGCTGCGCTCGCCAAGATAGCTGGCGCGCCCCTTGCGGGCCTGCATCTGGATGGTGGCCTCGGTACCGGCTGCGGCGGCTGCCACCGCCTTGTCCAGCGCGTCGTTGAGCGGCAGATCTTGCTGCTGAGCCTGTTGCAGGGCGGCCAGTGCCGGCCACCAGGCATCGCACATGGTCTTGTCGCCCGGCTCGGCACGGCCGCGCGAGACGATCCCCTCGACCCCGTCACTCAGCATTTTGCACAGCTGACTGAGGCTCAGGCTCTGGCAGGCGTCGGTGCTGGCCGCGGCCCGGATAAAGAAGGTGCCGTAGAGCGGGCCGCTGGCACCGCCAACCGAGGAGAGCAATGTCATGCCGGTGGTTTTCAGCACCTGACCGATATCCTTGTCCGCCACTGCGGGCAGTTTCTCGGCCACTTTGGCGAAGCCGCGCTGCATATTGAGGCCGTGGTCACCGTCGCCGATATCGGTATCCAGCGCGGTGAGGTAGTCGCGCTGCTCGGTAAAGATGTGTTCGCAGTCGAGCAGCCAGTTGACGATGTGATGCTTGCTTAACATGGGTTCTCCTTAGCAGCCGCGACGCAGGGCGGGGGTGTGAACGGGGGCATCCCACAGGGTCATCAGCTCATCATCCACCTTGAGCAGGGTGATGGAGATGCCGGTCATGTCGAGGGAGGTGCAGTAGGGGCCGATCAGGTTGCGCACCAGATGGATGCCCGCCTCCTCGCACAGGGTCGCGAGGCGACCATAGACACCGTAGAGCTCTGAAATCGGGGTGCCGCCGAGGCTGTTGACCAGCGCGATAACCCGATCACCCTTGTTGAGCGGTTCGATAAAGGTGTGCTCTTCCTGCCAACTGCCGCTGGTGCGATCCCAGTGGCGCAGGGTGCGACCATAGGGGGTGTTGTCAGCAAGCTCGCTGAACATGTCATCCACCAGGGTATTGAGGTCGGTGAAGGGGCGGCGCTCGATGCCCGGTTCGCCATGGATACCGACGCCGAACTCCAGCTCGTTGTCCGCCAGAGTGAAGGAGGGCTTGCCAGCGGCCGGCACGGTGCAGGCATGCATGGCCACGCCTATGGTGCGGCTCTGGTTGTTGATGCGACGGGCCAGCGCCTCGCAGCGGGCAAGGTCATAGCCCGCCTCGGCTGCGGCACCGACCAGCTTCTCGCACAGCACGGTCGTGGCAACCCCACGGCGACCGGCGGTGTAGAGGCTGTCTTTGACCGCCACGTCGTCATCGATCAGGGCGAAGCCCACTTTTACACCATCGCCGTGCAGCAGCTCGACCGCGGTCTCGAAGTTGAGCACGTCGCCGGTGTAGTTCTTCACCAGAAACAGCACGCCCGCGCCGCCATCAACGGCCTGACCGCACTCGTACATCTGATCCGGGGTCGGGGAGGTAAAGATCTCGCCGGGGCAGGCGCCATCCAGCATCCCTTTGCCCACCAGCCCGCCGTGCATCGGCTCGTGGCCGCTGCCACCGCCGGAGACCAGCGCCACCTTGCCCATCACGGGGGAGTCGGCGCGGGTGATGTAGTGGGGTTCGATACGTACCTTGAGCTCGGGGTGGGCGGCTGCCATCCCCATCAGTTGTTCACGGACCACGGCATCGACGGCATTGATCAGTTTCTTCATGGCTCACTCCTTGGCTTGCCACCGCTCGGGTGGGCAAATGGTTGATGGAGCCAGTCTAACGACAGAAAAAGGGATAAAAATGACGGGCGATTTGGTTCGGATTTGAAACAGCAGAAGGGGGATGGGTGTTTCAATCTGAAACGGCGCAGGGCTGGCGGGCGGGAAACTGTTAGCTGACTCACAGCCATGAAAAAGGGCCCCGCAGGGCCCTTCGCTATAACCGGAATATGTGGATGGGTTAGATGGCCCAGCCACCGGCATAGAAGATCACCAGCGCCAGGGCGATGATGACGGTGCCGACGTTGAGCTTCTTCCACTCGGCAGCGAAGATGCGGCCAACGACCAGCGCCACGAAGCCCAGCATGATGCCGGTCACGATGTTGCAGGTGAGCACGATAAAGACGGCACACAGCATGCCGGAGAGCGCATCGACCGAGTCGCTGAAGTCCAGCTTGGTGACGTTGCCCAGCATCAGCAGACCGACATACATCAGCGCCGGTGCGGTGGCGTAAGCCGGTACCAGATAGCTCAGCGGGGAGAGGAAGATCATCAGCAGGAACAGCACGCCGACCAGTGCAGCGGTCAGACCGGTCTTGCCACCGGCCGCGGTGCCTGCGGCGGATTCGATGTAGACGGCCGCCGGAGCACCGCCAACGACGCCTGCCACCATGCTGCTGACGGAGTCGGCAGTCAGGGCCTTGCCGCCGCTGATGATGTGGCCACGCTCGTTGATAAGGCCAGCCTGACCGGCCACGGCACGGATGGTGCCGGTGGCGTCAAACACGGCGGTCATCACCAGCGCCAGCACGGTCGGAATGACCACCGGATTGAGGGCGCCCAGCAGATCCATGCTGCCCACCAGTGAGCCCTTCTCACCGGTCAGGCTCGGCATGGCGAAGAAGCCCTGCCAGGTCACTTTCGGGTCGAAGATAAGGCCGAGGATGGAGATGGCGATAATCACCATCAGGATGCCGCCCGGCACCTTGCGACGTTCCAGACCGAAGATGGCGGCCAGACCCAGCACCGTCATGATGACCGGGAAGGCGGTCACTTCACCCAGTTGTACCGGCAGGCCAGCTCCTTCGTTCTTGATCACCATGCCGACGCCGTTGGTGGCGATCAGCAGCAGGAACAGACCGATACCGATGCCGGTACCGTGAGCGATGCCGGAGGGGAGGTTATCCAGGATCCACTGGCGCACGCCGGTGATGCTGATCAGGGTAAACAGCACACCCATCAGGAAGATGGCGCCCAGCGCGACCGGAATGCTCAGTCCCTGACCCAGCACCAGACTGAAGGCGGTAAAGGCGGTGAGAGAGATGGCGCAACCGATAGCCATCGGCAGCTTGGCCCACAGCCCCATCAGCAGGGAGCCGAAGGCGGCGATCAAACAGGTGGCCACAAACACCGGGCCCTGCTCAAAGCCGGCAGCACCCAGCATATTCGGCACCACTATGATGCTGTAGACCATCGCCAGGAAGGTGGTCAGCCCCGCGACCAGCTCCTGACGCACGCTGCTGCCGCGCGCAGAAATGGAAAAATAAGAGTCCAGAAAGCCGCCAGTCCCTGTTTGGGCGGCCATATCTTGCTTTGCCATAACTAATCCTGAAAGTGTGAAGGAAATCGTTTGCGTTGGTGGCGCGCAAAATAGCAAGAATTCGCGGCAAATACAGCGGATAACCGGACTTTTTCGTCACTATTTTACATTTTGAGTCCATTCGGAGCTCATTCTAAGACTCAAGCGGTGAGAGCGTGTAAGGGAGGGATCAAGCGGTTGGGAAGGGTAGGTCTGTGAGGAAAAAGCGGGGAAAAACAAAAAACCCGCCGAAGCGGGTTTTTTTAAATTCTTGCAGAGCTGTCAGCAGTTGGCATAAGCCATCAGCAGCATGCTCCGGCTTGAATTACAGACCAACTACGTTGGCAGCAGCCGGGCCTTTCTGGCCTTGCTCGATGGTGAACTCAACGCGCTGACCTTCGTCCAGGGTTTTGAAGCTGGTGGACTGGATAGCGGAGAAGTGTACGAACACGTCTTTGCTGCCGTCAGCCGGGGAGATGAAACCAAAACCTTTCTCAGCGTTGAAGAACTTAACGGTACCAGTCATTTTGTTAGACATAATAATTTCCTTAAATAGTGTTGAATGCCACCTAAATGGCAATTTTTGATTTTTCGTCAGCAATACGTATGGGGAGCACTAAAGAAGGAGAATTATTTGATAAGAATTATCCGAGGATAACGCTTATGCTAATCACTGCTTTACTAAAATGACTGCCTAACATAATCAGGTCTGAACTGCCGAACCATCGAGAAAGATTAAAACACGCTCTCATTTTTAAAGCAAACTTTATCTCGATATTAATGTTTTGTAACAGCCTGAAATCTCATTTTTCGTAGTAAAAATGATGTATTTCAATGGTATAGGAAAAGCATCCGAGACACATGCCATTCTGTAGAAAGTCAGATTCGGCTTTTTTCCCCTGACTGTGTAGCCAGTTCTGGCAAAAAAGATGAGAAAAAAGAAAAAATGGCGATAGACGGGGATTGTCAGTTTGCGTTCTCTCTAACCCATAATGTGAATCACCTCTCAGCTGCTGCGATTAGCGACTGAGAAGCAAATCAATGGCCGCGCCCAATCGGGATCATCGAGCATCGCCCAGACATGCAAACGCCCGCAGGCACCAAGTGCCTGCGGGCGTTTTGCAAGAAGGGGTCAGCGCTTGCTGCGAAACTTGTTGCTGACCGAATCAATCCAGCTGAAGGTTTCCGGCAGTACCTGATTCTTGGCGCGCTCTTTGGCTTTTTCGCGAGCCAGCTTGGAGGCTGCCTTTGCCGCTTCGGCGCGATCCGCCACAATTTTCAGGCGACCCTCTTCGCGGATCTTGTTCCGCTCTCCGTTGGTCAGCTGGTGGTCTGCATTGGCTTGTGCTTTTTGCAATAACAAGGCTATCTCGGCCTTTTCGGCCTCGGTCAGATCTTTCATTTCCAGCTTTTTCACGGCGCGCTCCTGCGGCAGGGTGGTTAGACACCCTAACACAGTTGTGCCGATCACTTCTTATGCAATCGGCTTTCCGGCAGTAAAAATGCGGGTTTGTGCCAACTTTCCGTTCTTTCGCTGCTACTTTCCCGCCTGTTTGCCACATTTCAGTTTATGGCGAGCGGCGAGGGCAGCTCTTGCTCCTCCGGCTCGACATGGATGAGCACGATGGCGTGGGGCAGCTGCTGCATGATGGCGTGCTCGATGCGATCACAGATATCGTGGGCTTCGCTGATGCTCATCTCCGGGGGCAGTGTGAGGTGGAAGTCGATATGGCGGCGGCGACCGGCACGACGGCTGCGCAGGTCGTGAAAACCGCTGGCGGCGGGGCAGCATTCGGTGATGATGTGGCTGGTCATCACCAGCTCTTCCGGGCTCATGCTCTGGTCGATCAGCGGCTGGAAGGCCTCGTTGAGCATACTTATCGCCTCTTTGACAATAAAGATGGCGACCGCCATGGCGACCAGCGGGTCGAGGATGACGAGGGAGTGGCCAAACAGGCCAGCCAGCCAGATACCACCAAGACCGGCTGCCACGCCAGCTGAGGTGAGCACGTCCGCCTTGAGATGAAGCGCATCGGCTGCCAGGGCGACCGACTCCTCCTCTCGGGCCACTTTGTAGAGGTAAGCCGAGACGCCGCTGTTGACCAGCGCCGAGATCACCATCACCAGCACGCCCCAGCCAATGCTCTCAATGGGGCTGGGGGTGATCAACTTGTCGACGGCTTCGAAGATGATCCAGCCCGCGGCCAGCAAGATAAGCAGTGCTTCGATGACGCCGGAGACATTTTCAATCTTGTCGTGGCCATAGGGGTGCCGTTCATCAGGCGGGAGATCAGACTTTTTCACCGCGAACAGGGCGATCAGGGCCGCCACCAGATCCATGGCGGAGTGGATCGCCTCCGAGATGATACTGACCGAGCCGCTGGCGAAACCGGCCACCACTTTCATGGTGATCAGGCTGATATTGGAGCAGACCGACACCATGGCTGCCCTGGTTTTTCTGTTCATGTCACAGCTTCCTGCATATAAAAGGATATTTTGGTGCGGTGGGCATTATATCGGTCTGACAGCAAATAACGCTATTCAGAGTTGTAACTTGATGTTTCCAGTGATATTGCGAATGCTTATTAAAACGGTGGTCACTTGAATGACAATAAATAACAAGAGGGATTTATATTTATCCGTGAAAATATCCAGGTAACGATGGCTTAATATAAGCATGACAACATTTAATAATGCGAATTACTCTTTTTTGGTCTTTCCTGTCGAGGTTGTTTGGATTCGGCACTCAGGAGTAGCTCACTGCATTTTTTGGCCGACCATGAGACTGGATCCGGATGCCACTGGGGGGTATGCTGGGTCTGGTGATGGTCTTGCACCATCGCACCAAGCGTACTGAAGTCGATAATTCGGATGGCATGCTGGCTCCCTTGGGAACCAACTGTCTGGGTAACATTTTTGGAGTTTGATGATGAGTAACAAAGAACATCACAACGGCAAAGATGCCAAGAAAAAACCGCAGATGTCACTGAAAGAGAAACGCGAAGCCAAACGTCAGAAAGCAGAACTGAAAAACGGCAGCGCAATGAAGTAACGCTCCTCCTACTGTTGTTCCTCCGGAGCCAGTACAAAGCCAGCCCTTACCGGCTGGCTTTTTTGTTTGTGGTTCAAGGTGTAGCGCCATATGCCGCAAAAATTTGCCGATAGCGACCATCACTGTGCATCTTCTCAAGCTCTCGATTAAACAGGTTGCGGGCATCTGCCGCGCGAAAGGCAAAGTGATAAACCGTTGGTGAGAAGAGATCCAGCTGTCTTATCTGATCGCGGTCATATTTTTCGCCACTCTGACCCGAGGCAACAAGCTGATCCAGATAGTAGTAGAACACCCGCTCTTCCAACACAATGGCATCGACTCTACCGCGCAGCAGTTGATGAACCTGTACCTGTTGTTTGGCTACTTCCTCGTAGTGAGGATTCTGATTAACCATGTTGGCGAAGGTTTCTCCCAAAATGATCCTTGCCCGCTGAAATGCGGTGACCCTCATGGTGGAGAGCTGGTCCAGTGTGCTGACCTGGCTGCTGCGCAGGGTGAAAATCCGGTTATGGAAAGTAATGACGGGGCGTGTAAGAAAGAGAGGATCAACCATGCCTGGTCGGACGTTGATGATGGCGTCCAGCTTGCCTGACTCGAACAGGCGGAAAGTGCGTTCCAGTGGCAAAAACTCAAAACTGGGTTCATAGCCACTCCCGGCAAATGCTTCTTTCAGCAAGTCCAGCTCTATACCACGGGTATTTTGTTCGATCACATAAGGTGGGATCGCAAAGCTGACCCCTACTTTGAGTGGTTGCGCCAGCAATGTTCCGGAGAGCACACTCGCCAGCAGCAGGACGAACAGGGTAATAGGCTTCATCGCACCTCTCACAAAGTGCTCCTGTTGAGGATATCTGCCACTCTAAAATGGGTGGCCGCTAAAAGTTATACCTCTCTTGAGTTGAGCAGGTGGCTTTGTTCCAATAAAAAGACCCTGATTTGACAGGGTCTTTTTTTGTCATGTTCTTTTTAGAATGGAATGTCGTCGTCGAAATCCATCGGCGGTTCGTTATAGACCGGTGGCGCGGATTGCGGCTGCTGGGCCGGGCGGCTATAACCACCTTGCTGTTGCATGTTTTGCTGCGGAGCCGGCGCAGGGCGCGGCTGGTTCATCGGCTGCTGCATGGCTTGCTGTGGTTGACCCCAGCCACCTTGTTGACCACCCATGTTCTGGCCCATGCCCTGACCGCCTTGCGGACGGCCACCCAGCATCTGCATGACGCCGGTGAAGCTGTCGACCAGCACTTCAGTGGTGTAGCGCTCCTGGCCACTCTGATCCTGCCACTTGCGGGTCTGCAGTTTGCCTTCGACATAGACCTGTGAGCCTTTCTTCAGGTACTCGCCAGCCACTTCGGCCAGCTTGCCCATGAAAACGACGCGGTGCCACTCGGTGCGCTCTTTCTGCTCACCGGTCTGTTTGTCGCGCCAGGTTTCAGAGGTGGCCAGAGTAATGTTGGTCACAGCACCGCCACTCGGCATGTAGCGTACTTCCGGGTCTTGCCCGAGGTTACCGATCAGAATGACTTTATTGATGCCTCGACTGGCCATAATCTCTCTTCCACCTTTATATTCCGGTCAGGCAAGGCCTGGACCCACTAAATAAGTTACCGCGCTTTTTTCATGACCATGTCGTTATCATATTGAACAGCATGGTTTTTCTATAACCGTTGCAGCAATCAGAGTGCTCGTTTCGCGTGTTCTGATTCAGGTTTAGCCCCCAATAGTAACAGTTGATCACTCTGCGGGCGAGCGCTTGCTGGTGTGGATTGTGGGCAAACTCGCCGCCTTGGTCAGGGTGTGACGAACGGTCTATCCATCGTAAAAAAGGATAACGGCGATAGATAATGCCTGTCTATTCATCCAGTAGTCTCTATGCCATACTGACCCGCTCAGGTTTCCGTATCGAGCGTGCAACAAGATGGAAAAGATCGTGGTCCGGGGTGCTCGCACCCACAACCTCAAGAACATCAATCTGACCCTGCCCCGCGACAAGCTGATCGTGGTCACCGGCCTCTCCGGTTCGGGCAAATCCTCCCTGGCGTTCGATACCCTCTATGCAGAGGGGCAGCGCCGCTATGTGGAGTCCCTCTCCGCCTATGCCCGCCAGTTCCTCTCCCTGATGGAGAAGCCGGACGTCGACCATATCGAGGGGCTTTCGCCCGCTATCTCTATCGAGCAGAAGTCTACTTCCCACAATCCGCGCTCGACCGTCGGCACCATTACCGAAATCTACGACTACCTGCGTCTGTTGTTCGCCCGGGTCGGTGAGCCGCGCTGCCCGACCCATGCCATTCCGCTCGCTGCCCAGACCATCAGCCAGATGGTGGATCAGGTGCTGGCCCAACCGGAGGGGAGCAAGCTGATGCTGCTTGCCCCGGTCGTGCGCGATCGCAAGGGGGAACACACCAAGCTGCTGGAGAATCTGGCGGCCCAGGGCTACATCCGTGCCCGTATCGACGGCGAGGTGTGCGATCTCTCCGATCCTCCGACTCTGGAGCTGCACAAGAAGCACACCATCGAGGTGGTGGTGGACCGCTTCAAGGTGCGCGACGACCTGGCACTGCGTCTGGCCGAGTCGTTCGAAACGGCACTGACCCTCTCCGGCGGCATCGTACTGGTAGTGCCGATGGACGGGGAGGAGGGGGTTGCCCCCATGACCTTCTCCGCCAACTTCGCCTGCCCGGAGTGCGGCTACTCCATGTCGGAGCTGGAGCCGCGTATCTTCTCCTTCAACAACCCGGCCGGTGCCTGCCCTACCTGCGACGGCCTCGGGGTGCAGCAATATTTCGATCCGGCCAAGGTGATCGGCGATCCGGCTATCAGCTTGGCCAACGGCGCCATCCGTGGTTGGGACAAGCGCAGCTTCTACTACTTCCAGATGCTCAAATCCCTCTCCGAGCACTACAAGTTCGATCTGGAAACGCCGTGGGAGGATCTGCCACTCAAGACCCAAGAGGTGATCCTGCGCGGCTCCGGTCGCACCGAGATCGAGTTCCGTTACATGAACGATCGCGGCGACGTTGTGGTGCGCAAGCACCCGTTCGAGGGGATCCTGCACAACATGGAGCGGCGCTACCGGGAGACCGAGTCCAACTCGGTGCGTGAAGAGCTCTCCAAATACATCGCCAACAAATCCTGTACCAGCTGCGGTGGCAGCCGGCTGCGGGAGGAGGCGCGCCACGTCTTCGTCGACAACCGCAACCTGCCGGCCATCGCCGAGCAGTCCATCGGTGATGCGCTGGCCTTTTTTGAGGGGTTGAATCTGACCGGCCAGCGCGCCCAGATCGCCGAGAAGATCCTCAAAGAGATCGTCGAGCGGCTCGGCTTCCTGGTGAACGTTGGCCTCAACTACCTGAGCCTGTCGCGCAGTGCTGAGACCCTCTCCGGCGGTGAGGCGCAGCGGATCCGGCTGGCCAGCCAGATCGGTGCCGGTCTGGTAGGTGTCATGTATGTGCTGGACGAGCCCTCAATCGGCCTGCACCAACGCGACAATGAACGGCTGCTCAAGACCCTCACTCACCTGCGCGATCTCGGCAACACAGTGATCGTGGTGGAGCACGACGAGGATGCCATCCGCCTCGCGGACCATGTGCTCGACATCGGCCCGGGAGCCGGGGTGCACGGCGGGGCCATCGTCGCCCAGGGCACGCCGGAGGAGATCATTGCTAATCCCGAGTCGCTGACCGGTGACTACCTCTCTGGCCGCAAGCAGATCGCCATTCCTGCCGAGCGTACTCCGCTTACCGGCAAGTGGCTGAAGCTCAAGGGGGCGAGCGGCAATAACTTGCGCAACGTCAACCTGGATCTGCCCATCGGGGTGATGACTTGTGTCACCGGCGTCTCCGGCTCCGGCAAGTCGACCCTGATCAACGACACTCTGTTCCGCATTGCTCACCGCGAGCTCAACAAGGCGACCGAATCCACGCCAGCGCCTTATCTCAGCGTGGAGGGGTTGGAGCATCTGGACAAGGTGGTGGACATCGACCAGAGCCCCATCGGTCGAACCCCGCGCTCCAACCCAGCGACCTACACCGGCCTGTTTACCCCGATCCGTGAACTGCTCTCCGGCACCCAGGAGGCGCGATCGCGCGGTTACCAGCCGGGCCGCTTCTCCTTCAACGTGAAGGGGGGCCGCTGCGAGGCGTGTCAGGGGGATGGGGTAATCAAGGTAGAGATGCACTTCCTGCCGGATGTCTACGTACCGTGCGATGTCTGCAAAGGCAAGCGCTACAACCGCGAGACCCTGGAGGTGAAATACAAGGGCAAGAACATCCACGAAATCCTCGAGATGACGGTGGAAGATGCTCGCGAGTTCTTCGATCCGGTGCCGTCCGTGGCACGCAAGCTGCAGACCCTGATGGATGTGGGCCTCTCCTATATCCGGCTCGGCCAGTCGGCCACCACCCTGTCGGGCGGCGAGGCGCAGCGGGTCAAGCTGGCGCGCGAGCTCTCCAAGCGTGATACCGGTCAGACTCTCTACATCCTGGACGAGCCGACCACCGGGTTGCACTTCCACGATATCCAGCAATTGCTCAAGGTGCTGCACCAGCTGCGGGATCGCGGTAACACCATCGTCATCATCGAGCACAACCTTGATGTGGTAAAAACTGCCGACTGGATCGTCGATTTGGGACCGGAGGGAGGGGCCGGTGGTGGTCGCATTCTGGTGACGGGGACGCCGGAGGAGATTTGCATCAATAAAGAGTCTCATACAGCTCGTTTTTTGCGGCCACTATTGGCGCGATAAGCCGTTATAATCGAGGGGCCTTTGGCCCCTTTTTGTTATAAAAATCGGGAGCATGAGGAGAAGCGCGTCAAGTGGGGCAGGCTTGGCATCTCAGCGTCATGGTAATGGATATATCGGGTTATGGCTCAGGCTCCGCACACGATTGATCATCAGTTGGCTTACTCCATGCTCCCTATCTGGCTGGGGGCTATCCTGCTATTGCTGGTCCTGCTGGCGTGGGCCCAGATCCCGGCAGCCAGCCGGATTGAAGAGCAGCGAATGAAGGAACATCTGCTGCGCGTGACCAAGGCGGTGCAGGCGGATGTGGCCGCTCTGGACGCATTCAGTCGTGATTGGGGCATCTGGGATGACAGTCACCGCTTTATGGGCAACAAAAGCAGGACATATATCGAATCCAATCTGCTTAGTGATATGCCAATGCAGGACTTTCGCCTTAATCTGATGAGTTTCATTGACCTCACTGGTTACGAGGTCTGGACGCGCACTCTGCTGCCTGATGCGCCGGGGATCAACCCGGATCAGTTCCCCTACTTCCTGGATGAACTGAAAAAGCAGTTAAGGGAGCGCTCGGCTGCACAAGGGGGGATTAATCTGCATGGGATCCGGGCCTCCCAGTGGGGGCCGCTGATGTACTCATGGCAGCCGATCAGAAACAGTGATGAGTCGGCCCCGTTCAACGGTTTCTTGCTGGTTGTACGTTGGCTCGACAAGGCTTACCTCGAGCAAGTATCTGAGCGTACCGCTCTGCCACTGGCGATTTCCCACGCCAATCTGGATGTCTCCGCTACCTTCAAGCCACTGAAACCGCAAATAACGTATCGCCTGATTGACCTTGGGCTCACTCGGCTTAGGGGAGAGGTGCGACTGCTCAACAGCGATAACCTGCCGGTGCTGACTCTGGTGATTGAGGAGGAGAGAAAGATTTTGAGTGGCGTCATGGAGGGGGCGCTCTGGACGTTTATCGGCATGCTGTTCATCAGTTTTATCTGCGTCATGATAGCCATGTACCGGCTCAACAGCATTGTGCTTACCCCGTTGCAGCAGCTGGTGTCGGCGCTGCAGCGCTTTGGCGATCGGCCAGATGCCACCTTGATCCCCTATATTGACAGCAGCGTCGAGATGGCGACCCTGAGTGGCAAGTTCAGGGAGATGGCCAGCAAGGTCAGTCAGCAACACGATGATTTGTTGGAAAAATCCAGCCAGATGGAGATGGCGGCATTTACCGACCCCTTGACCCGTTGTTTCAATCGTCGCTATCTCGATGGTTGGTTGCAGGCCAACTGGGCCAAACCTTGTCTGTTATTGCTGCTGGATCTGGATCATTTCAAGCGGATAAATGACAGCCTTGGCCATGATATCGGGGATCTGGTGCTGAAACAGCTGGCGGATCTGCTGCGCAAGATGGTGACAGGAGAGTGGGAACCGATCATCCGGCTGGGCGGGGAGGAGTTCTTGTTGCTGTTGCAGGTTGATGATGAGCAAGAGTTGGCGCTGCGGGTCGAATATCTGCGACAGCGGGTGGCTCAACACCGCTTTGGCAAAGAGGATACACCACTCTGGTTGACGGTATCGCTGGGATTCTGCCGCTATCCGTTGCACCCGGAGTGCCCGGATTCATTCTGGAGTCACAGCTTCAAACTGGCGGACATGGCGCTGTATCAGGCAAAAGTTGGCGGGCGCAATCGGTGGTGTGGTTACGCTGGCACCCTCTCTGTGGAGGGAATGAGCCAGACTCCGGAACAACTTGCCCAAGGGGAGGATTTCACCCTGCTGAACTCTGCCAACCCTAATTAACCCTGCCGAACCAATACCAGATAGGCTAGGGCAACAATAAAACCGAGCAGGATAAAGAGAAAGGATCCGATTCCCCACACGGCCGCGAGAAAGGCTCCCACCTTTTGCCATTTCGACTCATTTTTCATAAATAAACCATTACTTCCCAGCAACTTGTGTGGCGCAAAAATACGCTGATTTACCTATGTTAACAACAATTAATCGCCGCTCTGCCGCGCAATAAGGTGTGGTTTGTTTGCCTCTTTTGGCGTTGGATGCGGGTAGTTACAATCTGTCGAAACAGGTATCTCGGCTTGTTATCTGGGGACGCAACGAGATTGAGATGGCGCGCAAAGATGTCACACCAATCGATCTATTTCTGTGCAACCTTTGCTCCAAGTCAATAACTTTGCATTTACAAGGGAATATAGTCTGCGGGCTTACAGCATCAAATGAAAACAAAAAAAGGGATTACGTGATGAAAAAATTACTTCCTCTGATGATTGCCGCTGCAGTGACCTCTCCTTTTGCCATGGCCCATCAGGCTGGCGATATTCTGGTTCGTGGTGGTTTGGCATTTGTATCGCCGCAGGAAAGTAGCACGCCTGTAGAGTTGGAAATTAATGACAACATGCAGTTGGGGCTGACTCTCTCTTACATGATTACTGATAACTGGGGTGTCGAGTTGCTGGCTGCAACCCCCTTCTCTCATTCAGTCAAACTGGGTGGCTCTGAAGTTGCCAAGATCAAGCATCTGCCGCCGACTCTGATGGGTCAGTACTATTTTGGCGATGCTCAGAGCAAGGTTCGCCCGTATGTCGGTATTGGCGTGAACTACACCACCTTCTTTGATGAAGAGGGCCGTGGTGCATTGGCCGGGACCGATGTCAAAGTCGATGACTCCTGGGGTGTTGCCGGGCAGGTTGGTATCGATATGGCCATTACTGACCGCTGGTTTGTGAATGGATCCGCCTGGGTCATGGATATCGATACCGATGTGCATACTGCGATTGGCACCATTAATACCAAGGTCGACCCGATGGCCTTTATGGTAGGCGTTGGCTACCGCTTCTAATGATTCTGACTGCGGTTCCGAAAGGATCGCGGAAGATAGCAAAGTACGTCTCTTTCAGCCCGGCTTGTGCCGGGCTTTTTTTGTATGAATGATTTTGTCTGGACTGTGATCCAACCCGATACAAATCAATTAAATACCTGCCGCTTTATTTCAGTTATTCGCCACCCCTGCCGATAGTGACTATGTTCAGTCTACCTTCCCCCAATGAGTGAGGATGTCTTCATGGGTTTATCTATCGTACAGCGGATCATCGCCGGATTTGTGTTGATGCTGCTGTTGCTGATCCTGCTTGGAGTGATCAGTACCTTTAAAATCAAGGGTATAAATGACGGTCTCTCTGCCGTATCTGACCGTGCAACCCCGCTGGTAGTCGCTGTCGCAGGCCTCAAGGGGGCACTGCAGGATAGTAACCGCTGGGTGCTGGTCTACCGTACCAGTGAAGATGCCGCCCAGTTGCCGCAGTTGGCCAATCAGTTCAAGGAGCAGCAGAACCGCTTTGCCCAGCTGAGTCAGGAGATGGGTAAATTTACCGGCGTAGCGGATGCCCGAGCCCGTTTCCAGCAGGTCGAGAGTGCTACCACCCAATTTTATGGCTTGGCGGATCAGGTGTTGGCCCAGCATAGGCAGTGGGTCAGTGCACTGGATCAGCGCCACAAGCTGGAGATGGAATTTATCCGCCTTGAGGATACCTACCAGTGGGCTGCTGATCTGCTGTTGCAACAGACGGCCAGCAAGCGTTCCATGCGCAACAAGGCGGAACTCATTACCTCAGGGATCGCCCGCGATCTGAAGAATATCCGCCGTGCCGATGCCAAAACCGACCTGAACGAGCTGGAAAAGGTGCTTAGCAAGGATATTGAGATGGCCCGCAAGCGTCTGGAGCGTGTACTGGTGCCCGATGATGTGAAAGCGCGCTTTGTCTCCAACCTGGATCGGATGCAGGAGCTGGCGCTCGGCGCTCAGGGCTTGCTGGCGACCATGCGTCAGGCCCAACAACTGGAGCTATCGTTGGCTACTCAGAATCAACAGCTGGATGCCAGTCTGGTCAACAGCCTCAATTTGCTCGATGAGATGGGCAAGTCTGCCGGAGCCATCGCCAGCGAGAGCCGTGTCAATGCGGATGAGGCGGTCAGCAGTGCCAGCTTCTGGATCCTGGTGGTTGCCGCGATGTCGGCTGCTGCCGCACTGGTGATCGGCTATACCACGGCACGCAGCATTCAGCGTCCGTTGCAGATGATCAACAAGGAGCTCGATTACATGGCGGCTGGCGACATGACACGGCGCATCAACTACCGCAGCAGTTGCGAATTTGGCAGCCTCTCTCGCTCCATTGATACGCTGGCGGGCAAGACTGGCGAGCTGCTCTCCCAAATCAATGCGGGCTCCCGCCATCTGGTGGACGAGGCGAGTCGCGCTGCCGAGATCAGCGAACGGGCCATGTCTCGGGTGCAGGAGCAGAAGAGCCAGACCGATCAGGTAGCCGCCGCCATTACCGAGTTGGAAGTGAGTGCGACCGAGGTGGCCCGCTCTACCGATGGCACCAAGCGGGAAGTGGATCTGGCTGACGAAGAGGCGCGCAATGGTCGCCAGAAAGTGGCCACCACTCGCCGGATCACCGAGCAGCTGGCTGGCGCCATGGAGGAGGCTGTCGGCATCACCTACAAACTTGGGGAATTCAGTAACAATATCGGCAGCATTCTCGATGTGATCCGCAGTATTGCCGAGCAAACCAACCTGCTGGCCTTGAACGCCGCCATCGAAGCCGCCCGTGCTGGCGATGCCGGCCGCGGTTTCGCGGTGGTGGCCGATGAAGTGCGGGCGCTGGCCAATCGCACCCAGACCTCGACCGAAGAGATCCAGGGGATGATTGAGAACCTGCAAAGCTCCAGCAAGCATGTGGTTGAAGTGATGGGGCGCAGCCAAGAGCAGACCCAGAGCTGTGTCGAGCAGACTCGCGAGATGGATGTTGCGCTGCAATCGATTGCCGATCGGATGAGTGCCATCAAGTCGATGGCTGATCAGGTGGCCCATGCCGCTCAGGAGCAGATCTCCGTCAGTCAGGGGGTCGCTCGTCATATCGCCGGTATTGCCGATGTGGCATACGAAACGGAGCGGGAGGCGCGCGAATCCGCCAGCAGCAGTGAAGTGCTGGCCGACCTGGTCGCCAAACAGCAGCAATTGATCTCACATTTCAAGGTCTAGGAGGGCTTATGTCTAAACAGTGGATTGGAGCCCTGAGTCTCCTGTTGTGTGGCCAGCTGATGGCCAGCGAGCTGGTGATTGAAAGCTGGCGAACCGATGACAAAGCGTTGTGGGAGCAGAAGATTATCCCGGCGTTTGAAGCGGCGCATCCCGGCATCAAGGTGAGTTTTCATCCGGTGCAGAACGTCAACTACATGCCCACTCTGTGGGAGAGCCTGAAAGGGGGCAAGGCGGGGGATCTCATTACCTGTCGTCCGTTTGATGACTCGCTTGCCTTGTTCAAGGCGGGACATCTGGCCGAGCTGACCGAGATGGCGGGAATGGAGAACTTCCCGAGTTTTGCCCAGTCACCCTGGCAGACCGATTCCGGTGCCCAGACCTTCTGTGTACCCATGGCGTCGGTCATCCATGGCTTCTTCTATAACAAGAAGATCTTCAGTGAGTTGGGGCTGACATTGCCGCAAACCCGCGATCAGTTCTTTGCCGTGCTGGACAAGATCAAGGCTGATGGGCGCTATGTGCCGTTGGCCATGAGCGGTTCCGAGAGCTGGGTTGCCTCAGAGCTTGGCTTCCAGAATATTGGCCCCAACTACTGGAAGGGAGAGGATGGCCGTCTGGCTCTGATCGGCGGGCAGGAGCGGTTGGATAACCCGCAATATGTGAGGGTGTTCGATGAGCTGGCCCGCTGGCGTTCCTACCTTGGCGAGGGGGCCGAGAGCCGCGATTATGCGACCAGCAACGAACTGTTTACCTCCGGCAAGGCCGCTTTCTATGTTGCAGGATCCTGGGAGATTGCCCCCTTCACCGACAAGGTCGATTTTGGTGTCATGCGCCCGCCGGTGGCCAAACAGGGTGATGGCTGTTTCTTTACCGACCACACCGATATCGGTATGGGGATGAATCCGGCCAGCAAGAACAAAGAGGGGGCGATGGCTTTCCTGCAGTGGCTGACGACGCCGCAATTTGCCGAGCTCTATACCAACTCGTTGCCTGGATTCTTTTCCCTCTCCAACCACTTCTTCGATGTCACCAATCCGGCGGCTAAAGAGATGATGGAGTGGCGGGATCAGTGTGACTCGACCATTCGGGTGGCGACTCAGATCCTCTCCCGTGGTACGCCCAAGTTGGGGGATGAGCTGGCCGAGGTGAGTCAGGCTGTGTTGCTCGGCAAGATGGAGCCCAAGGCTGCCGCGGATCGACTGGAAAGTGGCTTGAAGAGCTGGTATGCCCCTCATCAGGGCAACAAGGCCAAGAGCGCGGATTGTCAGTGTGATGCGGTTGTCCCTGCCCCTGCCCCTGCTTCGGCTTCAGCGCCGGCGACTGAGGTGTCCGCAGCCCCAGCGACCAGTGAAGCGCCTGCAGTGGTGGCACCCGCAGAGCAGCCCGTATCAGCCGCCGCGGCGCCATTACCGGCGCCGTCGGATGAGGCGGAGCAGGCACTCTCGAACGAGCTGGAGGCTTCGCAGTAATAACTCATCAGCATAAATGACAAGCGGGAGGCATCAGCCTCCCGTTTTTATTGATGGTTTGCGGCCAGAGCGAATCGCTTTATTGTGTGTCGTGTGGCCAGCGGCAGAGGCTGCCGATGCGGGCAACCGGGGCAAACCCCAGAGAGCGGTAAATGCGCTGGGCATGGTAGTGCTCGTCGGCCACTATGATCAGCTGTTTGGCGCGCGACAATCCAGCGCGAGCCACTTGACTCAGTAACTGGCGGCATAACCCCTGGTTTCGCCACGCCTGGTGAGTGCGCACCAACTGGAAGCGCCCCAGTGTGCCGCAAAAGAATAAACCACAGCTGGCGACCAGTTGCCCCTCTTGCCAGATCCCCCACCAGTCCCCGAGACCATCGGCAATCATGGCCTGATAGAGCGCCTGACGGGAACGCAAATACGGGAGATAGCTCTGTTCCGAGTACCCCTCATCCCGCTCATGGAGTTCGAAGTCGAGCCATTCAGGCCAATCAGCCGTGGCGAAGGTGCGAGCCTGGGGGCTATTGATATCACCATGAGGTTGCCAGCTCTGCTTATCCAGTGCCAGCACCACACACTCCATGTATTGGTATCCGGTTGCGACAAAACCGGCGATCCGGCTGTTTTGCCCGGCTGCCAGTGGCCATTGAAAGGTTCGGTGGCGCACTCGAGGATCCTGGCCGATCAGCTGATCAAATGTGGCTTCCAGCCAGCCTTTGTCACGGTCGCTGGGTGGGGTGGGGAGCAGCAGGTAGTTGCCGAAGTAGTAATCGGGAGCATCCGGTGTGCGAACCGCCCAGAACTGATCGTGCTGAACGACCTCGCCTTGATAGCGATCGAACAGCAAGTCGGTGGCAAAGCCGGGGTGGGTATCCATGATGATGCTCCTGCAAAGACTCATTCTGTTATCGGCAGGAGTGGGAAATAGATGAAAAGGGGCCGGAGAAGCCTCCGGCCAAACAATCACACGCAGATTCAGAACGTCCAGGACGATCTGCCCTCATCATAACTCGACTGGTGCGATTTTGGGATGGGCACTGTTCGGTTACGTACCGTTAATTTTATAAATATGAAGTTCGTCAGATCGGATGTGAGGTAATTCCCTGTTGACTTTGTCCCGTTTTGCTCATAAATATAAAGACGTTTAGACGTCCAAACATCCGTTTTGACGTAGAGAGATGGATTGCAGGACAGGGAGAAGAGCAGATGGGATTTCACAGTGCACGTCAGGTTGAAGCGCTCAACCAGAGTCTGGCAGATTTGAATGGCGATATATCGGTCAGTTTCGAGTTTTTCCCGCCCAACAGTGAAGGGATGGAAAACACGCTCTGGCAGTCCATTGAGCGACTGAAAGTGCTGGAACCCAAGTTTGTCTCCGTGACCTACGGCGCCAATTCGGGTACCCGGGATCGTACTCACAAGGTGATCAAGGATATCAAGGAGCGCACCGGTCTGATTGCCGCGCCCCACCTGACCTGTATCGATGCCAGCCGCGACGAGTTGCGTACCATTGCCCGCGACTACTGGAACAGCGGTATCCGCCATATTGTGGCACTGCGTGGTGATCTGCCTCAGGGGCTGGAAAAGCCCGAGATGTATGCCACCGATCTGGTTGCCCTGCTCAAGGCTGAAGCTGACTTCGATATCTCGGTTGCGGCCTATCCGGAAGGTCACCCGGAGGCGAAGAGCGCCCAGTCGGATCTGCTCAACCTCAAGCGCAAGATCGATGCAGGTGCCAACCGCGCCATTACCCAGTTCTTCTTCGATGTGGAGACCTATCTGCGTTTTCGGGATCGTTGTGCCGCCATCGGTATTGATGCCGAAATCGTGCCGGGGATCCTGCCGGTCTCCAACTACCAGACCCTGGCCAAGTTTGCCGGCTTCACCAACGTGAAGATCCCGCGCTGGATGCATCAACGTTTTGAAGGGCTGGAGAACGATCAGATGACTCGTAATCTGGTGGGGGCGAGTATCGCCATCGATCAGGTACGGGTGCTGAGTCAGGAGGGGGTCAAGGATTTCCACTTCTATACCCTGAACCGATCCGAATTAACCTATGCCATCTGCCACACCCTGGGGGTGCGACCGAAAGGTCAGCCGTAATCGGCAGAGGGATAAAAAGCCAATGAGTTGCTCATTGGCTTTTTTGTTATGGCGACCCGTCAGGGTCTGGTCGGGGCGATCTCTTTCGGCTCGAGATCGATCACGGCATTGCCTGCCGCTCCCGGATACTGGTGATAACTCTGGTCCTGCTCCAGGGTGTAGAAGGTATCCAGATAGTCATCGTCGTTGGTCATCCAGGAGTCGGGCAGCGCCTTGACGATACGACCGCCCAGATCGAGGAAGGGGAGTCCCTCCGGCACTCCGCCAGCGGTAAAGCCGAGCTTGAGAGCCTCAATCAGCAGGTCGGCCAGCTCCTTGTAGTTGACGTTGTCATCCTGCTCCATCATCACGATATCAACCGCACCCCAGCGGTAGCGATCCCAGTAAACCAGGATTTGGTTGGGGGTGTAGTCGGTATTGTCATAGTCGAGGTAGGGCATATCGACGATATCGACCACGGGTTCATCCCGACTGGGGTTGACCCCGGCAACGACGGCATAAACCTCGGCAGCACCGAGCAGCCAGGGCTCCTGATCATCTTTCAGTCTGATCTTTTTCAGGATGCTTGTTTTGAGCGGTGCAGTGTTGGCTGAGGTTTTGGGTTGGACGGCCTGCATATCGGCTGCGGCAAACGCCTTGCGCATCACCTGCAGACCGGCATTTTTGGCTTTTACTGGATCGGCTTCGACCACGAGCACGGGTCGGGCCGGTGCCTTGTCGACATCCAGATAGACCGGATTGCCGGCGCTGTCGAACGCTTCGATGGCACTCCAGCTCTTCTCATCACCGCTCGGGACATAAGCGACCAGCGGTTCAACCCCCTGTTGCAAGGCGGCAGCCTGTTCCGGGTTGGCCAGTCGCAGCTGCATCAACTGCTTCACTTCCCCGTCGAGCCCTTGTCGGGCGATCGCTGCCTGATTGGCATCGGTTGCTTGCCGTTTAAGGCGGGTGGGCGCTTTCTTCAACAACTCGGGCAGCGGGCTTTGGTACTGAGGATTGCTTACCAGAGGCAGCAAACTCTTCTGTTGTAGCGCGAGCTGGCGCGCCAGCTCCCGATCCGTATCGGCAGCCTGGACGCTCGTGGCGCCCAGTATGGCCAGCAATAACAAGACAGCCTGACTTTTCATTTTTATTCTCCGTTATATGAACCTGACAGGCGGCAAATTGGGAAGAAGATGCCGCCTGATGCCACTAGATTAAAATTAGTTTCAGTTGTGAACTATTTTGTACGGAGAGTGTGGAATGGTTCACGGTTTGTGATCCAATTGATTCCTTTGTCGATAAATTTGGATGCCATAGAGCCCCATGCCGATGAGCAGTCCCCAGCAGGCGGCAGCGATGCCGAGCAGGTTGATACCGGAAGCCGTGATGATGAAGGTCAGCAGGGCGGCCTCACGGGTATCATCGTGTTGCAATGCGGTGTGCAGGCTGCTGCCGATGGTGCCGAGCAGGGCCAACCCGGCGACACAGGTCACCAGTGTCGCCGGGAAGGCTGTGAACAGTGCCGCCACCGTGGCCCCGAAACAGCCGGTCAGCAGATAGAAGCAGCCAGCCCACACTGCCGCGGGCCAGCGCCGGTTGGCATCCGGATCCACCTCCTTCCCCATGCAGATGGCAGCGGTGATGGCCGCCAGGTTGAAGGCGTAACCGCCGAATGGAGCCAGCAGCAGACCGGTCAGGCCAGTCCAGGTGATGAGAGATGAGGTGGCGGGTTGATAGCCGTGGGCCCGTAAAATGGTAATGCCCGGCATGTTCTGGGAGGTCATGGTGACGATGAACAGTGGCAGAGCGATACCGAACATGGCTCCAAGGGAGAACTCTGGCCAGATCATGACCGGGCCGGCCAGCTGCCAGTGAATGGTGTCAAGCTGCAGCTCTCCTCTCAACAGGCTGATGAGGATGCCGACCGCCAGTACCAGTGCCATGGTATAGCGTGGCCAGAGATGGCGGCCGAGCAGGAATGCCAACAGCAGGCTGCCGAGCAGCATGGGATCTGCCGGCGCGACTTTGAACAGATCCAGCCCGAATTTGAGCAGTACACCGGCGAGCATGGCCGCTGCCAGTTGGGCGGGGATATGACGCATTAGCCGATCGAACCAGCCGCTGATGCCGCACAAGGTGATCAGCAGGGAAGAGATAATGAAGGCGCCGATGGCCTCGGCCAGGGTGAAGTTACCCAGGCTGGTGATGAGCAGGGCGGCCCCCGGGGTCGACCAGGCGGTCAAGACGGGGATGCGGTAATAGAGGGAGAGGCCGATGCAGCTGATGCCCATGCCGATACCCAGCGTCCATAACCAGGATGTGAGCTGGGAAGCATCGGCCCCCGCTGCCGTGGCTGCCTGAATGATCAGGATGACCGAACTGGTATAACCGACCATCACGGCGATGAAGCCGGCGACCAGATGGGGAAGGGCAAAGGGCATATAACGTCCTTGTGGGGTTGTGGCGGTTTGTGCGTTATTACGTACAATATTGCTTCAGACTATATCGCTGTGCGTTATAGCGCACAAGGCGATTCAAGCAAGCGCAACAAAGAGGCAGTCATGCAAGAGGTGAATCAGCATCTGGCACAACGTCTGAAGAGTTTACGCAGTGAACTGGGCTGGAGCCTGGATGTAGCGGCGCGAGAGACTGGTGTCAGCAAGGCGATGCTGGGCCAGATTGAGCGAGGGGAATCGAGCCCGACGGTTGCCACTTTGTGGAAGATCGCGACCGGCTTTCGGGTCTCTTTCTCCAGCTTCATCGAGCCGACTCCGGCAGAGCAGGGGGAAGTGCTCTATCGCACCGCCGATGCGATTCGCCAGCAGCCTGCGGGAGAGGGCATGCAGGTCGCCCCTCTCTTCCCTTATGAGAGGCGCTTTGGATTCGAACTGTTTGAGCTGACTCTGTTGCCCGGTTATCAGCGAGAATCAGAACCCCATGAGCCCGGAGTGACCGAGCATGTCATCGTCATCAGCGGCCAGATGGACGTGCTGGTGGATGGAGAGTGGCGTTCCTTGACACAGGGAGAGGCGGTGCGTTTTGCGGCTGATCGCCCTCATGGCTATCGCAATCAGGGGGTGGCCCCGGCTATCTTCCACAATCTGATCCACTATCCGGCCAGCAGGTCTTGAGCTGGTGGCTCAGCCAGGTCGCCCATCTGCACGAGGGCTGGTCAGTATGGGGGCATAGACCCAGACAAACAGACCATACGCCAGGCTCCAGGCCAGGCCGCTCAGGTTCCAGCCGTGCAGGGTATAGGCAGGCCAGAATAGCGGGATCACGACCCTGAGTAGGGCGGCCATGATCACCAGCGCGAAAGCGCACTGGATCCTGCGCCCCACCTGCAAGGCCCGGCCACTGTGACCAAGGGAAACCCGGGCTATCATCCCCAGAATCATTGTCCCCATGCAGCCAGCACTGAGCAGATGGCTGGCCAGCGACAGACTGATGGGCAGGCCGGCTGCTAGAGCACCAAGGGCGAACAATCCAAGTGGGATAAACAGGTAGGCGAGGTGCAGCGACCACAAGAGAGGCTGGCCAAGAGTGGACGGCAGCCGCCAACGCAACTGACGCCACAGATGCAAAACGGCCGCCACTATATATAGAGGGAACATATAGATGCTGGTGGTCCACTGTGTGGGTAGCAGCAGCCAGGTCACCAGGGTGAGCCACAGCGTGGCAAGAGCCGTGCGCTCCAGCCAGAGAATAGGAACTGCTTTTTCTATCCCTGTGGCTCTGGCGGTAAAGAAGGGGATGACTCGTCCTCCCATCACGGCGATCAGGGTCGTAAACAAGAGCACCGTGGTAACGAGCAGATGTTCCATATCTACCCACTGTGCCTCCCACAACCAGCTGGCAGCGTTGAGCAGGGTCAGAACAACCAGCAGAGGCACAAAGAAGAGGTTGCGCCATTGTTTAGTCTGCACGATAGGTTTGGCCAGATACCAAGCAGAAAGCGGTAGCCAGAGCAGGTCTGCCGCCATCAAGAAGGTATTGTGTTCGCCCAGCCTGGGCAGCAAAGCTCTCGGTAATGCCCACAGCACCACGATCAGCACTAGCGGCCAGCTTCTAACCCCGGGGTGAGCGGTCCAGTTTTGCACTGCGGTCAGCAGAAATCCTGCAACAATTGCTGCTCCGAAGCCAAACAACATCTCGTGTGCATGCCACCAGATGGGATTGCCAATCCCCGGCAAGACGAACCAGCCATTGAGCTGCCCAAGCCAGCCCAGCATTACCAATGTTGAGAACAAGGCGCCGAGCAGGAAGAAAGGCCGAAACCCGAGGCGGAACAGAGGAACAATTTTCTCCTCTTTACGGCTATCCAGGATCTGATGCATGACGAAACCTTAATTGAACATTTGAAAAGCCAATTATAAATTGGCTTTTCAAATGTTCAATTAAAACCGATGTGTTGATAAGGGCAAGCAGTGAGAGTGCAGTGATAAACCGTGGCAGATAGCCTGATTTTGCTATCGCGGTGCCTGTAGCGAGCTGATTTCGCCGGTTTAATATGCCAATTGGTGGCTTTGTGAGCGAACAAACGGCGAAAGCCATCTTTTTGCAATTATCCGCTTGCCAGAACGAATTCACTCCCTATAATGCGCCTCCATCGACACGGCAAGCGGAAACGCAGAAAGCCAAGTCGGTAACCTCGAAAAGCCTTTGCAAATAAGGCTTGACTCGAGAAGGCGGTTGAGTAGAATTCCACTCCCGCAGCAACGAACTGTTGCGTCGCTCTTTAAC